>CAYXZP010000033.1:1335-20547 GCA_964469485.1 uncultured Myxococcales bacterium | reverse complement strand
TAGTGCGAATTACGCTTCGGCGCAAGATGTTGTGGCCGGGATACAGGCTGAGATTGACGCGACCGTGGTACGCGAGAGCGAGTTGCTCGAGGCCATGAGGCCCTACCACCGTGAGCGTGAGGGGCTGTTCCAGAAACTCGACGGCGTCAGCCTCGAGGTTCTCGGGCGCCGCTTCCCCCGCATACCGACGATCGACCAGGTCGTTCTCGAGACCTACGAGAAGAACAATTTTGACCAGTGGGTCGACCGCGTCGATAGATGCCAGAACTGCCACGTGGGCATCGACCGGGCCGGTTTCGAAGACGAGCCCAACCCATTCAAGACCCACCCCGAGCGCGCCTACTATATCGGCAACCACGAGGTCAAGTTGTTCGGCTGCACGCCCTGTCACGGCGGGCAGGGCCCCTCGATCAATTCCGTCGAACAGGCCCACGGCATGGTCGCCTACTGGGATGACCCGCTCTTCGACTCCCACGACAAGGTTCAGACCAGATGCTTGAGCTGTCACAGTTCGGTGCAAGGGATGAACGGCGCCGATGTGGCTGCGCGTGGCGAGTGGCTCTTCCGCGAGATGGGCTGCCACGGTTGCCATCTCGTCGACGGCTTCGAACACCTCGACAAGGCCGGACCCTCGCTCCGTCGCATCGCCGCCAAGGCCAGTCCCGAATGGCTGGTTGACTGGATAGAGGCCCCGCACTCCTTCAGGCCGAGAACGCGCATGCCGGAGTTCTTCCTCGAGCGCGACGAGGCCGAGGCGGTAACGGCCTACCTGCTTGACTCCTCGCTGGCTGACTCGCTCGAGTGGATAGCGTCCCACCCGGCGCCGCCGGGCACGGCCGATGCCGCGCTAGTGGACGACGGCAAACGGTTTGCCGAGAGCCTGGGCTGTTTGGGGTGCCATGGTTTGAGCGCGGACGGCTATGCCAGCCAGGTCGCCGGCGGCAAGGACACGGCTCCCAATCTGGCCCGCATTGCCGAGAAGACCGACGCGCGTTGGATATACAACTGGATAAAAGACCCGCGGTCCTATTCCGAGACCGCCCGCATGCCGCACTTGAGGCTCACCGACCGTGAGGCCCGGGCGATCACCGCCTACCTGCTGACACTATCCGAACAGCCGCCGGCCGAACGCGACACGGAGCTACGCGCGCGCCTGGCCAGCCAGGAGGCGGTGGCTCGTGGTGAGAAGCTTATCCGCACTTACGGATGTTTCGGCTGCCACCCGATAACGGGGATGGAATCCGAGTCGCGCATCGGGGTGGAGCTCAACACCATGGGCTCCAAGCATGTAGAGGAGCTTTTCTTCGGCGACCGGCTCGACATCCCGCACAGCTGGGACGCCTGGGTCGCGAACAAGATCCTCACGCCGCGCACCTATGAGACCGACCGTATAGCGCAGGTGATGCCTGAGTTCGGCTTCGACGAGGCCGACGCGCGCGCTCTCACGGTCTTCCTGGCCAGCCGCGTCGATCACAAGGTGAACGCCACTTACCATGCCGACAATGAGGGGCGGGCCGCCATCCTCAAGCGCGGCCGCGAATTGGTGTCGTATTACAACTGCCAGGGTTGCCACAGCTTCGACGGCCGCGAGGGCGCCATTCGCAAATACTACGAGGACGACATCGACAACGCCCCGCCCATTCTCGAAGGGGAGGGCATGAAGGTGCAGCCCGAATGGCTTTTCGATTTCATCATCAAGCCGGTACGCTTGCGTCCATGGCTGTCGGTGCGCATGCCGACCTTCGGTCTCGACGAGGAAGAGGCCAACGCGATCGTCGCCTATCTTGCCGGGCTCGACGGTTATGACAGGAGCGCCATTGTGCTGGAGGCCGGCGAAGGGGCCGGGCCGGGCCGGCGCGTGCACCCGGACACCGACGGCCAGGGCATGGATTGCTACGCCTGCCACCCGGTAGGTCCGGGCCGCGTCCCTGCCGACAATTCGCTCGTGGCCACGACCTCGCTCACAGCCGAGCAGATCGCCGGCTGGCTCTCCGAACATCTCGGCGTCGAGACGGACCGGGCGCCGGAGGACAGGTCGCGAGCGTTACTCGAGTACCTCGGCGGCTGAGAAGAACGCTTCCATCCGTTCGGTGAACGCCTCTCCCATTTCGGCGGGCAACTGATGGCCCGCGCCCTCGACCATCTCGAGGGTGGCATTGCCGAGCGCACGCGCGAGCAGTACCGAGCCGCCTGTGGGCGTGAGACGGTCTTGGGTGCCCTGCAGGACCAGAACCGGCTGTTCGATGGCTCCCAGGCGCGCTTCATAGTCGTAGTGTGCCGCCGCACGCGCCATGGCGGCCCACACGGCCGGGTCGCTGTGCTCGGTCAGGTGGCGGTGGTGGGCCACCGTCTCGGGGTTGGCGCGGGCAAAGTCCTCCGAGAACCCGCGTGCGGTCGCGGCGGCCATCTGGCCGGTGCCTTCACGCTCGACCCTGTCGGCGAGCTGTTGCCAGTTATTGCGGGCCTTCTCGCCGACGCGCGCCGAGGTGCTGACGAGCACCGCCGAGCGGACCCACTGCCCGTGCCGGACGAGCAGGTCCTGGGCGACGACGCCGCCGAGGGAGTGGCCAACGAGGTGGCAAGGCCCGGCGCCGAGACGGTCAAGAAAGGCCGCCGCGTCGTCGGCGAAGAGTTCGAGCGAGAGAGCTTCGGTCCCGCGCTCGGAGCGCCCGCAACCGCGCAGCTCCGGGACCAGTACGGGGCGGGTCCCGGCCAGGGCCCGGGCCAGGCCCTGCCAGCTACGAGCCGTGCCGCCAAGCCCGTGCAGGAGCAGGGCCGGGGCCGGCCCGGCCTCGGATGCGGTGCCGGACATGCCGTGTAAGTCCGCGTACAGTCGGGCGTTTTGCCGTTCCAGCAGCATCTTCAGGGCGCGCCGGCCTGAGCCGGATTCAGATTAGGGATTTCCCCTAAAAGCCCTTGACGGTCCCTCATAACGGCGTCAATCTCAATCTCGTGAGCTTCCCTCAAATAGCAGCCAGTACGGTCCGGACCATAGAGCGCGTGCCTCTTGTCCTGTGGGCCGCATGGATCGTCGGGGTCGTGATTGCCTCGGGTCTGCTCGCGATGAACGCCCCGAACCTGGGCTGATCGTCCGCAGCCTCCCGTTTAACCACCTCATCCCACTCGCTATAGTATTGCCTCCGGTCCTCTCCCGGGCACCGGCCTTCATCGATGGGTCCATCCTCACGCGGTAGCTGGAGCGGCCAGCTCGGTTTTATCCTGGCGGCGGCCGGCTCGGCCGTTGGGCTGGGCAACATCTGGATGTTCCCCTACCGCACCGGCATGAACGGCGGCGGCGCTTTCGTGCTGGTCTACCTAGGCGCCGTCCTGCTGGTAGGCGTTCCGTTGCTGCTTGCCGAGGTTATGATAGGGCGCAAGACGGGACGCAATCCGGTGGGCGCCTTCCGCGTGCTGCGCGGCGGCGGGCCGTGGCTTCTGGTCGGATGGTTGGGCGTGGCAGCGGGTTTCGTGATCCTCTCCTTTTACGGCGTGGTCGCCGGGTGGGCCCTTGATTACACGGTCCGGTCGGCGGCGGGACTGCTCGCGGTCGACGGCGCCGAGTTCGGTTCCGCTTTCGAGGAGCTTGCCAGCAACGGCGGCCGTCAGGTCTCGTGGCAGGCCCTGTTCATGGTCGTGACTATCTGGGTCGTTGCGCGCGGTGTCGAGCACGGTATCGAGCGGGCCAACAAGATCCTGATGCCGCTCTTGCTCGCATTCCTGGTGCTGTTGCTCGGTTACTCGCTGACCTCCGACGGTGCCCGTGCCGGCGTGGCCTTCCTGCTCGAGCCGCGTTTCTCCGAGCTTGGTTGGTCGGGGGTGCTGGCCGCCCTCGGGCAGGCCTTTTTCTCCTTGAGCCTGGGTATGGGGGCCATGATCACCTACGGCAGTTACCTCGAAGGGCGCGAGAGCCTACCGCGCGCCGTCGTCACCATCGCTTCTCTGGACACGGCGATCGCCATTCTGGCCGGCTTGGTCATCTTCCCGCTCGTGTTCAGCTTCGGCTTGGAGCCGGATGCGGGGCCGGGTCTCGTCTTCATAACGTTGCCGCGTGCTTTCGCTCTCATGCCGGCCTCCGCGCTACTGGCCACGGCCTTCTTTTCGTTGTTGATATTTGCGGCCCTGACCTCGGCGATATCCTTGCTCGAGGTGGTCGTGGCCTTCCTCGTCGATGAGTTCGCCTGGTCCCGCGCTAGGGCCGCCTGGACCAGCGGCCTGGTGATATTCCTGCTCGGCGTGCCCTCGGCCACCGTGGCCGGTTTCATGGGCCGCGTCGACGCGGCGGCCACCAACTGGATGCTGCCCGTCGGCGGCTTGTTCATCGCGGTGTTCGCCGGCTTTGTGATGTCGACGGCCGAGACCAAGGAGGGCTACCGGGGCCTCGGTACAAGCGTTGCGGGTTTCGGGCTCTGGCGTGTATGCGTGCGTTATCTGGCCCCGCTTGCCGTAGCCGTCATCCTTCTTCAAAACCTCGGGCTGGTCGGCTGAGCACGAGCTTGGTCGCGCAATAGAGTGGGACTTCTCGAGGGCAAGACCGCGGTCGTGACAGGCTCGGGCCGTGGTATCGGACGAGCCGTGGCCGAGTTGATGGCCGAACACGGCGCCGCGGTCGTCATAAACGATCTCGACGAGAGCGCCGCCAAGGACACGCTCGGGGACCTGCGTGCCGGTGGCGCCAAGGCCGAGGCCGTCGTCGGGTCGGTCACGGAGCCGGACTTCGCGCGCAAGCTCCTGGGTGCGGCCAGGGACGCTTTCGGCGGCTTCGACATCATCGTCAACAACGCCGGCTACTGTAACGACGGCATGATCCACAAAATGAGCGACGAGCAGTGGCAGTCCATGCTCGACTGCCATTTGACCGCCCCCTTCAGGATATTGCGCGAGGCTTCCCTGCACTGGCGCGATCAGGCCAAGGCCGAGGTCGAAGCGGATGGCCGTGCGCGTGGCCGCAAGGTCGTCAACGTAAGCTCGACCAGCGGGGTGGCCGGCAACATGGGGCAGGTGAACTACTCGGCGGGCAAGGCCGGCATCGTCGGCGTGACCAAGACCCTTGCCAAGGAGTGGGGGCGCTACAACGTCAACGTGAACGCGGTGGCCTACGGGTTCATCGACACCCGATTGACCGCGGCCAAGGATGTCGCCGACCGCGAAGAGATAGACGGCAACGAGGTGTCTCTCGGCATTCCCGACAAGCTGAGGGAGGGTGCGATCCGCGGTATTCCGCTCGGCCGGCCCGGCAGCCCTCGCGATGCGGCCGGCCCGGTCCTGTTCCTATCCTCTCCGCTGGCCGACTTCGTCAACGGCACCTGCATCCTGGTAACGGGCGGCTCCTACACCTAGGCCTCAGTCTTCCTCGCTGCCGGCCAGCTCGATATCGTCAGCCACCGCCGTGGCGCTAGTGTAGTCTATCTCGACGTCCTCGAGGACCACCGTCTGGCCGCCGCGCACATCGGCTAGCTTGCCGTCGGCGTCGGAAAGAACGGCCACCGGGTCTCCGCTGTCTATCTGTCCGTCGGCGCTCGCGCTCGCCTCGTCGCGCAAGAAGATCACGGTGAGCGCCCCCCCGGCCAGCCCCGAGACGGTGAAGTCCGTGTCGCCCGCTTCGACCACATAAAGCTCGCCGTCGGTGTACGAGGTGTAGGTCTGCGGTGCGGCCAGGAAGTCGACGAGACTTGCGAGATCCGAATACACGAACACTACGGTGTCGCGCGAGGCCACCAAGGGGGTGCTCTTCTCGATATTGCCGCGCACGATGGCCGTTTCTTCGCCATCGTCGGTCTTGCCGCCGAAGGTGAGTGTGGAACCGCCGCAGGCGGCGAGCAGCCAGACGAGCGCCACGGGGACCGCGACGGCCTTTGCGGCTGCGGCCGGCCTCACGGTTCGGCCGGCGTGGAGCTTTCCGACAGGCCCGGGCTTGTCCGGTCGATGACGTAGCGAGGCCGCCTCTTGACCTCTTCGTAGATGCGCCCGATGTACTCGCTCAGTATTCCCAGGCTGAGCAATTGCGTGCCGCTGAAGACAAGGACCACGACCACGAGGGAGGCCCACCCGGACGCGGCCCTTTCGGTGAACAGCCGCACGTAGACCGAATATCCGGCGTAGGCCATGCCGAGGGTGATGGTCACGGCGCCAAGTATGGAGATGAAACGCAGCGGCACGGTGGAGAAGGCAAAGACACCGTCGAGCGCAAACCCCAGCATCTTGGCCGTTCCGTATTTCGTGTGTCCGCCGTAGCGGCTGTCGGCCTCGTAGTCGACCGCCGTGCGTTTGAATCCCAGCCAGGGCACCAGCCCCCTCACGAACACGAAATGTTCGTTGCAATCGCCGAGCGCATCGACGACCTTGCGGTCGAGCAGCCGGAAGTCGGCCGCGCCGGTGGGCACGTCCACGCCGGTGAGCCGGCGCAAGCAGGCGTAGAACGCCCGCGAAACCGCTTCCTTTATGCCGTGGCCGCGGTTGGCGCGGCGCACCGTATAGACCACGTCGCTGCCGCTGGTCCAGGTGTCGATGAGGGTAGGGATGAGTTCGGGCGGATGCTGGAGGTCTCCGTCCATCGATACGACCGCGTCGCCGCCGGCGCGTTCGAGACCGGCGGCAAGCGCTACTTGATGGCCGAAGTTGCGAGACAGCGAAATGAACTTGACGCGGGCGTCGGCCGCGGCCAGCGCCTCGATCTCGACAAGGGTCTCGTCGTCGCTGCCGTCGTCCACGAAGATGATCTCTAGGTCCGCGGTCAGCCCGCCGAAAACGGCCGCGAGCCTACGGACCAGCTCTCGCACGCAGGCCTGTTCGTTGAATACCGGAACTACGACGGAGACGAGGGGGTGAGCGGGGCGCGGCGTTCCGGGGGCTGCTCGGTTCTGGGACATCTCACCGGGTCCTTGCCCGCAGCGGCGCCTAGTCTATTGACCGCGATTCTGGAAGTCTAACAGGCCGGTGAGGACAGGGATACGACTTATCGCGGCCGTCTTGTTGCTGGCCGCACTCATGCCGCGCCACTACGCTTCGGGCTCGCGACTGCTGGTCGTCGATATCGAGGGTACGGGGCTGTCCGAACTGCGCGAGCGCGCCGGGCGCGACGGCATGCAGACCCTGGCCGGCCTTCTCGACTCGGGCGTGGGGGGCCCTTTCAAGGCCGACTGCCTTCTTTACGGCGCCGAGTTCTGGCGCAGATTGCTGGCCGTTTCGGACGCTCCGTGCCGGGCCTCGATGGGAGACGAGCATGCGCCCTGGTTCTGGCAACTCGACGGTCGCGGCGTGATCGCCGTCGGTGTGCCCGGCACCGCCCTCGAGACCGGCGCCGGCGCCCTGGTAGTACCCGGCGAGCTTGTCGCCGAAGCTTTCATCGGGGACAGCACCGGCCGCGTGGTATCGAGACGGGCCGCCAAGGGGGGTGGCCTCGATTGGCCCTATGTCCTTGCCGGTGGCGCTCTCATAACGGCGGTCGATGGGCTTGCCGCCGGGTCCTGGAGCCCCTGGCTCGAACTCGGTTCGGGCGACGGGCGCACGGGCATCTTCAAGGTGCTCCGGCTCGGCCGTGACACGCTCTATCTGAGCCCCGTCTACCGGCGCCATTTCGGCAACCGGGCCCTTGGCCTGCCCGAGCTGGCCAAGGATCTGACCTACGTGGCCGACATCCCGTCCTGGACGGGGGCGTCCTCGCGTCTTACCGAGTACTACGCTGCGCACCTGGAGGAAGTCACGGCCGCACGCGCCGCGGCCGCCACCGCGCTTGCCGCGGGCCGCTGGCGTACCCTGATCTACCACGAGCCGCTGCTGTTGCCCCTAGCGGCCGCCTATCGCGCGGAACCGCAGCGGGTGGACGCCGCCTACAGGACGCTCGAGGGCCGGCTCACCAAGCTCCTGGCCACGGCCGGCTCGGAGACGAGGGTCGTCATCCTGGCCAGCCCCGGCCCGCAACAGGGCGGGCACGGTTTCATGTGGCTGGCCGACGGCCGGTCGGGCCGCGCCGAGCAGCCGATGGTGGCCCGGGGGGTCGCGGCCACCCTGGCCGGGCTTGCCGGGCTCGACCACGCCGGGCCGGTCTCGGCCGCCGTCCTGGCGCGCAACTGGCGTTTCGGGGCGTGGCGACGGTTTGGCGCCCAGGCGGCGGTCTCAGAGCCGGTGACCGTCGAATTGGACGCCGACCGGATGCTCGAGATGGGGATCCTATCGACCACCGCTTCGGTCGTCGGCACTGAATAGCTGCGGGCGTTCGCGTTTGAGCCTGGTCTCCCAGTTCGAACCAGGAAAATCATCGGCCAGTTCGGCCAGCGCCCGCCGGGCTCTGTCATCAAGTCCGAGTGCGGCGTAGTTCGAGATGAGGTGGAACAGGGTCCCGGCACCGTAGTTGACGTTGGGGAACTCGAAGCGTAGCCGCTGATGGGCCAGCACGGCGGCTGCGTGGTGGCCCAGGGCCGTGTAGCTGGCGCCCAGCTGGTACAGCGCGGTGGCCTGCTTGAAAGTGTCCCGGTCGGTGGCGATCCATTGCTCGAACAGCTCGACGGCCTCGTTGAACTCGCGCTTGCGATAACGCTCGTGCGCCTGGTCATAAAGTGCATCCGGGTTCCTCATTGACAGGCGTGTGGTCGTGGCCGCGGCGACCGCAGCCACCAGCACCAACACGAGGATAAGCCGGGCCCTGTCTTCGAGAAAGCGGCAGCCGGGTCCGAGCCTTGCCGCCAGCTCCGAAGAGGCTCTGGCGGCAAGGCCCGGTCGCAGGGTAAGGGCGATGAGCACGAGCAGCCCGCTGCCGCTCAGCACGATGCCGACGACGTCGATGGCGTTGGTTCCGTAGACGAGTTCGAGGTGGTTCGAGCGCGGACGAACCAGCATGAAACCGGGTGAGACCGGTAACAGCTCGGAGCCGTCCCGGGCCCGCCAACGCGGGAAGTACGAGACCTTTACGATGTGCGGACGGTCGGGGCAGCTGGTCTCGACGGTGATCTTGTACTGCTCGAGCCGGCTGCTCACATCGCAATCGCCCTCGATGGGCGTGCGCGGCAGGCGGCCTATCGAGTCTGTGGTCCATACGAAATGGCGCGCTGTTTCCTCGTCGATCATGTCGGCCGGCACCAGCGGAACGTCGAGCAGTTCGTGGTGTTTGAACCAACGGTAGAAGGCCAGTTTCCAGTCGGGGCCGTCGTAGAGCACGGGTTCGTTGGCGGCCGCCACGACATAGCCGGTGTCGCCTCCGCCGACCTCGTAGACAACGTATGGTCCGACCTCGAAGCTCCGTGTGAACCCGGGGTGCGCGTCGTAGGCTTTCTTGGCCGCCTCCGTCACGACGACTATCTCGCCCACGTTGTAGAGCCTGAGATGCGGCAGGGCCTTGCCGGGATCGAGCCTGGTGTAGGTGTACTGCGGGAAGGGCCCCGAGCCGCGCTCGGAAACCTCCGACTGGATGTAGAACACGAACGGCGAGTTCTGGGACGCCTGATGGAATACCCCTTCCAGGGTCGAGCGTCCCGAGAACAACGGCAGGTTCTCGAAGGCACGCGAGCTGCCGAAGCGGTTGTGCTTCTGTGAATGCTCGAAGACGACGCGCGGGTCGTTGAGGTCGCCGCGCAGGTGTTCGTTGATGCTCTCGAACTGTCCCCAGGTGCTCTTGCCTTCGTAACCGGAGTAGTTCCACTTGAGCCAGGCCGGGATGTAGCCGAGATGGGCCTGGGCCCAGGTGAGCGACAGCAGCAGGGCCGTGGCCACGTAGACCGTGCGATAGTTGAGTCGCCATCCGAGCCAGTCGAGCAGATCGGCGGCGAGCAGGCAGATGAACAGCTGGGCCACCGGCACGAAGCGTATGTCGGGGAACCCTATGGCCGGCACCAGGAAGTACAGCAGCAGGCCTCCGGCCAGGCCGTGGACGAGAAAGCCCTGGCGCCGGGCCACCAGATGCTCACCGCCCAGCCAGGCCCGCCACAGGAGCGCCACCAGGCCGAGGGATGCCAGCGCGGCCGCGGGCCATAGCGCCTCGGGCAGGACCTCGGTCCATTCCTTGATGCGCCAGATCATGCTCCACTCGGTCGTGAAGACGAGGCGCGAGGGCAGGGGCAGGCCCCAGAAGGCCAGCAGCAAGAACGTGAGAGCTCCAAGAGCGGCGATCTTGGCCGCCCGCGCGGCCAGTCCGGGCATGGGTAGGAGGAAGAAGGCCGCGTACCACAGTGCCGCCATGAAGGCGTAGGTGTGGCATAGCCCGACGGCGGCCAGCAGGAGCGCGGCCACCGGCCAGGGACGGCGCCCTTGCATGCATTTTGCCAGGTAGCCGGCGAAGACCAGCGCAAGGCTCAGTCCTATGGCGTGGCAGAACTCACCGGCCAGGACGCTCGGTATGTTGCCCCCCCACATCGAATTGCCCTGCTGAAAAAGGAAAGGCAGGGTCGCGGCTGCGGCCAAGGCGGCCGCACCGCGGCGGTAGCCGAGCGAGCGGAACAGGTAGGCCGCGGCCAGCGGCAGGGTGGTGGGGCCGGCGATCGTGACGAGCTTGAACACCTGCTCCATCGGCAGCACCTTGCCGACCAGCGCGATCACGACGAAGGGCAGCGTCGAATAGAAGTGGAAGACCGGGAAGCCGGCGTAGTTGCCCATTGTCCAGCCGGTGACGCGCCCGCCCGGGAGGATCTCTTCCGCCATCAGGGTCGTGGGGTAGAACAGCGAGGCCATGTCACCACCGGCCGTGGTCGTGGCGGCGAGCAGGGACTGCCAGGGATAATGGTAGAGGAGGAAGCCGACAACGGCGGCGACGAGCACCGTTTCGGCCACAGCCGCGGACTGCGCGGCCGGGTCCGGTCGCTGTGTGGACCAGGCAAGCAGTTCCATGACCAGCAAGAGGACGGCCAGAGCCACCGCGATCCTCAACAATAGGGCCGGGGTCAGTATGCGTGCCGCTGTCTTCACCCTGATGACCCCACGGATCAGGTCGGTCTGCGGGGTGCTTTCGTCCAGACTGGTCAAGAGGGCGATAACGCCGACGCTGCTGCCTGCCAGCAGGCCCTTGTTCGAGACCTCGACCGGCAGTACCCGGCGCTTGCCCTCCCCGAAAGAGATCTCGGTCTCCGCCAGGCGCGCGCGTATCCCGCGCGGCATGAAAAGCCGGACCGAGTAACGCCGGCCTCTGCCTTCGGGCGCGTTGACGGAGAGCTGTCCGGTCCGTTGCCGGCCGGTCGCGAGGGCCGGCAAGGACAGCGTGCCCCGGAGTGGGGGCCGTCTGGCCGTACCCGCCTCGAAGGGTGCCGCAGCCAAGGCCTCGAAGGGGTAGGCGTTGGCGTCGCTGTAGGCGAGCTTGACGACGGCGATGTAGGCGCCCTTTGCCGTGGGCCCCTCATGCAGCAACAGGTCCCAGCTATGGCTGGCGCCGGCGGCCAGGCTGGTCAGTCCCGGACCGCTCACGGTGCGACCGCCCAGTGTCGCCCGCGGTGTGACCGAGAAGGCCGTTTCGTCGCCGGTGTTGCGGACCTCGAGCCCGAGTTCGACCCGTTCGGCCGAGGCCCGCACGCTTGCCTTGATCTCGAACCCTATGCGTTCGGCCGCAGCGGGCGCGGGCCTGATGAGCGAGAACAACAGGAGCGCCGCCAGAACTCGGCCGCACGTGGCAGGTCGGTGCATCAAGCGGCTACGATATCGTACTGTTCCTGGTGGTACTTGTCGGCCACCTTGAGGGTCACATTCCTGCCGAGGCGTTTTTGCAGGTTCCGGATCGTGTCTTCCTCGTCGTGGACTAGGTAGCTTATCACGTCCCGGTTGGCCCGGACGGTTATGCGGCCACCGCCGTTGCCTCTGGCCCGAGCCGCTTCGCGCTGGACGTTTCGCAGCACCTCGTGGGCGACGGTGGTCACCGATTTGATGCGGCCGCGGCCGTCACAATACGGACAGGGGCTCGACAGAAGGCGCTCGAGGTTCTCGCGGGTGCGCTTTCGCGTCATCTGAACGAGCCCGAGCTCCGATATCCGCAGGATCGTCGTGCGCGCCTTGTCGCGGTCCAGCGCTTTCGACAGCGCCTGCATGACCTTGTCGCGGTGGCCGGACTCCTCCATGTCGATGAAATCGATGATGATGATGCCGCCTATATTGCGCAGCCGTAGTTGCTGGACGACCTCCTCGGCGGCCTCGAGGTTGGTCTTGAACACGGTCTCTGCCTGGCTCCTGCGCCCCACGTAACGCCCCGTGTTGACGTCGATCATGGTCAGCGCCTCACCCTGGTCGACAACGATATAGCCGCCGGATTTGAGCCACGCCCGTGGGTCGGTCGCGCGTGAGACCTGTTCTTCGACGCCGTGGCGGTCGAACACGGGTTCGAGCTCGGAGTATGCGTCGACGCGGCCGGCCAAGCGCGGCATGAAGGTGCTCACATAATCGCGGGTGCGCCTGGCGTCCTCTTCCGAATCGATGGTGATCTGGTCGACCTCCTCGGAGAGCATGTCGCGCACGCAGCGAAGCACCAAGTCGAGATCGCTGTGGAGCAAGGCCGGGGCACGCGCGTTCTTGGACTTGGCCACGATGTCGCGCCAGCCGCCCTCGAGGGCGCGGATGTCGGCGCTCACGTCAGCGGTCGACAGTCCCTCGCAGGAGGTGCGCGCTATGACGCCGCCGTCCGAGCTTTTGGCCCCCGTGATCGCATCGCGGAGACGGCGCCGCTCGCGCGCGTCCTCGATGCGTTTCGAGATGCCGATCTGGCGTCCCGTCGGCATGTAGACCAAGTAACGGCCGGGCAGCGACACGTTGGTGGTGATGCGGGCGCCCTTGGTCCCGAGCGGTTCTTTTGCGATCTGCACGACGAGTTCGTCACCCGGCTTGACCTTCTTTTCTATCGGGATGTAGCGGCCCGACCATCCACCCTCTTCGTACTGGACCTCCTCGTCGTCGTTGGCCGAACCGGCCGCCGGTACAAGTACGTCCGAGGCGTGCAGGAAACCTGCCTTTTCAAGTCCGAGATCCACAAAGGCGGCCTGCATGCCGGGCAGCACGCGCAGCACCTTGCCTTTGTAGATGTTGCCGGCGGCAGCTTCCTCGCCGCTTCTTTCTATGTGTATCTCGGCCAGGATGCCGTTCTCGAGGAGAGCGACCCTGACCTCATTGGGCGTCGAATTGACGATGATCTGTTTGCGCAAGATATGACTCCGAATGTGCCGGAACGGCCGCCCGTCGAGGGGCGGGAGTCCGGGTATGTGTGTGGATCCACCGGGCCTGGGTTCCCTGCGACGAGCCGCTTGCGGCGGTGCGGGTGGCCGGTGGCGATGACTAAAAGCTTGTAGATCCCGCAGACTAGCCAGCACCCCCGACGGTAGCAAGCGCTTTCAGCCTTGACAGCGGTATGCTGGCTGATAGCCTCGCCGGTCATGGTCGCGGCCCTAGAGTTGAGCAGTAACGCGCTAGTGCTCAATCGATCCTACCTGCCGATCCACGTGACGACGGTTCGGCGGGCTTTTTCCCTTCTCTATCGCGGGGTGGCCAGGGCCGTCGACGAGGAGTACCAGACCTTCGATTTCGCCGACTGGTCCGAGCTCTCGACGGCGGGCCGGGACGCCGTCGGGCTCGTCGGTTCGGTGGTGCGCATTCCGCGCGTCATCCTGCTGGTGTCCTTCGACCGTGTTCCGCGGCGCGAGGTCAGGTTCAGCCGCCACAACATCTTCGTCCGCGACGGCAACACCTGCCAGTACTGCGGGCAGCGGCGCCCGCGCAGCGAGCTCAATCTTGACCACGTCCTGCCGCGGGCCCACGGCGGGTTGACCACCTGGGAGAACGTCGTTTGCTCCTGCCTTGGCTGCAACCGCCGCAAGGGCGGACGGACCCCCGAACAGGCCCGGCTGCGGCTCATTCGCAGGCCGAGGCGGCCGAGCTGGACCCCGTTCGTGAGCCGCAATCTCGGCGGGGCGCGCTACCGCGAGTGGGCGCCGTTTCTGAGGGGCGTCGATGCCGCATACTGGAACGTCGAACTCGACCCCGGCTAGCCGGCCGCGGCTCGAAATTCGAGGCACCGACAGGTAATATGTTCCCTCGTGCCCGGATCCGGGGGACCCCCCTAGTGGTCCGGGCCTGGGGATAGGCTTTGCGCATCAAGAAGCTCCAGTTGATCGGTTTCAAGTCCTCTATGGAGAGGACCGTTCTCGAGCTGCCCCCCGGCATTACCGGGGTGGTCGGTCCCAACGGCTGCGGCAAGTCCAACATCGTCGATGCCATCCGCTGGACGCTCGGCGAGCAGAGCGCCAAGAACCTGCGCGGCGACACCATGGGGGACGTCATATTTGCCGGCAACGAGCGCTATGGACCGCTCGGCTACGCCGAGGCCAGTCTCACGCTCGACAACGAGGAGCCTCTGCCGGCGGTAACCGAGGAGCGTCTCGAAGCGGGCCTTGCCGGCGACCCCGAACAGCCCGGGGAGGACCAGGGGCCTTCCATCCTGGAGATCATAGGGGACGCGCCCGAGATCGAGGTCACCCGGCGGCTGCACCGCTCTGGAGAGTCGGAATACCTCATCAACGGGCGTCCCTGCCGCCTGCGCGATATCAAGGAGCTTTTCTTGGGCACCGGGGTGGGCTCGAAGGCCTACTCGATCATAGAACAGGGCCGGGTCGGGCAGATAGTGGGAGCCAAGCCCGAGGACCTGCGCCTGTTCATAGAAGAGGCCGCCGGCACCACGCTTTACCGCAGCCGCAAGTTGGCGGCGGAGCGCAAGATCGAACGCACCCGCAACAACCTGCTCAGGGTCGGGGACATCATAGCCGAGCTCGAACGGCAGGCCCGTTCGCTCAAGCGCCAGGTAAGCGGGGCCGTCAGGTACAAGCAGCTCAGGGAAGAGGAGCAGGCGCTGGACCGCCGCCTGAGCGGCGAGCGCGCGCGCCGTCTGGCCGACCGTGTCGAGAGGCTCCAGCGGGAACTCGAAGCCGCAGGCCTGCGCGAGACCGGGTTTCGCCAGGGGATCTCGGAGCGAGAACGGTCGCGCGACGAGGCCCGCCGCAGCCAGACCGAGGCTGAGTCTCGCGGCGAGCAGGCGCGCAAGACCCACTACGAGACCAAGGCGAGCTTTGGTCGCATAGAGGAGGAACGCCGGTATCTTGGCACGCGGGTCGAAGAACTTTCCGTGTCGCTTGCCGAGCTTGGCCGGGAGCTTTCGGAACTCGACCGCAAGCTGGAAGAGGCTGCGGCCGAGCAAGAGGTCTCGGCCGAGGCCAGCCTGGAACTGGTCCGTGAGCTCGAAGAGGTGTCCACGGCCAAACAGCGTGCCCAGGAAGAGTTGGGACGGTTCGGGTCCGAGCTTGCCGCCGCAGAGTTGGAGACCGAAGAGTTCAAGGGTACGGCCGTCGACCTGTTGGCCGACACGGCCGCTCTCCAAAACGAACGGGCCGGACTCGACAGCCAGATGGCCGCGCTTGGTGCGCGCCGCGAGCGTTTCGACGGCGAGGCCGGCGAACTCGGGTCCCTGGTCACGCGTCTGATCGAGGAAGCGGAGGTGGCCAACCTCCATCTTGGTGAGTTGGGGCAAGCGCTGAGCACTACGAGCGGAGACAAGGAGGGCGTGGCCACGCGCGTGGGCGAAGTCCTCGAGGCCAGGTCGGATGCCGTCCGCTGCGCCGAAGAGGCCAAGGCATCTCTGGCTGCCCTCAAGTCGCGCTACCAGTCCCTGTCGGACCTCCATGAGTCCTTTGCCGGCTACACCGACGGCGTGCGTGCCTTCATGAGCAACGGTGGCCGCGAGCGCACCGGTGCCACGGCCGTCGTGGCCGAGATCATCGATATCGAGCCGGGATACGAGCGCGCCGTTGCCGCCGTTCTCGAAGACCGTTTGCAGCACGTTGTCGTGCCTGATGCCGATGCCGGTGCGGCCGGCGCGACCTATCTGCGCGAGACCGGGACCGGGCGCGCCAGCTTCATTCCGGCAGCGCCGCGGGCAGCCGTGGCCGGCAGCGTGCCCGAGGGCTACAGCCTGCTCTCCGAGCATGTCGAGGTCCGCGAGGGCTACCAGCAGGTGGTGGAGACCTTGTTCGCCGACATCGTCGTCGTCGACTCGCTCGAGCAGGCCACCGAACAATGGAAGCGCAACGGTTTCAGGGCGACCTTCGTGACCTGTGACGGCGACGTGGTCGAGCCGGCCGGGATAATCACCGGCGGTAGCGGCACGCCGATGGACGAGGGGCTCCTCTCGCGCAAGGCCGAATTGAGACAGCTTGGCGCCGATATCCACGAGGCCCGCCGACTTGATGAGGCGAGCGCGGAGCAACTGTCCGAGCTCGATGGTACGGCCGATAAGGCCAGCCGCGAGTTGGAAGGCCTCGACCGCAGGCTCCACGAGCTGACCGTCGAGCGGGTCGGCGCCGAAGGCAATCTCGAGCTGGCCAAGCGCAGCCTTGCCGGGGCCGAGGAGCGGGCCGGTTCGGTGAGCGAGGAACTTGCCGGTCTCGAACGTGACCGAACCGACCTCGAGCTGCGTATCGCGGAAACCGATCGCCGGCTGTCCGAACTTCGCGAGCGCCAGGCGGGCGTCGATGCGGAGCGGGGCAGGCTCGAATCAAGGATCACCGAGCGCCGCGACGGGCAGGCCCGCGCGGCCGGACAGCTCGAGGGTCTGCGCGTACGCGAGGCCGAACTACGGCAGGCCCGCGAGGCGGCCGAGCTGCGCAGGCGCAGCGCCGACACCAACCTGGAGGATCTTCGCGGCCGGCATGCGATGATCGGTGCCAGGATGGAGCGCGACGAGCCCGAGGCGGCCAAGGCGCGCGCCCGGCTCGATGATCCGGAACTCGACCTCGAGTTCTTGGGAGAGCGGGCCGCACGGGCCGAGGCTGAGTTCGAGCAGGCCGAGGCCGAGATTAAGACCTTCCGTGATGCCGCAAGGCAGCAGGAGGAGTCCATTGCAGGTCTGGCAAAGCAGCTCGAGGATGCGCGCGAGAAACGCTCGGCGGTCGAGTTGTCGCGCAAGGAGTCGGAGCTCGAACGCGAAGCCCTCGATCAGGGGGTGCGCGAACGCCTCGGCATGGGCGTGACGGACCTTTTGGCGGACGAGCCCCTAGCCGGCCAGGATGAGGACACCGAACTCCTTGCCCAACAGCTCGACAAGGTCCGCGAACGACGACACCGCTTGGGGACGGTGAACGTCGGCGCGGTTGCCGAACTCGAGGAGCTCGAGTCCCGTTTGGCCGAACTTACCGGTCAGCGCGATGATCTCGACCGTTCCATCGAGTCACTTCGCAACACCATCGGCCGTCTCAACCGCCTCTCGCGTACCCGTTTCAAGGAAACCTTCGAGTCGGTCAACGCGATCTTCAAACGGACCTTCCCGAAGCTCTTCAACGGGGGGACGGCATCGCTGGCCCTGAGCGACGAGGAGAACATGCACGAGAGCGGCGTCGAGATCTTCGCCCAGCCCCCGGGTAAGCGGCTGACCAACCTCAACCTGCTCTCTGGCGGCGAGAAGGCGCTCACGGCCGTAAGTCTCATATTCTCGCTGTTCCTCCACAAGCCGAGCCCGTTCTGCGTCCTTGACGAGGTCGATGCACCGCTCGACGACGCCAATATCGGCCGTTTCGCCAACATTGTCGGCGAGATGGCGGCCCGGTCGCAGTTCATCATCATCACCCACAACAAACGCACCATGGAGTGCTGCGACCGTCTCTACGGCGTGACGATGAACGAACCCGGGATATCGAAGATCGTATCGGTGGATCTCGAACGGGCGGCGGCCAACGTCTGAGCCCCTTCAAGCGCACAGTCCTGTTTGACAGCCCCAGGGCCTGGTCCCTACACTTCGCAGTGGAAGCTCTGCGCGAGGGCTGCGGAGCTAAGTCGAGTTGAGTCCAATGGTATCGGGAGCCTTGAAGCGGCTAAAGGACAACGTCGAGCGGGCCGCGCGCGAGCTGGCCACCGTCCGTGACCACGAGCAGCAGCTGAGCGCCGCGCTCCTCAAGGGCCAGGAAGAGGTGAATCGGTTGCGGGCGGAGTTGGACGACCTGCGCAGCGAACGCAGCAGCACCCGCCGCAAGATCGACTCGATGATCAAGCGCTTCGACAAGCTGGGCGTGGATTGGGGAAGGGCCGGACAGTGAGCCGCGAGGTCAAGCTCAACATCGGGGGACAGGACATAACCGTCAAAAGCGACGAGGAAACCGAATACCTCGAATCCTTGGCCGCTTTCGTGGGCGAGCGCATGCGCGAGGTCGGCAAGGGGCGCGACAGCACGACCACGCTCAGCCTGGCCCTTGCCGCCGCGCTTTCCATCGCCGACGACCTTCGCAAGCTCGGGCAGAGTAGCGAGGGCATCGATGCCGAGCTCGACGGCGTCAGCGATACGATCGAGGCCTCCCTCGAGGCCGACCAAGGTTGAGAACCGGCCATCGGCCCCTGCCGTGTACGTTATGAGCAACAAGCACTCCGACCGATAATCGTTGAACCGGGAGCCCACATCCATCCGCAGCGGTGGCAGCGAGAGCGCCGCCGTGGTTTTGCGGGTGGACACCAGGCACCCACTTGGTAGACCGGGTTCGAGTGGTACGCTCAGACGGCACAGGCGGGGGTCTTTGGCCTTCCCGTGACCATCGAAGACGACAAGGCTCAGTTGCGCATGCGTGTGGGCCGCGCCGTAGCCGCGCTCACGGCCGGCGAGCGGGACGGTCTCGACGCCGCCGTCTGTGACGCCATTGGCGGGTCGCGCGAGTATCGCGGGTGCGAGCAGCTGATCGCGTACAAGGCATTGAAGGACGAAGTGTCGGTCGCGGCCGTCATTGCGGCCGCGCTCGCTACGGCCAAGGCGGTGTTTCTGCCGGTGGTCGCCGGCGGTACCACCTTGGATTTCCGGCGTTGGCAGGACGGCGCGCCACTGCTGCAAAGCGCGGCCGGCGTGCTCGAGCCCGCCGGGGGGCGCGCGCCGGCCCGCTTGCCGAGCGTGGTGCTGGTGCCGGGGCGCGCCTTTGACGCGGCCGGCAACCGGCTGGGCCGCGGCGGCGGCCATTACGACCGGGCCCTCGACGGATTGGCCGGTCTCGGGACCACGGTCGGGGTCGCCTATTCCTGTCAGCTGCTCGATGCGGTCCCGGTCGGACCGCGGGACCGCCGGGTCTCCATGCTCGTGTCCGAAGAGGGGTTGAAGCGGGCCGGCTTGTGATGCTCTGGCCCGCTGTTAGGCTCGCCGCCGGCCCGGGCTCCGCGACGTGGCAAAGAACAAAGTAGACGAACAGATCGCGCGCATCACACGCGGCGCCGTCGAGCTGATCGGCGAAGAAGAGTTGCGCG
>CAYXZP010000033.1:0-1325 GCA_964469485.1 uncultured Myxococcales bacterium | reverse complement strand
GCGCGCCAAGCTCGAGGCCGGCAAGGAGCTGCGCGTAAAGGCGGGTTTCGACCCGACCAGCGCCGACCTTCACCTCGGCCATACGGTGGTGATGGAAAAGCTCCGGCAGTTCCAGGAACTCGGCCACCGGGTCGTTTTCCTTTTGGGCGATTTCACGGCGGCCATCGGCGATCCCAGCGGACAGTCCAAGACCCGTCCGCAGCTAGGCGCGCAAGAGATCGAGAGCAACGCCACGACCTACGCCGAGCAAGCCTTCAGAATCCTCGACCGGGACAAGACCGAAGTGCGCCGCAACAGCGAGTGGTTCGCCGCTATGCCGGCGGCCGACATGGTGCGGCTGGCCGGTGAGCACACGGTGTCGCGCATGATCGAGCGCGACGACTTCGAGAAACGTCTCGGGGCCGGCGACCCGGTGGGGATCCACGAGTTTCTCTATCCGCTGGTCCAGGCCTACGACTCGGTCGCGCTCGAAGCCGATGTCGAAGTGGGCGGGACCGATCAGAAGTTCAACCTGCTGGTCGGCCGCGACCTGCAGCGACGCCGCGGCATGGTGCCGCAGGCGGTGCTCACCATGCCCCTGATCGAGGGGCTCGACGGGCGGCACAAGATGAGCAAGTCGCTGGGCAACGCCGTGGGCATCACCGAGGCCCCGGCCGAGATATACGGCAAGCTCATGTCGGTCTCCGACGAACTGATGCTTCGTTACTACGAGCTGCTGAGCGAGGCCGAGCCGGCTGTCATCGAGCAGGTCCGGGCCGGCCGGACCCATCCGATGGAGGCCAAGAAGGCCCTGGCCCGGGAGCTCACGGCCCGTTACCACGGCGAGGAGGCCGCCGGGCGGGCCGCCTCGGACTTCGAGGGGCGTTTTCAGAAAGGCAGGCTCCCCGCGGACATTCCCGAGTTCTCCTGGCCGGGGCCCGGCGGTGAAAAGGTCGGTATCTGCCGCCTTATGCGCGAGGCCGGCCTGGTCGCCTCGGCCGGTGAGGCCCGGCGGCTGATCGCCCAGGGGGGCGTCAAATTGGACGGAGATCGCGTCGAGGACCACGCACTCGAGCTCGACACGGCCGCCGGCGAGGCCCTCATCGAGGTCGGCAAGCGCCGGATCGTGCGGGTGCTGTTTGGCCGCTAGCCGGTCTTTGTGCCCGAAACCCCGCATATTTCTTGACTCCTCGGACCTGTCTCCTTATAAACGGCGGGCTCGCGAGAGCATCGGGTCTTTGAAATCTGGGTAGTGGCGGACCTCGGCGACCCTTCGGGGGGCCGGGGGCCGAACGCTAAGACGGACGCGAAGAGCGGACTTCTTACTTTTCCAAGCTGTGGGCACG
>CAYXZP010000032.1:0-20768 GCA_964469485.1 uncultured Myxococcales bacterium | reverse complement strand
GTGGTTGCCCGGATTTCTCATGATGCGCAGTCCCGGCACCTCGCCTATGTCGGGAAACCCACCCTCGCGAGAACCGTTATCGACCACCAGTATTTCGACGCGGCGCTGCTCGTGCGCCTCACTCAGTCCCTCGAGACAGCGCAACAGGAGGTCAGGCGTGTTCCAATGAACGATCACCGCCGAGATCCGTGCCGTACTGCTCATCGATCGAGGGCGCAACGGGTGAACCCCAGGGTCCATGCCACCAGGCCGGCCATATACAACGGAAGGGCAAGCACGAAAGCGGGCAATTCGCGTATCCCGTGCGTGGTGAACCATAGAAAAGCCCTGACGGTGCGTGCGGGCAAGAGCAAGGGTGCAAGGAGCGGGGCGCGTGCCAAGAACGCCCCCTTCATCCCGGTCTCCAGTCTAGCCAGCGCCGAGGTGTAGCCAAGGCGGTACTGGTGGCCGAACATCGTCAGTAGGCCGGCGGGGTGGCGGTGGCGAGCCACCGCCTCGCGCACAACGCCCACACGCAGCCCGCATTCGGCCAGGCGATGGCAGAAGACAAGGTCTTCGCCGGGCCACATGTCGATAAAACCTCCGGCACGGTCGAAGTCCTCGGCACGGCAGGCCAATACCGCCGAGGGCGCGAACCCGGTGGGACCCGGCCGGCCGCGCGGTCCCCACTCTTTGAACTCGAGCGCGTGGCGCGTCCAGGCAAGCAAACCCCCGCCGTCGGCTAGGAGCGCCGCAGCGGCCGCGCCGAGGCCGTCCGAGTCGAGAGCGGCGACGAGGCGCGCCACAACGCCGGCGCCAAGCCGGCAGTCGGCATCGACAAACAAAAGAACGCCGGCCTCGGGCGCCGCCCTCCGGCCCAGGTTGCGCGCCGCCCCCGCCGTCAAGCGGGCCGCCGGACGCACCACCGTCACCCGGCTGAAAGCGGCGGCTAGTTCGGCCGTTGGGTCACCCGGGGAAGCGACGACTATTATACGGCCGACGTCGTCGCTGTTGTCCTCCACGAGAGATGCGAGAGTGCCCCCTATGGTCCCGGCGGCCCTCCAGGCGGGGATGATGACCGTCGCCCGCACGGCAGCGGGCATCATTCTTCCTGGCTGATGCGCAGCACCTCGCTCAGCGTGGTGACCCCTTCGGAGACCTTGAGCCCGCCATCATCACGAAGGCTGCGCATGCCGTTCGAGACCGCGGCCATCTTGATGCGGTCCGCCGGTGCGCGCGCGATGATGAGATTGCGTATCTCGTCATCGACGGTGAGCAGTTCGTACACGCCCGAGCGGCCCTTATACCCGGTGCCGGCGCAATCCGGGCAGCCGACCGCTTCGAGGGCCTTGCCCGAGCCGCCGGTCATGCCGGGGACAAGCTCGGCGCCGTCTTCGGTCTCGCGTGTGCACTGCCGGCACAGCGTTCTTACCAACCGCTGGGCGAGAACGCCCATCAAGGACGACGCCAGAAGGTAGTCCTCGACCCCCATGTCGAGCAGGCGGGAGACCGCACCGGCGGCGTCGTTGGTGTGTAGCGTGGAAAAAACGAGATGGCCGGTAAGGGCGGCCTGTATGGCGATCTCGGCAGTCTCGGCGTCGCGGATCTCACCGACCATGATGATGTCCGGGTCCTGGCGCACGATGGAACGCAGCCCGCTGGCAAAGCTCAAACCGATCTGCGCCTTGACGTGGATCTGGTTGACGCCCGCGAGTTGGTACTCGACGGGATCCTCGATCGTAACGATCTTGCGGTCAGGCGAATTAATCTTGTCGAGGGCGCCGTAAAGCGTGGTGGTCTTGCCGGACCCCGTAGGGCCGGTAACGAGAAGCAGTCCGTGCGGGTGAGCGATCAACGCGCTGAACGCATCGAGCGTGTCCGGTTGCATGCCGAGCGAACTGAGGTCGACCACGATGCTGGAGCGGTCGAGAATACGCATGACGACGCTCTCGCCGTACAAGGTCGGCAGGCTCGAGACACGTAGGTCTATCTCGCGCCCAACGAGCCGTAGTTTGATGCGGCCGTCCTGCGGCAGGCGACGCTCGGCGATGTTGAGCTTGGCCATCAGCTTGATACGCGAGATGACCGCGGCGGCCATCGAGCGCGGCGGCGGGTCGATATCGTGGAGAACGCCGTCTATCCGGTAACGGACCCGCAATTCGTTCTCAAAGGGTTCAACGTGCACGTCCGAGGCTCTCTGTTCCACAGCGCGTGACAATATCTGGTTGACCATGCGGATCACCGGGGCTTCGCTGGCCATGTCACGCAACTGCTGAACGTCCTCCTCGGAATCATCGAGAAACTCAAGGCCGGCGCCCTCGAACTCTCCGGCGTCCTCGGCCCCTTCTAGGACACCAAATATGGCATCGAAGCGCGCCAGCAAGTCGCGCGCTCGGACAAGGACGGGGGCCACGCGCAGGCCCGTCACCTGCTCCACGCTCTGAATGACGGTGCTGTCGCCCGGGTCGGCCATGGCCAGGGACACCACGTTGCCCTCCACACGCACCGGCAAGATGCGCGAGGCGCGCATGTAGTCCACCGACACATGCTCGACCGCCGGAGGCGAGGCGGGAATGTCGGTGGCGTCTATCGTCTCGACGCCGTAGTAGAGGCCCAACAGCGGGAGCAGGTCGTCCTCGGAGATAAAGCCGAGATCGACGAGGACCCGTTCCAACCGCTCGCCGCGCTCGATGGAGAAGGCGCGCACCTTGCGCAGGTCGTCGGCCGAGACCTTGCCGCTCGACAGTATGGTCTCTTCGAGCCCGCTGCTGACGGCCTGCCCCTCCCGGGCCTGGCCGTCATCTGAGACCTGGCCTTCAGTGGTCATGCCGCCCCCCCGCCACAGGCCGAGAACTCACGCTCGATACGTTCCCGGTGGACGCCGATACCGGGTCCGATGAAGACTGCCTGGCTGTTGACGGGCTCACCGCCTAATTTTACCCAACTCAACTCATAACGCCCACAGGTGAAATTGAACAGGCAGCTCCACGCGTTACCGGCCAGCCGTACGAACCCCTTTGCCCGGTACACACCTTCGGGCAGGCGGTCGAGAAAACGCTCGAACTCGCGCTGGTCCATGTATAGCTCCGACTCGCAGCTGAACACGTCCATACCGTCGCTTTCGAGGTGCCCGGCGCGCGCGACCTTCACGCGGGCCGAAGCGCCCTCGAGGGTCTGGCGGCGGCGGCGGGCCGAGACGCCGAAGGGAAGGTCAGAGTCGAGCCGCCCATGGTCCGCTTCGAGCAACGCGGCGCGGCCATTGAGGCGGCCGAGTCGCCGCTCGAGCTTCTTGCGCGCCCGGGCGTCTATCAGATCGAGCTTGCTCATGACGAGAAAATCCGCGGCGCGAACCTGGGCGCCGGCGACCTCGCTCTCGCGGACCGCACGTTCGAAGTTGGCACAATCGACCACGGTGGTCACGGCGTCCAGCGCCAACCCGGCCTGTTTGACGCGATAAATCACCGGTTCGGGGTCGGCAACCCCGGTGGTCTCTATCACGATCAGGGACGGGTCCACGGCTTCGATGAGTTCGTTGATGGCCAGATCAAAACGGTAATCGTCGATCGTACAACAGATGCAA
Source organism: uncultured Myxococcales bacterium (assembly GCA_964469485.1). GTDB lineage: Bacteria > Desulfobacterota > Binatia > UBA1149 > CAYXZP01 > CAYXZP01. Next base: position 17,209 of record CAYXZP010000032.1, on the reverse strand, counting down.
CCGCTGTTCAGTTCGACGACGTTCTCCACATAGTCGAGCCCGGTCACCACACGGCCGTCGATACCGATGTCGCCGATCTCGTTCATCACAAAAGCGACCTTCTCGCCCGTGAGTGGGCCGGCTTTCATGGACTCGACCAGAAAGGTCGTCTTGCCGGCACCGAGGAAGCCGGTGACAATATCGACGGCGGCCCGGTTCACACGAGACCTCGCGCGCGCCCGTCCATTGCGGCGGCACCCTCGAGCGCCAGCGCCTCGAGCAAGGTCGGCGCCACGTCGGTGATGGCCAGGTCGGCCAAATCCATGCCGGCGCGGCTGGCCGCGAACAACGAATCGTCGTAGGTGTGCATACCCGTGAGCGCGCTTCGGCCGAACAGCTTGTCGGCACGCATCGAGCCTTTTATGTCGAAACCCGGATTGAAGTGCAGGACCATGTCGGGGGCATCCGCCGTGCGCTCACCGCTGTAGAGTTCGTCGCGCCGGAACGCCCTGGCCACGGGGCGTTTGCCCTCGTACTCGATGCCGCACATGGCGGCCTCGATCTCGTCGAGCACCTTGCCGGCATCGGCCGGATCGAGGGTGCCGGTGGGGTAGCGTCCGCGCAGGTTGAGATATACGCGGCCCGGGTCAAGCACGAAGGCCCGCGTGTCCAGATCTATGTCGGCCACCGTCCGCGGCGGCTGATTGCGGTAGCTCAGCATTCCATGCTCTCTCAACAGGACGTTCGGGTAGACCTCGGATTCGATCAGGGTATGTCCGTGGTCGGCCAGCACTATTGTCGGGACCCCGTCGAGAGCGTCGAAGAGTTGCCCGATGGCCTCGTCCACCTCGGCGTAAAAGTCGATGAAGCGCTGGTGGTACGCCGACGTCTCGTCCTCCCACACGTGCCAGAAATAATGATGCAAGCGGTCGGTCTCGGTTATGACCCCGATAAAGAGGTCCCAGGCCTCGTCGCGGGCGAGCTCGAGAAGCAAGCGGCGGCGAACGGCGAGCGTCTCGAAGAGATCGGTGAAGAACTCATCGGGGCGTTCGTTGGCACGCACGTAGTCGACGTCGATGCGGTAGCCCATCTGTTCGAGGCGGCCAAGCATGGACGGCGGATACACGGCCCTTTCGAGCTTTATGGCAACGAAGCCCGACACGAGGATCCCGTTCATCTCGCGGGCCGGGTAAGTGCCCGGCACGTTGACCACCACCGAGCGTTTCCCCTGGCGCCCGAGCAGATCAAAAACCGTGTCGCCTGTGATACTGCCCAAATTGGGAAAGTACTGCTTGAACTCGCTGCGATCGATGTCGGTGAACCCGTAGATGCCGTGGCGCCCCGGGTTGTTGCCGGTAAGAAAGCCGGCCCAGCTGACACTGGAGATCGTCGGTATGGTCGAGCGCATCGGCGCCGCCGAACCACTCGATATGAAAGCTCCGAGGCGCGGCATGACGCCGCGCTCGACGAGGTCGCGCACCAGGGGCAGTCCGACCCCGTCCAGTCCTATGACGGCGGCGCGCCTGGTCGGCGGCCGGCGGCGCAAACGCTCAAACAGCCGCACGGTCCCGTCTGTCCTCCAACAGAGCGGCCAGGGTATCGTCGAGAGCATAGCGGGGCCGCCAACCGGTGGCGGCCTCAAGCTTGGCGTATGACCCGTAGAACCGGCTTACCTCGCCCGGCCTGAGGCGCTCCTGTTCGACCTCCACGCTGAGCTCCACACGGGCCATCGAGAGCAGCTTATCCAAGACCGTCGAGATGGCCACGGGCCGCCCCGAACAGATATTGTAGACCTCGCCCGGGGCCCCCTCCTCCCACAACAGGCGGTAAGCCCGCACGACGTCGCGCACGTCGCTGAAGTCGCGCTCCGCCCTGAGATCGCCGACGCGGATCACCGACGGGAGACCCGCGGCCTCATGGCGTGCGACCTGGTCGGCCAAATCTGCACAGACGAAATCGGGGGCCTGCCCGGGGCCGGTGTGGTTGAAGGGCCGTGCGATGACGAACTCTTGCCGCCCGGCACGGCCCATGCACTCGCCCTCGGCTTCGTACTTGGTCTGCGAGTAGATGTCGGCGGGCGCGGGAACGAGGTCTTCGGTGACCGGCAGTTCCTCGTCGGGCCGCAGGCCGTAGACAGCGCCCGAACTCACGACCAGAGTGCGAACCCCGGCCTGCTTCGCCGCGTCGAGCACGTGGCGCGTGCCATCGACGTTGACGGCGCGTGCCAGGTCCGGATCATCGCCCGCCGCCACGACGAAGGCTATTCCGGCCAAGTGAAAGATGCCGTCGGGCCGCGCTTCGCCGATGGCCCGGCCCACCGCCGCCGCATCTCGGATGTCGCAAGCCAGCTCGGCCTGCTCGGCCAGATCGAGGGAGAGAGCTTCGTGCCCCTCCTCTTCGAGGTCGCGGCGCAGATGCGTACCCGCGAAACCGAGCCCTCCGCTGACGATGAACCGCACCGCTACCCGCCCGTACGCCCGTAACGGTCCTCCAGGCGCACAACGTCGTCGAGCTCGGGCGTGGAGGCCTCGAGCAGGTCGACGTCCACGGGCGCCTCGAAGCGGTGCCTGAGCCCCGGCGTGATATGAAAGCAACTGCCAGGCTCCAGCTCGAGCGTTCGTTTCGGGCCGTCGGCCTCGGCGACATGCAGGACCAGCTTGCCGGACAGGACGTATATCGTCTCCTCCTTGACCTCGTGGTACTGATAGCTGAGCGCCTCGCCCGCGTTGATGTGCAGGATCTTGCCCACGTAGCGTCCGGTCTCGGCCCAGATCAGCTCATAGCCCCAGGGCTTGTCCACCTTGCGCGGCGGGGGGGCCGACACGGCATCGCTCATCTCTGTTTACCTCCCCTCCGGCCAGAAGCTCGCCATAGAGGCGCTGGTAGAACTCCCTATACTCACCGCTCTTTATCTTCTCCCACCAACCACGATTGTCCGTGTACCAGGCCACCGTGGCGGCCAGGCCTTGATCAAACCCCATGCGGGGTTCCCAGCCGAGCTCGCTCCGTATCCGTGTCGCGTCGAGGGCATAGCGCCGGTCGTGGCCCGGCCGGTCGCTGACCGGGGAGATCAGGGTCTCCGGCTTCCCCATCACGCCGAGCAACGCCCGGCATATCTCGATGTTGCTGCGATCGCCGCGCGTACTGATGTTGTAGATCCGCCCCGGCGCGCCCCTTTCCAGCGCCAGGCCTATGGCCCGGCAGTGATCGTCGACGTGTATCCAGTCGCGAACGTTGAGCCCGTCCCCGTAAAGCGGCAGGGCTTGGTCGGCAAGGGCGTTGGTAACGAACAGCGGTATCAGCTTCTCCGGAAACTGGCGCGGGCCGTAATTGTTGCCGCAGCGGGTGATCACCGCATCCAGCCCCTGGCCGGCCGCGGCGAGTATGGCCAGATCGGCCACGGCCTTGGAGGACGCATAGGTGCTCGAGGGGCTCAGCGGGGCCTCTTCGTCGGTGCGCGCGGGCGCCTCTATGCTGCCGTACACCTCATCGGTGGATACCTGGACCATACGGATAGCGCGCGCCGCGGAGACCTCCATCAAGACGAGCACCCCGCCAATGTTGGTGTCGAGGAAGGGCTCGGGCGTCTCTATGCCGCGGTCGACGTGGCTCTCTGCGGCAAAATTGACGACAGCCTCACAGCCGACCAGCGCGTCCGTCACGGCCGCCTGATCGCTTATCGACCCCTTGACGAAGTCGAAACGCGGCTCATCGCGGAACTCGCCGAGATTCTCGAGATTGCCGGCATAGGTAAGCGCATCAAAGGCAAGGACCTCGCTGTCGGTATCCGCCAGCAAGTAGCGCACGAAGGCCGAACCGATGAAGCCGGCCGCTCCCGTAACGCAGACCCTCACCAGCCCGGCCTCATGAAGGACGCCTCCCCGGCGTGTATCCCCTCGAGCAAGGGCCGGAAGGTGGAAGAGATCGAGCTGCCGATCTCGCCCAAACCCCCGAGCTCTATGGACACGCGCAATTGGCCCTCGTCGGGGTTGACCCTTTCCACGAACCCGATGTCGAGCTTCCAGCAATCGCAGCGCGAAGCGAACCTGACGCCCGCCGCTCGTTCGACGAAGCTGCCTCCCACGAGATCGTAGCGTCCCGAGACCGCAACGCCGAGGCGGGCCCTGAGCGGCACGTCGAGCCGGCCTTCGGCGGATTCGAGAAACCCGCCGCGTACGTATCTGTATGCCAGCGCGGCACTTGCTCCGCCGGCCTCAATGCCCGGAAGATCGATGCCGCGAAGCGCGAGCGAGGCGATGGCGCCCGTGAGCACGTCGGAGCCGGAATTATACGAAGCCAGTGCGCGCATGGACAGCCCGGGCGAAGGTGCGACGCGCAGCCCGAGGTCGATATCGGAAAAGTGATTGTCGAGGACCCTATCGTCGAGGTCGTAGCTCTGCGAAAGGGAAAGGGCGGCCAGTTCCGAACGCTTGCCCTCGCGCGCCGACGACAACAGGCGTGAGGACAGGCCGTAACGCACCACCGTTCCGCCGTCTAGGCGGTCGAGGTGGTCGTAAAGGGGCAGGTCCTGGTCGCCCATGGGACCGGTATGGCGCAGGCCCATGAAAGGTTCGACGCTGTGGGTGAGAGACCCCCACGAACGCGTGAAACCGACACTTGCCTCGCCGCCCGCAGCGGCGAGAAAGCGTAGGGTGTCGCCCCCCACGGCTTGGCCGCCGCCCGGAACCGTGGCGCCGGCCGTCTCCATGCGATAGCCGGCCATACGCCCTTTCGCCCACAGTCTGGCCACGACCGGGGAACCGGCGAACAGACGGCGCTCGGCCAGTACCGAGGCCAGCACGCGCTCACCGTCGCTTCCACGCCCCCGGCGGAACGCGTCCGCACGAACGCCGGCCTGCACCGCGTAATCGCCGACGCTACCGTCATAGGCCGCCCAATAACGTGCCGGGTTCTGGAGCGTTAACCCTTCGTCGTCGACAAGATCACGGTACCCGGACATCTGTGCGCCGAAGCTGGCGAAACCGCGGCGAGTGAGCAGCCCAAGACGCGCGTCCGCGTAGCGACGGCTGCGGTCAAACTGCCGGCTACGGGCGGTCTCGGCATCGGAGGTCACTTCGCGCAAATAAAGGTCGTCGCTGACAACAAGGACGTCGGCGTACATCGAGGTCGCCGGAGACAGCTCTTGCCGGTGTACCGCGTCGAGCTTGCCACGGTGCTCGCCGGACTGCTTGTCCACGAACAGCGGCGAAACGATGTCCGAGGCGCGGCCACGGACCTGCTCGTTCACATAGGAAAGCTCGACGCGTCCGCGGCGCCGGTCGTCGGCGTGGTAACGGTACTCGACGCCGACCCCCATTCTTGCCTCGGTCTCGACCTTGGCCGTCAGCGTGAGATCACGGTGCTTGTCTATGGCCCAGTACAAGGGCTGGTAGTAGGTAAATCCCCGCTCATTGGAACTGCCGAAATGCGGCACCAACAGACCCGAATGCCTGTGCCGGCGCGTCGGGAAAATGCCGTATGGGATGTACAGAAGCGGCAATCCCTTGACGCGGAACACACCCCCGCGCAAGCGGCCGTAACCGTCGAGATCGACATCCATGGAATCCGCCGAGATCTCCCAGTCCGGCCTGTGACCGTCGGCGGCCATGCAGGTCGTCACATATCCGTCACTTATCCGGTACTCGAGGCCGAGGCGCTTCTCGACCGAAGCGCCGCCGAAACGCAGACCCTCGCGCCGGTCCTCGATGAAGACGTCGCTGAACGAACCTGTCTCATCCTTGATGGACAGCCGGCATTCGGCCGCGCTTGCCCTCAGATCCGGAGTCTCGAACAGCAGCGGCCCGCCGACCCGAAGCAGGCCGGCCTCTTGCTCAAAGACGACCGACTCGGCCTCGAAGCTGTTCTCTCCCCACTTCACACCGACATTGCCCTCGGCCGACACCACCCGGCCGTCCTCGGCGTAGCTCACCGAATCGGCCTCCACCGAAACCGTCTGCGCCATGGCCGCTGTGGCCACGCACACGCTCAGTGCGAGGGCCGCCACGACGAGCGAGCGTAATCTGACAGCGAGCCAAACGGCGAAGCCGAACCGGGCCTGTACAGTCAACCGACGGTGCCGCTGTGGCGGAGTCATGGTGCGAAGGGGTCGACCCTCCCGCTGGCCAGCTCGTATAGTTCGGCCGACAGGAACACGGAGCCGGCCACGACGACGGTTCCATCCCGCCCTGCGCGCGAGGCGGCGTAACGGAGTCCCTCGGGCGCAGCGTCGAAGGTGGCAAGCCGGCGGCTGGTCGAGAGCCGCGCCTTCATCGTGTCGGGAGAAGCGGCCCGCGGGAGGTCGGCGCGCACCAACACGGTCTCGTCGAAAGCCGGCATCAGTTCGGCCAGCATCGCGGCCCAGTCCTTGTCGGCCATGGCCCCGAACACCAGCACGCGCGGACCCCCGGGCGCGACCGCGGCCAGCGACCGCGACAGGGCGGCCGCCCCCTCGGGGTTATGGGCCGCATCGAGGATCAAGGTCGGACTCTCTGCCACCGTCTCGAGACGGGCCGGCCAGCGCACCGAGGAAAGCCCGCCACGGATGGCGGCCGCACTTACCGGCCGGCGCGCCGCCCGCAAACGTACCGCCTGGCAGGCGAGCGCGGCGTTGTCGATCTGATGGGAGCCGGCCAATGCCACAGCCCTGGCCTCCTCCGAGATCTCGAAGTCGTGCCCCAAGCGGCTCAGCCGGGCCCCCTCCGAGGCCGCCCGAGCCTCAAGCTCCGCGGCGGCCTCGGCGCCCACGCGCCCTACGATGACCGTCATGCCGGACTTGATTATACCGGCCTTCTCACGGGCAACCTCGCCCAAGGTGCTGCCGAGCTGGGCGCCGTGGTCGAGACCTATCGAGGTCACCAGGCCGGTGTCCGCCTCGACGACGTTGGTGGCGTCGAGCCGGCCGCCAAGGCCGACCTCGATGATGGCCAGGTCAACCGCGGCCTTGTCGAACTCGAGCAGCGCCAGGACCGTGGCCACCTCGAAATAGGTAAGGGACACGGTGGCGGCTGACATCGCCTCCCGGATGCGGTCGACGCCGGCGGCAACCGAGTCTTGCGAGATCATGCGGCCGCCGGTCTTGATACGTTCGGTGAAGCTGCGCAGGTGAGGAGAAGTATAAAGACCCGTGTGCAGCCCGGCGGTGCGATATATCGACTCCAGCATCGCGGCCGTCGAACCCTTCCCGTTGGTGCCGGCCACATGAACGACCTCGAGGCGGCTCTGCGGATCACCGAGACGCTCGAGCACCGGGAAGAGACGTTCAAGGCCCAGCTCCATGCCGCGTGCGGTCTCGAGACGTTCGAGCCAGTCCAGCGTCGCCGGATAGGAGACCGCCACGGTCAGCCGCCGGAGCTTCCGTCGAGTGCGCGCCGCATCGAGGCGAGGAGCCGGGCCGCCGCCGCGGCCGCGCCGCCGCGGCCCGCCTCCTCGGTCGCACGCGTTACCGCCGAACCGACGATGACGAGGTCGGCATAGCCGCCAACCTCACGAGCGTGCTCGGGAGAAGATATGCCGAAACCCACCCCCACGGGCAGCCCCGAGAGGCGCCTCACTTCATCCACGCGCCGGTCGATCCCGACCGGCGCCGCGGCCCGCTCGCCGGTAACGCCGGTAACGGCAACGAAGTACACGAAGCCGCTGGCCACCCTGGCCACCGCCGAGGTCCGCGCCTGGTCGCTGGTGGGTGCAAGCAGGAATATACGGTCGAGCCGGCTGCCGCGCGCGGCCTTGACCAGCGGGCCGGCCTCTTCGGGCGGAAGATCGACCGCCAGCAGGCCGTCCACACCGGCGCTTTTCGCATCGGACGCCAGGCGCTCGTGTCCGTAACGGAAAAAGGGGTTGTAGTACCCGAAGAGCACGATGGGCACCTCGGTGCGGGCACGCAGCGACGAGACAAGGTCGAGGGCTGCCGGCAAGGAGGCGCCCGCGGCCAAGGCTCGCTGGCTGGCCGCCTGTATGGCCGGGCCGTCGGCGGTGGGATCCGAGAACGGGACGCCCAACTCGACGAGATCGACGCCGGCATCGACCGCGGCCAGGACCGAGTCGTGGGTCGTGGCCATGTCGGGGTCGCCCGCGCAGAAATAGGCCACCAGCGCGGCCCGTGACTCGTGACGGGCTCCAGCGATGCTTGCGCCGATACGACCCTTCGAAGCCACTCAGACCTCCACGCCGAGGCGTTTGGCGACCACGGGCATGTCCTTGTCGCCCCGGCCCGAAAGATTGACAACGATGATGCGATCGCGGCCCATCGTGGGCGCTATGCGGATAACGTGCGCGATCGCGTGCGCGCTCTCGAGCGCGGGGATGACCCCCTCGAGCCGCGACAGCATGGAGAGCGCGTCAATAGCCTCGTCGTCGGTGGCGGTTGCGTAGCTCGCCCTTCCGGTTTGAGCCAGCCATGCGTGCTCGGGGCCGACGCCGGGATAGTCCAGCCCCGGCGCTATCGAATGGGCCTCGCGTACCTGTCCCAGTTCGTCCTGGAGAAGATAGCTCATGTTGCCGTGCAACACGCCGGCCTGCCCGCGTGTTATCGAAGCCGAATGGGCGCCGGCGTCGAGACCCGCGCCGGCGGCTTCGACCCCCACCATCGCAACCCCGTCCTCCTTGATGAACGGGTGGAACAAGCCCATGGCGTTGCTCCCGCCTCCCACGCACGCGACCAGGAGGTCGGGTAGGCGGCCCTCGGCCTTGAGGATCTGTCGTTTGGCCTCACGCCCTATGACCGATTGAAAATCTCGAACGATCACCGGATAAGGGTGCGGCCCCATGGTCGAACCGATCAGATAGTAGGTGTCGGCGACGTTGGTCACCCAATCGCGCATGGCCTCGTTGATCGCGTCCTTGAGCGTCCGGCTTCCGCTGGTCACGGAACTGACCGAGGCGCCGAGCAGCTTCATACGAAAGACGTTGAGGGCCTGGCGCTCCACATCGGTGGCGCCCATATAGATCTCGCATTCCAAGCCCATCAGCGCCGTCACGGTCGCCGTTGCCACACCGTGCTGCCCGGCCCCTGTTTCGGCGATGATACGGCCCTTCCCCATGCGTTTGGCCAACAGCACCTGGCCGAGCGTGTTGTTGATCTTGTGCGCGCCCGTGTGGCACAGGTCCTCGCGTTTGAGATAGATGCGCGCCCCGCCGAGTTCCTCGCTCAGCCGCAGGGCCGGGTACAGGGGCGTCTCACGGCCCGCGTATCCTTTATAAAGAGCGGACAGTTCGGCCTTGAACTCCCGGTCCTTGCTCAAGGCCTTGTAGGCGCGCTCGAGTTCGAGCAGCGCGGGCATCAAGGTCTCGGGCACGAAACGGCCGCCGTAGCCGCCGAACCTTCCCCGGCGGTCAGGCAGCGCGGGCATTGGCTACGAACTCCTCGATGAGACGCGGGTCCTTGACGCCGGGCGCGCTCTCGGTACCGCTGGCGCTGTCGACACCCCAGGGATCAAAACTGGCCACCGCTTCGGCCACGTTCGAGGGCTCGAGTCCGCCGGCGATGATGGCGTCGCTCAGATCGAGCCCGGCGACGGTTTCGGGCGCCCAGCGAAGCCCGCTGCCGCCACCGGCCGGGGAGTCAACAAGCACACGAGAGGACGTCCCGGCGGCGCGCGCCTCATCCAAGGCCCGGCGAACCGCTTCGTGGGACGACGCTTCAACGGCACGGATCACCGGCAGGTCCCAGCCCCCGGCGTCCTCGGCACTATAGCGCCCGTGCAGCTGTAGACCGCCTATGCCGGTCAATTCTATGGTACGGGCGATGCGGCTTCGATCGGCATCCACGAAGACCCCGATTACTGTCACAGACGCAGACAGGGCCGAAACGATCTCGGCCGCTGCCTCGGGCGAACAGAAGCGCTTGCTGCCCTCGAAGAAGTTGATGCCGATGGCATCGGCGCCCGCCGCACAGACGGCTTTGGCGTCGGCCACCGACCGTACCCCGCAGATCTTCACCCAACGTTTCACGGGACTAAAGGAGTTCGGCCAAGGCGCGGCCCGGATGCTCGGCGCGCATGAGAACCTCGCCAAGGAGAAAGCCGTGCGCACCGCGTTCTTCGAGCTCGACGAGTTCGTCGCGGCGTTCGAGCCCACTCTCGGAAACCACCGTCACGCCGGCCGGCATGTTCGCAAGCAAACGCCGGGTGGTTTCAATCGAGGTCTCGAAAGTCCTTAGATTTCGGTTATTTACACCTATCAAGGTCATACCCTCCGCGAACGCCCTGGCGAGTTCGTCCTCATCGTGGACCTCGGTCAGAACGTCGAGCCCCTCTTCGCCGGCGACCCCCGCCAACTCGCCCAGCGCCGGCCCTTCGAGCGCGGCCACGATCAGCAACACGGCATCGGCGCCCGCGGCGCGCGCTTCGACGACCTGATAGGGGTCGATGGTGAAATCCTTTCTCAGTATGGGCAGCCCGCAGGCAGCTCGGGCCAGGCGCAGGTCCTCGAGCCGGCCCGAGAAGAACTCGCTGTCGGTGAGCACAGAGAGACAGGTCGCGCCGCCCTCCTGGTAGTCGCGCGCATGCCGGGCCGGGTCGAAATCGCTGCGTATCAACCCCTTCGAGGGCGAGGCCTTTTTTATCTCAGCAATGACGCAGCGGCCCTGCGCCGATTCGATGGCCTTCCTGAAACCGCGCCGCGGTTCGGCGTACAAGGACCCGGCGCGCAACTCTTCGAGACCGTGGGTGCGAAGACACTGTTCGAGTTCGGCGCGTTTGGCCTCGAGGATGCGGTCGAGGATCAATTCAGCTTCCCGAGCTGGCCGCGACGAAGCGGTCCAAGGTCTCGCGCGCCCGCCCCGACGACAGTATCTTGCGCGCTCCGGCCACACCCGCGTTCATGTCGCCGGCCACACCCGCGGCCAGAAGCGCCGCGCCGGCGTTGAGCGCGACGGCGTCGGCACGCGCACCCCCGGCTCCGTCGAGCACTTCGAGTATCATGTTTGCATTCTGCTCCGCATCACCGCCCTTGAGTTCGTCCGTTGACTCGACCCCGATGCCGAGATCGGCCGGGTCGATCCGGTAAACCGATATCTCGCCCCCGTCGAGTTCGGCAACCGAGGTCGGCATCACCGGCGACAGCTCGTCGCTGCCGTCGCCGCCGTGGACGACCAGGGCGCGTTCGCTGCCCAACTCGCGCAAGGCCTCGGCCACCGGCACGAGCCAGTCTTCGGAGAAAATGCCGAGCAGTTGACGCTTGGCGCCGGCCGGATTGCAAAGAGGTCCGGTAAGATTGAACAGCGTCCGGAACCCGACCTCCTTGCGAGCTACGGCGATGTTCTTGACGGCCGGATGGTAGACCGGTGCGAACAGGAAGCAGACCCCGGCCTGGTCGAGGCAGCGGCGGGCGACATCCGGCCCGCCGTCGATGCGCGCGCCGAGGGCCTCGAGCACATCGGCGGCCCCCACCTTGCCCGATGCCGCACGGTTACCGTGCTTGGCCACGCGGGCGCCGCCGGCAGCGGCCACGAAGGCCGTCGCCGTGGAAATGTTGAAGGTGCCGAGACCGTCGCCCCCGGTCCCACAAGTGTCCAGCAGGGGGCCATCGACCTCCAGCTTGGCCATCCTGACCCGCATGGCACGAACGGCCGCGACAAGCTCGTCCTTGGTCTCGCCCTTCATGTGGAGCGCGGCCAGGAAGGCGCCGGCCTGAGCACCGGTGACCTCGCCGTCCATTATCATCCCGACGGCCCTTTCCATTTCTTCGACGGCGAGATCGCGACCGCCGACCAAGGTCTCCAGTATGGCCTTCACGGTCGGGTCTCCCCCTGTTCGCTCTCGCGTTCCATTGCACGGGCCTCCTCGAGGGCGAGCAACAGGCCGGCTGCCTTGTGTTCGCATTCGGCCTGCTCCCGCTCCGGGTCCGAGTCCGCGACGATCCCCGCACCCACCTGCAGGTATGTAGTGCCGCCCTTGAAAAGCAGCGTGCGTATAGCGATGGCGGTATCCATGTTGGCACCGAGGTCGATATAACCCACGGCGCCGCCGTAGACACCCCTGCGGGTGTGTTCGAGCTCTTCGATGATCTCCATCGCCCGCACCTTGGGTGCGCCGCTCAGGGTCCCGGCGGGAAAGGTCGCACGGAATGCGTCGAAACGATCACACCCCTTTCTGAGGGTGCCGCAAACCTGCGACACGATATGGTTGACGTGCGAATAGCGCTCCACCGTCATGCGCTCGGACACCCGCACGCTGCCCGTTTCCGCTATACGCCCCACGTCATTACGGCCGAGATCGAGGAGCATCACATGCTCGGCCTGCTCCTTGGGATCGGCCAGCATCTTGGCAACCAAGCGGCGGTCCTCCTCCTCGTCACGGCCCCGGCGTATCGTACCGGCGATCGGGCGAACGGCGACCTCGCGCCCCTCCACCTTGACCATGACCTCGGGGGAGGCCCCGACGATGACCTCCTCGCCGAGTTCGAGATAGTACATGTACGGCGATGGGTTTATGCGTCTGAGCGCCCGGTAGGCGCTGAAGGGATGCGCCGATAGCGGCTGTGAGTAACGCTGAGACAGCACCACCTGGATGATATCGCCAGCCTTGATGTACTCCTTGGCGCGCTCCACCGAGCGGCAATATTCGGCCGGGCTCAGGTCCGACACCGGGGTCTCCGCCTCCCCGGCAACCGCCGCCGCCTGGGCCGGGGGCGGCCCGGACAGCCTCCCTACGTTTTCCTCGATCCTTGCGAGCGCCCGCTCGTAGATCCGGCCGGGGTCATCGCTGCCATCGGCAACGGCGAGGCTCACGATTCTGATCTGGTGGGTCGTGTTGTCGAAGAGCAGGAAATTGTCGGCCACAAGGCCGGCGATATCGCCCATGTCGAGATCGTCAACGGTGGCAGCCGGCAGACGCTCGATGGTCCGTACCAGATCGTAGGCGAGATAACCGACGAAGCCGCCGCCGAAACGTGCCAGTGAGCCCGTCTCGGCCGGCATGAAGGGCTCCAGCACGCGCGCCAGGCAGCCGAGCGGGTCGCCTTCGAACTCCTCCCGGGCACCGTCGCGGTAACGGACCGAAAGGCGGCCGTCCTTGGCCCGCAGACCCATGAGCGGGTCGCTGCCGAGCACGCTGTAACGGCCCCAACGTTCACCGCCCTCGACGCTCTCGAGCAGGAAGCCGGGTCCCCCACGGTGGATCTTGAGGAAAGCCGAGACCGGCGTGTCCTGGCCGGCGGGGATCTCGCGGTAGACCGGCACGGTGGTGACGCCGGCCTTGACGAGGCGTTCGAAGTCGCCGCGACTCGGGGGGCCGCTCACCGGAACACCCTCACTGGCGAGTGACATAGGTCTGTTCGAGTCCGAACTCTTGGCGGCAACGCTCGGCGACCGCCTGTGCGGCGGCAATCTCCTCGAATCGCCCTATCCGGACCCGATACCAGCGGGCGCCCTCGTCCTCGGCCAACACGACGAAGGCGTCCATGCCGCGCTCGCGTAGCTCGGCCGCCAACGACTCGGCCTCCTTGCGGCTACGCGTGGCCCTGACCTGCACGGTGTATACCGCTTGGGCGGAGGCCGGCTCCGCGGGTACTTCGACGCGCGATTGCGGGGACACCGCGGGTTCGGCGGCCTCCCGGCCGCTTTCGGACGCCTCCTGCTCGGCGGGCCCGACCGGGACCCTGGCCGTGAGCGGTTGAGGGCCAAGATGGCGGAAGGCGACATCACGGCCGACATAGAAGCCCAGAACAAAGACCAGAACGGACGTGCCCCCGAAGCTGGCCGTGATAACGGCCCTCTCGAGCCCGCTGAAGCGGAAACGGTCGCCCTTTCCCGTTACCATTGCCCTTACATTCGCTCGGGGGCGCTCACTCCCACCATCGTCAGACCCGCCCCCAGGACCTGCTTGACCGCGCTGGACAACAAGAGGCGAGCGCCGGTGAGCTCGGCGTCATCGCTGACACAGCGGTTGCCGGCATAAAAACGATGGAACTCCCCTGCCAGACGCTGCACATAGAACACTATTCGATGCGGCTCGAAGGTCTCGGCGGCACCCGCGACCACCGAAGGAAAATCGTCCAGGGCCTTTATCAGCTCGACCTCCGCGTCGTTGCCTAGCCTGGCCAGGGCCGCTTCTCCGACCGCGGGGACCTTGATGTCGCGCGCGCCGGCCTCCCTGAAGATACCGGCGATACGGGTATGAGCATACTGAACATAGTACACTGGGTTCTCGGCCGTCTGCCTGCGCGCCAACTCGAGGTCGAAATCCAGCTGCGCATCGGACCGCCGCATGAGGAAGAAGAAACGCGCGAGGTCGGGGCCGACCTCGTCGATGACCTCGGCCAAGCTCACGAACTCCCCGCTCCTCTTGCCCATACGAACCGGCTCGCCGTCACGCGTCAGATTGACCATCTGCACGAGAACGACCGCGAAGGCGCCGGCGTCGGCTCCGAGCGCCCGCAACGAGGACTCCACCCTCTTCACATAACCGTGGTGGTCGGCGCCCCAGACGTCGATGATCAGATCATGGCCGCGCTGCAGTTTGTCGCGGTGGTAGGCGACATCGCCGGCAAAATAGGTAAGTTCGGAATTGCTCTTGACCAGAGGACGGTCCTTATCGTCGCCGAAGGCCGTTGATCTGAACCATACGGCTCCGTCCTGATCGAAGACATGGCCGCCCCGGCGTAGCTCCTCCATCGCGGCCTCTACGGCTCCGCTTTCGCGAAGCTCGCGCTCGCTCGTAAAACGGTCGAAGGAAACCCCGAAACGTTCGAGGTCCCGCTTTATCCGTTCCAGCAAACGCTCGCCGCCGCGTGCGGCAAAGAACTCGACCGCCTCGCCGCCTTCCCGACCGGCCCACTCCGCACCGAACTCCTCGAACAGCTCGGCGGCCAATTCATCGATGTATGCACCGGGGTAGCCGTCCTCGGGAAGCTCGGAGGGCCGTCCGCAGAGCGCGAGGTAGCGCGCGTATATCGAAGCTCCGAGCAGGGTCAGCTGGCGTCCGGCGTCGTTGACGTAATACTCCCGTTCGACCTCGTGCCCGGCCGCCTCCAGCACCCTGGCAAGTGCGTCTCCGGTGGCCGCACCGCGCCCGTGACCGACATGGAGCGGGCCGGTGGGATTCGCAGACACGAACTCCACGTGTACGCGGCGCCGCTTGCCGGCCTCGATACGGCCGAAGGACTCGCCGGCCTCTAGTATCTCGGCCAGACGCCGGCGCCAGGCTTCGGCGCTTAGGGTGAAGTTGATGAACCCCGGCCCGGCGATCTCCGTGGACTCAATGAGGCGGGCCGGATCCTCGATGTTCTCGAGCAGCAGTTCGGCTATGCGGGCCGGGGCCATGCGCGCGGTCCGGGCCAGCACCATGGCCACGTTGGTGGCCAGGTCGCCGTGGCCCCGTTCACGGGGCGATTCGACCGTGGGATCGGGCAGATCGGAGGCCTGCGCCGGGCCCAACTGGCCGCGCCCGGCGGCCCTTTCGAGCGCCCCCCGTATCAGGCCTGTGAGTCGCGTACGCATAGCGGCCGCTGCCGCCCGCCGGTTCGCGCCCTAGCCTTTGTCTTGGTCGGTGGTAACCGTCTCGGTCAGTTCCACGACGGACAGGGCGGCGTTATCCCCGTGCCGGAAGCGCGATAATTTTATCACACGCGTATAGCCTCCGGCACGGTCCGCGAAGGCGGGCGCGACAAGGTCGAACAGCCGCCGGACGGCTGCGCCCGTCTGAACGCGCCGGCGGGCCTGGCGGCGGGCGGCCAAGGTCTGCTTCTTGCCCAGGGTGACCATGCGGTCGGCGACCCTGCGCAGCTCCTTGGCCTTGGCATCTGTGGTCGTCACCCGCCCGTTGAGGATGAGCGAGGTCACCATGTTGTTCAGCATCGCCCGGCGATGCGTGGAGCTACGCCCGAGCTTACGCCCGGATTTGAGGTGGCGCATGGCTACTCGCCCTCCCTCGCCAGTCGCATACGGTTGAGAGCCTCTCTGTCGGGGAACTGAGGCAAGCGGATGCCGAGCGACAGCCCCATGTCCTCGAGTATCTCCTTGATCTCGAGCAAGGACTTACGGCCGAAGTTCTTGGTTTTGAGCATCTCGGCCTCACTGCGCTGCACTAGTTCCCCGACATACTTTATGTCGGCGTTCTGTAGACAATTGGCCGAACGCACCGAAAGATCGAGTTCGTCGACACAACGGAACAGGTCTTCGTTGAGGGGCTCCTCTTCGGGCTCCTCGACCATGGCCTGGGTTTCGACCTCGTCGACGTCAAAATTGATGACGACCGACACCTGGTCCTGCAGAATACGGGCCGCTATGGCTATGGCGTCGTCGGGGCTCACACTTGCGTCGGTCCAGATCTCGAGGGTGAGCTTGTCGTAGTCGGTTCGCTGGCCGACGCGCGCGCTATCGACCTTGAAGTTGACCTTCACGACGGGCGAGAACACGGCGTCCATGGCGATGGTCTCGACGTCCGCATCATCGTCGCGGTTGCGTTCGGCCGGCACGTAGCCGGAGCCGCGCTTGACGGTCAGGTCGACGTGCAGCTTGGCGCCCGGCGCAAGCGTGGCAATGTGTTGGTCGGGGTTGAGCACTTCGACCTGGGTGCCGAAGCGCATATCCGCCGCCGTCACCGGCCCCTCGCGTTCGAGTTCGATGGTGCCGCTATGGCGCTGGCCGTCGTGAACGCGGAGCCGCACCTCTTTGAGGTTGAGAACGATGTCGGTGACATCTTCCTTGACCCCGTCGATCGTCGAGAATTCGTGCAAAACACCGTCGATCCGGGCAGCCGTGATCGCCGCGCCCTTCAAAGAGGAAAGCAGGATACGGCGCAGGGCGTTCCCTATCGTCGTGCCGAAGCCACGTTCGAAGGGCTCCAGATCGAACCTCCCGTAACGCTCGTTGAGATCGCGGATCTCGAGCTTCGGTTTGATGATATCCTTCCAGTTGTCCAACATTTCGACAGCCTCCAACATGTGTGTCTACCTCACGTCGCCGTAGTTACGGCTTACTTAGAATACAGTTCCACAACCAAGCGTTCGTTGATCGGCACGGTTATGTCCGAACGCTCCGGGAGTTTGATGATACGCCCGATAAGTTTCTCGGCGTCGAATTCGAGCCAGGTCGGCACCCCCCGCCTTTCCGAGGTTTCGACGGCGCGCTTGAACACGGCCTTTTCGCGGCTCTTCTCACGTACCGACACCTGGTCGCCCGGCCCCGTCAGGTACGACGGAACGTCGACCTTCCGGCCGTTAATCAAAAAATGGCGATGGCGGATCAGCTGGCGGGCCTTGCGGCCGGCCTCGTGGGTCACCGTGCAGGTGT
>CAYXZP010000031.1:5468-21325 GCA_964469485.1 uncultured Myxococcales bacterium | reverse complement strand
TCCCCTGCCCTATGCGATTGGGGCCGCCGCCCAGTATCATCACCTTCTTGCGGTCGGTGGGCGCCGACTCGTCCTCGTCCTCGTAACAGGAATAGAGATAGGGCGTGTGTGCGCCGAACTCGGCCGCACATGTGTCCACCGTTTTGAAAACCGGCTCCACACCGGATGCGTAACGACGCCGGCGCACATCGGCCTCAGTCACCGACAGCAGCTCGGCCAGGCGCCGGTCGGAGAATCCAAGACCCTTGGCGCGCCTCAGCGAGATGTCGTCGAGAGCATCGATGCTCCCGGCGGCCGCCAACTCGGCCTCTGCGGCGACGATCTGCTCGATGTTCTCGAGGAACCACGGGTCTATGCCGGTAAGGGCGGCCAGTTCGGCGACAGCCCTGCCCCGGCGCAGGGCCTCGGCGATGTACCACAACCGTTCGGAGTTGGGCCGCCCGAGACGTCCCGTGAGGTCTTCCTCATCGCGCCCTTCGAGGCCGGCCGTGCCGGTCTCTAGCGAACGCAGCGCCTTCTGCAGGCTTTCCTTGAAAGTGCGCCCTATGGCCATGACCTCGCCCACCGACTTCATCTGGGAGGTGAGCGTGTCGTCGGCAGCCGCGAATTTCTCGAAGGTAAAGCGCGGGATCTTGGTGACCACATAGTCGATGCTCGGCTCGAAGGAAGCGGGGGTCTGGCGCGTGATGTCGTTGGGTATCTCGTCGAGCGTGAGTCCGACGGCAAGCTTGGCCGCTATCTTGGCGATGGGAAAGCCGGTGGCCTTGGAGGCCAGCGCCGAGCTTCGCGACACTCGCGGGTTCATCTCGATGACCACGAGCCGTCCGGTCCGGGGATCGACGGCGAACTGTATGTTCGAACCTCCAGTGTCGACCCCGATCTCGCGGATGATGGCCAGCGCCGCATCACGCATAATCTGGTACTCCTTGTCGGTGAGCGTCTGTGCGGGCGCGACCGTTATCGAGTCGCCGGTGTGGACGCCCATCGCGTCGAAGTTCTCGATCGAACAGACGATGACGACGTTGTCCTTGTGGTCGCGCATCACCTCGAGCTCGAACTCTTTCCAACCCTCCACCGACTCCTCGACCAGCGCTTCGCCCACCGGAGAGCTGTCGAGCGCCCAGGCGAGATTGGTCTCCAACTCTTCGGGGCTGCGCGCCATGCTGGCGCCGCTTCCGCCCAGCGTGCGCGAGGGCCGGATCATGACGGGAAGTCCGAGTTCGTCCACGACAGCGCGGCCCCCCTCCATCGAGGTGGCGTAACCGCTGCGCGGGACCTCGAGGCCGATCTTGCGCATGGCCTCCTTGAACAGATTACGGTCCTCGGCCTTCTTGACCGCTTCGAGTCCGGCGCCGATCAGCTCCACGCCGTAGCGCTCGAGCACGCCCGCCTCGGCAAGCTCTATGGCCAGATTGAGGGCCGTCTGCCCGCCCATCGTCGGCAGCAGCGCGTCGGGCCGCTCGCGCTCGATGATGGCGGTGGCCGCTTCCAGGCACACGGGCTCTATGTAGGTGCGGTCGGCAAAGCCCGGGTCGGTCATGATGGTGGCGGGGTTGGAGTTGACCAGCACCACCCGGTAGCCCTCCTCGCGCAGCGCCTTGCAGGCCTGAGTGCCCGAATAGTCGAACTCGCAGGCCTGGCCGATGACGATCGGCCCGGCGCCTATGATCATGATGGTCTCGATGTCGTCGCGTTTCGCCACTGCGGCTCAGAGTTCCTCGATGTCTCGCACCGGCAGTTCGAGCGCGCGGGCACCGCTGCCTTTTCCGTCCATGCAAGCGACGAACCGCCGAAACAGGGGGTGCGCGTCATGAGGACCGGGCGAGGCCTCGGGGTGGTACTGCACCGAGAACACGGGCAGGCGCCGGTGCTCGACGCCCTCGACGGTGCCGTCATTGAGATTGAGCCGGGTAACTCGAAGCTCGGCGGGCAAGGAGGCGGCATCAACGGCAAAACCGTGGTTCTGTGCCGTGATCTCGACCACGCCCGTGTCGACGTCGATGACCGGATGGTTGCCCCCGTGATGGCCGAACTTGAGCTTGAAGGTGCGGCCGCCGAGCGCCAGGGAAAGGATCTGGTGGCCCAGGCAGATGCCGAAGGTCGGATAGTCGGCCGCCAGCCGGCCCACGGTCTCGATAGCGCCCGAAACGGCCTCGGGATCACCGGGTCCGTTCGAGAGAAAGATCCCATCGGGCGCGAGTTCACGCACCTCGGCGGCCTCTATCGCGGCCGGCACGACCACCACCTGGCAGCCGAGTTCACGAAGACTTCGCAGGATGTTGGCCTTGATACCGAGATCGAAGGCGACGACCAGCGGCCCGTCCGCTGACGGTGTCGCGCCGCGACCCCCCAGGCACCATGGGCCGGCGGTCCACCGGTACGGCTCGCTCGAGGAAACACGGTTTGCCAGGTCCTGGCCTTCGAGTCCGGGTCTGGCCGCGGCCTCTGCGACCAGCGCCGCGGGATCACCGTCCCCGCTTGCCACAACGGCCTGCTGCGCTCCGCGGTCACGAATGTGGCGCACCAGCGCGCGCGTGTCGATACCTTCGATGCCGACGATGCCGTGGCGCTCCATGTAAGAGCCGAGGCTTTCGGTGGCCCGCCAGTTGCTCTGGTTCTCCCAGTACTCACGCACGACAAAGCCCTTGACCCAGGGACGGAAGCTTTCCGAATCTTCGACGTTGACCCCGACGTTGCCGATCTCGGGGTAGGTCATCGTGACGATCTGCCCGTCGTAGGAAGGATCGGTGAGTATCTCCTGGTAGCCGGTCATCGAGGTGTTGAAGACGACCTCGCCAGCGGCCTTGCCAGCGGCGCCGAACGAGTGTCCGACGAAGACCCGCCCGTCGGCCAGCGCCAGTGTGGCTCTCAGACGGCCTGCCATACGACCCGGCCCCCCACCAGGGTATGACCCACGCGGCCGCGAAGGTCCCATCCTCCAAAGGGGGTGTTCTTGCTTTTCGATTCGAGCGCGGCCGGGTCGAGCTTCCACGGCGCCTCGGGGTCGAACACGGCCAGGTCCGCGCTAGCGCCGACCGACAAGGTGCCGGCCTCCAGGCCCAGGTTGCGCGCCGGTGCCACGGTCATCGCCTCCACCATCCGCCCGGCCGTCAGTACCCTGTCACGCACCAGCGTCAGGGACAGCGGCAGCATCGTCTCCAATCCGACTATGCCGAAGGCGGCCCGGTCGAACTCCCCGACCTTCTCGTCGTGGTGGTGGGGGGCGTGGTCCGTGGCGATGCTGTCTATCGCACCGTCGGCCAGGCCGGCGCGCACCGCTTCCACGTCGGCGGCCGTGCGAAGCGGCGGATACATCTTGGCGTTGGTGTTGTAGCCGTCGGCGGCCGTCTCATCGAGAATGAAATGGTGTGGCGCGGCTTCCGCGCTGACCTCCAGGCCATCGGCCTTGGCCCGCCGCACCATCTCCACCGACTGCTCGGTCGACAGATGCGCCAGATGCAGGCGGCCGCCCGTGTAGCGGGCAAGCTCGATGTCACGGGCCACCATGGCGGCCTCGCCGGCGGCCGGTATACCCCGCAACCCCAAGCGCATGGAGGTCAGACCCTCGTTCATGACGCCGCCCTCGCTCAGCGTCGGGTCCTCCTCGTGGGCGATCACCGGAAAGCCGAACATACGGGCGTATTCGAGGGCCCGCCGCATGAGACCGGCGTTCATGACGGGCCGTCCGTCATCGGAGACCGCGACGATGCCGGCCTCGTACATCTCGCCGAACTCGGCCAAGTGCTCGCCCTCGAGCCCGACCGACAGCGCGCCTATGGGGTACACGCGCGCGAGTGCGGCCTCACGAGCCCTTTCGAGGATCAGCCGCGTGACCGCGCCGTTGTCGTTGACGGGGTTGGTGTTGGCCATGCAGGCCATCGAGGTCACCCCGCCGGCCACGGCCGAGCGACAGCCGCTGGCGATGGTCTCCTTGTACTCGAAGCCCGGCTCGCGCAGGTGGACGTGCATGTCGACGAAGCCCGGTGTCACCCACATACCGGCGGCATCTATGCGCGCGGCCCCGTCGGCCGCTATCCGGCCCGGCCCATCGATGGCCGCAATGCGTCCGTCTTCGACGAGAAGGTCCGCCGTTTGGTCGCGGCCGTTGGCGGGGTCGATCAGGCGCCCACCGGCCACGAGGATCCTTCCGTTGTCGTCCGGTCCGCTCACTCAGCTGCCCTCGGCGACGTTGAGCACGGGGGCGACCCGCGGCTCGGGCACCTCGCTGCCTTTTATGCCGTCGGCGCCGGGAACGATCAGCTGGTAGAGAACAGCCATCCGCATGGCCACGCCGTTGGCCACCTGGTTCATCATCACGGAATAAGGCCCGTCGGCGACACCGCTGTCGATCTCGATGCCCCGGTTCATTGGTCCGGGGTGCAGGATGATCACATCGTCGGCGGCCGTGCGCACGGCTTGTTCAGTAAGACAGAAGTAGTGCGCGTACTCGTCCAGGCTCGGGAAGTAATGGCTGCCCTGACGTTCCCGCTGAATGCGCAGCATCATTATGACGTCGGCGCCATCGACGGCCGGCGCCAGAGAGTGGTGCAGCTCGCAGCCCAGATCGGCGAAGTAGCCCGGGAGCAGTGTCGGCGGCCCCGCCAGACGGACCTCGGCGCCGAGGGCGCGCAGCCCGAACACGTTCGAGCGCGCCACTCGCGAGTGCAGTATGTCGCCGACTATGGCCACCGACAGGCCCGAAAGGTCGGGCTTGTGTTGGCGTATCGTCAGGATGTCGAGGAGGGCCTGGGTCGGGTGTTCGTGGGCGCCGTCGCCCGCGTTGATGATCGGGCACTCGACAATGTCGGCCAGCAGGCGCGGAGCCCCCGCGGCCGGGTGACGCACAACGATCGCGTCCGGCGACATCGCCGCGAGGTTGCGGGCGGTATCGACGAGCGTCTCGCCTTTCGAAAGGCTCGAGCCCGAGGTCGATATGTTTATGGAATCGGCCGACAGTCGCTTGGCGGCGATCTCGAAGGAAATGCGCGTGCGCGTGCTGTCCTCGAAAAAAAGATTGACGATGGTCTTGCCGCGCAGCGTGGGCACCTTCTTGACGTCCCGGTCGGAGATCTCCTTCATCGATTCGGCCGAGTCGAGCAACAGCTCTATGTCCGCGGCGGCCACTCCCTCGAGCCCCAACAAATGCCTGCGCTCAGTCACGGGTGGCCTCCTCTATGACGACACCGTCGGCGCCGTCGAGCTCTTCCAGCCGCACGACGACCTGCTGGCCACGCGCGGTGGGGATGTTCTTGCCCACAAAGTCGGCCCGTATGGGGAGTTCCCTGTGGCCGCGGTCGACGAGCACGGCCAGCTGAACGGCGGCCGGACGGCCGAGATCGATCAGAGCGTCCATCGCCGAGCGTATGGTGCGGCCGGTGAACAGCACGTCGTCGATCAGCACCACCGTGAGTCCGGTCAGGTCGAAAGGAACATCGGTGGGAGCGAGCCTGGCCGTGGTTCCCAGCGCACCGTGGTCGTCGCGGTACAAGGTGACGTCGATGGCGCCCACCGGCGGTGCGGACCCTTCGATCCCGGATATCAATGAGGCCAGCCGTTCGGCGATGGGCACACCCGCCGAGCGGATGCCGATCATGGCCAGGCCGCCGGCGCCGCCGTTGCGCTCGAGGATCTCGTGGGCGATGCGCGTCATGGCCCTGCCGACCTGCTCGGCCGAAAGGAGTTCACGCGCCGCCGTCAAGGGGCTCTCCCTCCGGCGGGGCGAAAAAATACCCCGGCACGACGGTGTCGAGGCATCCCGGGTGCGGGCACGGACCCGCTTTGTGCTGTACGTTGTGTAGTTCCATCTGCACCCTTGCCAGCCTCACTGGGCCGAATTAAAAGGCACGCTTGTCGCTTGCGTTCTAGATAGTGCGCACCTGCGGGCTTGTCAACGGCGGCTCTTACAGTTCGAGTTGGGACAGGAACTCGACCGGATCAAAGACCCTGAGAGACGCATGGCGAAAGTCCCGGACGTTTCGCGTGACAACAGCTTCCACGGCTGCCAATCGGCCCGCCTGATCAATGACCGCATCCTCGAAATCCGTCACCCTGCTGCGTAGGGCCTCTTCGATCACCGGTCGGTTGACGATGGCTATCTCAAAAAGTTCGAGCAGCCTCCACGTGGCTTGTCGTGCCTCCTTTGCGACCAAAGACCGCGTCAGGAGATAGTCCACGGTCGTGATCGTCGTGGCACAAAGATATCCTTCGATCTGCGACTGCTCCGCGAGACTGAAAACCCTGGTAGCGGGTTCCACAAAGGGCCTTCGCGCCAAGAGGACATCCAGGATCACATTGGTATCGAGAATGACCCTCAAAGGTGTTTTTCGCGAAGGTGTTTTTTGTGGGCGGCCTCGGATGCACGATGTCCCTTGAGAAGGCCCACAAGCGAAGCCGTGAGAGGCGGCAGCGCTTTCTTTCCCCTCGAGGTCTTGCTCAGGGATTCGAAAAACTCAGCGACCATCTGAGAAACGGACTTCCCCCGGCGTTGCGCTTCGATCTTCGCCTTTTCCACCAGACCATCGTCCATTCGTAATGTGAGCTTGGTCTTCATGACGTACAACTTACACAGGAGTGTACGTCACGTCAATATGTTTTTGGCAAACCGCCGACTTTTCTGTCAGGGCACCGGGTCGCCCATGCGGTTCCAGCGCGGGCGCATCCGTTCGGCGTCCCAGGACCAGTAAAGCACGAAGGCCTTGCCGAGGATGTCCTCTATCGGCACCGTGCCCCAGAAACGGCTGTCGTGGCTGTGGTCGCGGTTGTCTCCGAGCACGAACACATGGCCGTCGGGAACCTTGATGGGGCCGAAGTTGTCTCGCGGGCGGCGGCCCTTGCCACCGTCCTTGCCCAGGTGGGCATGCTCGTCACCGACCGGCTCGCCGTTGACGTGGACGACCCGGTCGCGGACCTCGAGGGTCTCGCCGGGCAGCCCCTTGACGCGCTTGATGAAATCTTTGGAGCGGTCCTGCGGATAGACGAACACCACGACGTCGTCACGCTTCGGTTCAGAGAAAGACACGACTCGCTTGCCCCACAACGGCACTCGTATCCCGTATATGAACTTGTTCACGAGCAGGTGGTCTCCGACGACGAGCGTCGGGAGCATGGAGCCGCTCGGGATCTTGAAAGCCTGCACGATGAAGCCGCGGATGAAGAGCGCGAGCAGAACCGCCATGACGAGCGCCTCTGCGTACTCCCGCCATACCGTGCGCCGCCCGGCCGCTTTTTTGGGACTTGCCATCTCAGTCGCCGACCTTGAGGACGGCCAGGAACGCCTCTTGCGGGATCTCGACGCTCCCGACCTGCTTCCTCCGCTTTTTCCCTTCTTTCTGGCGTTCGAGCAACTTGCGTTTGCGCGTAACATCGCCGCCGTAGCATTTCGCCGTAACGTTCTTTCGCAACGCCTTCACCTGCTCCCGCGCTATGACCCGGCTACCGACGGCGGCCTGAATGATGACATCGAACATTTGACGGGGGATGAGCTTGCTCATCTTCTTGGCCAGGTCGCGGCCGCGCTGGTAGGCCTGGCCCTTGTGACAGATCAGGGAGAGCGCATCCACATGCTCGCCGTTAAGCAACAGATCGACCTTCACCAACGGTGAGACCCTGAACTCGGTATGCACATAATCGAGCGACGCATAGCCGCGAGAGGCCGACTTGAGACGGTCGTAAAAATCATAGGCCATCTCGGCCAGAGGCAGTTCGTAGGTGAGCACGGCCCTGTTGCCCCCCTGCACGTCGAGGCTTTTCTGCGTTCCGCGCCTTTCCTCGCACAGTTTGATGACCGCACCGAGGTAGCCGGCGGGCAGATGTATAGTGGCCGCTATGAAGGGCTCGGAGAGGCTCTCGATCCCGATGGCCTCGGGCAGGACCGAAGGGTTGTCTATCTCGACCTCGCTGCCGTCCTTTAGCCCCACCAGGTAGGCCACGGTCGGGGCCGTGGTGATAAGCTCGAGACCGAACTCGCGCTCGAGCCTCTCCTGGGTGATCTCTATGTGGAGGAGACCCAGGAAGCCGCAACGGAACCCGAAGCCGAGCGCGGCCGATGTCTCGGGCTCGTACGAGAAGGCCGAGTCGTTGAGCTTGAGCTTCTCGACGGCGTCGCGCAGAGCCTCGTACTGGCCCGAGTCGGTGGGATAGATGCCGGCGAACACCATCGGTTTCACTGGGTGGAAGCCGGGCAACGGCTCGGCCGTCCCTGCCCGGGCCGCCGTCATGGTGTCGCCCACGCGTACTTCGCTGATGTCCTTGACGCTGGCGGCGACGAAACCGACCTCCCCCGGCCCCAGGGTCGCGACTTCGACCGGGCCCGGCTCGAAGACCCCGACACGGGTGACCTCGTAACTGCGCGACGAACGCATCAGCCGTACGCTGTCGCCCTTGCCAATGCTCCCCTCTACCACGCGTACCATTGCGATGGCGCCCAGATAAGGGTCGAACCAGCTGTCGAAGACCAAGGCCCGGAGCGGCTTTCCCTTGTCCATCTGCGGCGGCGGGATACGCGTTACCAGCGCCTCCAGCACCCCGTCGATGCCGGCCCCTGTCTTGGCGCTGATCTCCAGGGCGCCTTCGGCGTCAAGACCGATCACCTCCTCGATCTGGCGGCGCACCCGGTCTGCGTCGGCGCTCGGAAGGTCGATCTTGTTGAGGACCGGAACGATCTCGAGCTCGTTGTCGAGCGCCAGATAGACGTTGGCCAGCGTCTGCGCCTCGACCCCCTGAGCGGCGTCTATCACCAGCAGGGCGCCTTCGCAGGCGGCCAGCGAACGCGACACCTCGTAGGAGAAATCGACGTGCCCGGGGGTGTCGATGAGGTTGAGCGTATAGCGCCGCCCGTCGGTGGCGTCGTGGAACAGACGCACGGCACGCGCCTTTATCGTTATGCCGCGCTCCCGCTCCAGGTCCATGTCATCGAGCAGCTGTTCGGCCATCTGGCGGTCGGGCACGGTGCCGGTTGTCTGGAGCAGGCGGTCGGCCAGGGTCGACTTGCCGTGGTAGATGTGGGCGATGATGGAAAAGTTGCGTATGCTGTCGACGTTCATCGGGCTGGATTGGCGCGGGGGACCGGGTTCAGGTCCGCGAACCAAAGGACTCGGCCGTGTCGGCCAAGCCCTCCTCGAGCGGCGTCCGGGGCGACCATTCCAATATGTCCGCCGCCAGCGAGACGTCGAGCACGTTGCGACGCGACTCTCCGGCCTTGGCCGGCCCGTGGACAGCCGTTGCGGCGCCGCCGACCTTCGCCTTGATGGCCTCGTATAGTTCGACGACATTGGTCTCCTTGCCGGTCCCTATGTTGACGGCGCCCCGGAACGGGCTGTCGAGGGACGCGAGATTGGCGCGCACGACATCGCCCACGTAAACGTAGTCGCGGGTCTGCAGCCCGTCGCCGTTGATGGTGCAGTCCTGGCCGGCCAGCAGGCGCTCGGAAAATATCGCTATCACACCGGCCTCCCCGTGCGGGTCCTGGCGCGGCCCGTAGACGTTGCCGTAGCGCAGGGCGAGATAGCCGAGCCCGTGCACCTCGCTGTAGTAGTGCAGGTACTGCTCGCCGGCCAACTTGCTCACGCCGTAGGGACACACAGGGCGCGTGGGCGTCGAGCCTTCCGAGCAGGGAAGGTCGCCGGCTTCGCCGTAGACCGTCCCGCCCGAGGACGCGAACACGACCCTGGCCGTCCCCGCCGAGCGTGCCGCTTCGAGCAGGTTGATGAGGCCCGCGATGTTTATATCGGCGTCGAAGGCGGGGTCGTCCACGGAGACGCGCACGTTCATCTGCGCCGCATGGTGGTTGATGAGGTCGGGCGCGAGTTCGCGCACCAACCCGGCCGCCTCCTCGCTTCTGATGTCGAGTTGCTCGAAGCTGGCGGCCGCGGGCAGATTGTCGCGGTGGCCGCTGGAAAGATCATCCATGACGCAGACCTCGTGGCCGGCATCCACATAGGCCTGGGCCACATGAGAGCCGATGAAGCCGGCCCCGCCGGTCACCAAGATACGCACTAGAGCGCGTCCGGTGTTTCCGAGCCGTCCAACTTGGCCCGGAAGTACTCGATGGTCTTCGCGAGGCCGGTTTCGAGCGCGACCCCGGGCTCCCAGCCAAGCCGCTCCCGTGCTTTCCCTATATCGGGTTGCCGCACCCGTGGGTCATCCACCGGCAGTGGTTCGTGAACGATCTCCGCGCTCGAGCCGGTCAGCTCCCTTATCTTCACGGCGAAGTCCATGATCGTCATCTCGGCGGGATTTCCGAGATTGACGGGCTCCTCCTCGTCGGATCCCAACAGCCGGACTATGCCCTCGACCAGGTCGTCCACGTAACAGAAGCTGCGGGTCTGTTCACCGTTACCATACACAGTGATCGGTTCTCCGCGCAGCGCCTGGCAGATGAAATTGGGAACGACACGGCCGTCGCGCATGCGCATGCGCGGACCGTAGGTGTTGAAGATGCGCGCGATACGCGTGTCGACGCCGTGCGCACGCCGGTAAGCCATGGTCATGGCCTCGAGGAAACGTTTGGCCTCGTCGTACACTCCGCGCGGGCCTATCGGATTCACGTTGCCCCAGTAATCTTCCTGCTGTGGATGGACCAGCGGATCACCGTAGACCTCGGAGGTGGAAGCGACGAGGATGCGCGCCTTTTTCTCCTTGGCCAGACCGAGCGCCTTGTGGGTCCCCAGGGAACCGACCTTGAGCGTCTGGATCGGAAGTTCGAGATAGTCGACGGGGCTGGCCGGGGAGGCAAAGTGCAGTATCGAGTCGACCTCGCCGCTTACGTAGATGTAGTCGGTTATGTTCTGATCGTGGAAACTGAAGTTCGGATCGCCGAGCAACGGGGCGATATTGTCGCGATCGCCCGTCAAGAGGTTGTCGACGCAGATGACCTCGTCCCCGTGCGCCAGGAAGCGCTCGCACAGGTGCGAACCGATAAACCCCGCACCGCCGGTTATCAGAACCCTGGCCATCGCAAGCCCTTAGGACCGTACCGCCGGCCGCCCGATCGGAAAATAGGTGAAGCCCCGTTTGCGCATCTGTTCCGGCTCCCACAGGTTGCGCCCGTCGAATATCACCGGCTCCTTGAGCAGGCCTTTTACCCGTTCGAAGTCGGGACGCCGGAACTCGTTCCATTCCGTAACCACGAGCATGGCGTCGGCCCCCTCGAGGGCGTCATACGCGGAGCGGTGGTAGGAGATCCTGTCACCGAAGAGAGCCTTGGCCGTCGCCATCGCTTCGGGGTCGTGGGCACGAACCGAAGCCCCGGCGTCGAGAAGCGCCTCGACCAGGCCTATGGCCGGCGCCTCCCGCATGTCGTCGGTGCGTGGCTTGAACGCGAGCCCCCACATGCCGAAACAACGGCCGGCCATGCCGCCGTCGTAGTAGGCCTCGAGCTTGTCGAAGAGCCTGGTCTTCTGCCTGTTGTTGACCTCATCGACCGCTCTCAAGAGTTGGAAGTCCAGGCCGTGCTCGGAGGCCTTGTGGATCATCGCCCGCACGTCCTTTGGAAAACAGGAACCACCGTAGCCGAGTCCGGCGTACAGGAAGTGCATGCCGAGCCTCTTGTCCAGGCCCACCCCGCGGCGGACCAACGAAACATCAGCGCCGACCGCTTCACAGAGATTGGCCACCTCGTTGACGAAGGATATGCGCGTGGCCAGCAGGCCGTTGGCCGCATACTTGGTCATCTCCGCGCTCGCGTTGTCCATCACCAGAATGGGCGCGCCGCCGCGCACGAAGGGTTCGTACAGGTCCTTCATGATCTCGCCGGCCTGTTCGCTGCGGCAGCCGATGACGACGCGGTCGGGCTTGAGGAAATCCTCGAGCGCCGCACCCTCTTTCATGAACTCCGGGTTGGAGACCACGTCGAATTTTTCGCTGGTGTTTTCCGCCACTATGGCCCTGACCTCTTCGGAGGTGCCCACGGGCACTGTGCTCTTGCACACGATGACCCGGTAGCCCGTCATCGCTCTGCCTATGGCCGCCGCCACCGTGCGCACCGCCCCCAGGTCGGAACTGCCGTCGTCGCCCTGGGGGGTACCGACGGCGATGAAGCAGGCCAGGGAATCGCCGACAGCCCGGTCAAGGTCGGTGGTGAAGGTCAGACGGCCCTCGGCCGTGTTTCGTTTGACCAGCTCTCCGAGACCGGGTTCGTAGATCGGCACCTCGCCGGCGCGCAGGCGCTCGATCTTGCCGGCGTCTATATCGACGCAGGTAACCTCGTTACCGCTTTCGGCCAAACATGTGCCGGCCACCAAACCGACGTAACCGGTTCCTACTACACAGACTCTCAAACTCCCTCCTCGGCCCTATTGTGCGCCGCGGGCGTCGCCTTCCGGCTCGGCCCGCGCGGGGATACTACCAGCGGCCTTGGCGTCCGGCAAAAGCCGGAGACCCGTCGTGGACGAGATCCTCGGCGATCACGTACACGGGCTTGCCCTGGCTCTCGTGATAGGTGCGCGCGAGCATCTCGGCAAGCAACCCCATGGTGACGAACTGAACTCCGGTGATGACCAAGACCGTAGCCAGCAGCACTATGGGGCGGCTGCCCAGCTCGACGCCGAGGAATATCCTCTCAAACCCGAGCCAGGCCAGCAGGATCGCGCCCGGCGCACCCAGCGCCATGCCGAGCAGCCCAAAGACGTGCAGCGGGCGGGTCGCGAACACCGACAGGAACTTGACCGTCATCAGGTCGAGCACGACACGGACCGTCCTGGTCAGCCCGTACTTGGAGCGGCCGCTCGTGCGCGGTCTGTGGTTGACCTCAATCTCGCAGATCGAGGCCCCGAGATCACCCGCGATGGCGGGAATGAACCGGTGCATTTCGCCGTACAACCGCATACCCCGGGCGATCTCGCCGCGGTAAGCCTTGAGCATGCAGCCGTAGTCGTGAACCTTGACGTTGGTCGTGGCGCGTATGATGACGTTGGCGACCACCGACGGGAGCCTGCGCAGCCAGAAGCCGTCGCGCCGCTTGCGCCGCCAGCCGCTGACCAAATCGTAACCCTCCTCGATCTTGGCGAGCAGCCGGCCCATATCGGCCGGATCGTTCTGGCGGTCGCCGTCCATGGTGACCACCACCACCCCCGTGCTCGCCCAAAAGCCGGCCGACAGCGCCGGTGTCTGTCCGAAATTGCGTCTGAACTTGATCACGCGCACGCGCTGGTCGGAGGCGTGGATGGAACGAAGGATCTCGGTGGAACCGTCCGTCGAGCCGTCGTCGATATAGATGACCTCGTATTCTCTGCCGAGTCCGAGAGCGGCGGCCGAAATCTCGGCGTGCAAGGCTTCGACATTGCCGCGTTCGTTGTAAACCGGGACGACTATGGACAGGTCCACTCGGCCACCTCGCTCAGAACCGGGTGAGATCGGCAAAGGCTTCGAAGCGACGGTCGATCTCGTCGCGTGACAGGTTGCGCAGGCGGCCGAGCCCGAAATCCTCGACCGCGAAGGAAGCCATAACACTACCGTAGACCACCGCCCTCCGCAGCGACGCCCCGTCGAGCGCGGCCGATGTCGCCAGGCTGCCGAACATCCCGCCGGCGAAGCAGTCCCCGGCTCCGGTGGGGTCCGTCACCTTGGCCAGCGGAAAGGCCGGAACGGCGAATACGCCATCTTCCGAGAACAGGAGAGCGCCGTACTCTCCGCGCTTGATGACGAGCGCCCGCGGGCCCATCGAACGTATGCGCTCGGCGGCCGCGACCATGTTGCGTGCGCCGGTAAGCAGCGCCGCCTCCGAGTCGTTGATGCTCAGCAGCTGAACGTTTGCCAGCAGACTTTCGAGCTCTTCGCGATCCTCCTCGATCCAGTGGTCCATGGTGTCGGCCCCGGCATAGCGGCACGACTCCAGCTGCGAGAGCACCGAGGCCTGCAACCCCGGCTGGATGTTGGCCAGGAACACCAACTCGCTGGTCCGGTAGGCCGCGGGCAGTTCCGGCGAGAACTCCGCGAACACGTTGAGCTGCAGGTCGAGGGTGTCACGAACGTTCATGTCGTCGTGGTAGCGGCCGGTCCAACGGAAGGTCTTGCCGTCGAGTTCCACGACACCGTCGAGGTCTATGCCACGGGAAGCCAGGAACTCACGCTCGTCCGCAGGAAAATCCGCGCCGGTGACGGCCACCATTCTCACAGGAGCCAGAAAGGAGGCGGCAACGGCGAAGTACGCCGCCGAACCACCGAGTATGTCCGTGGCCCGGCCGTCGGAGGTTTCCACCGAATCAAGGGCCAGGGAGCCCACCACGCACACCGACCAGGCCATAGGCTACAACACGCGGCCGGCAACAAGGGCCAGGCGCTCGCGCGCCGGCGCATCGATCGCCTCGGGGGCGGTGATGACCGCGTTATCAAGCGCCCTGCGGCAGCCGCAGTCACGCTGCGGCACAACCGAGCCGGCCGCCTCACGTACCGTGCTGCGCGCAAGATCGGCGTTGGCGTTGAGGACGGCAAGAATGTCGTCGACGGCCACGCTCTCCCCGCTGTCGCGCCAGCAGTCATAGTCCGTCGCCATCGCCAGGGTCGCAAAACATATCTCGGCCTCACGGGCGAGCTTGGCCTCCTGCAGGTTGGTCATGCCGATAACGTCGCCGCCCCATGACCGGTACATGTGCGACTCCGCCCTCGTCGAGAACTGCGGCCCTTCCATGCAGACGTAGGTTCCTCCCCGGTGTACCGAGGCTCCGGCCTTGCCGGCACAGCGGGCGGTCATGTCCGAAAGGACCGGGCAAAAAGGGTCGGCGAAGGAGACATGGGCGACGATGCCGTCTCCGAAGAAGGTCGACTGCCTGCCCCGCGTCCGGTCGATGAACTGGTCGGGCACCACCATGTCACCCGGCGCGATGTCTTCGCGGAGGCTGCCGACGGCCGAGACCGAGATTATCGCGTCGGCACCGAGCTGCTTGAAGCCGTGGATGTTGGCGCGAAAGTTCAGTTCGCCGGGCAGTATGCGGTGTCCGCGCCCGTGCCTGGGCAAGAAGGCCAGTTCTTGCCCGCCTATACGGCCGACGAAGTAGGCGTCCGACGGGGCCCCGAACGGGGTCTCCAGGGTTTCCTCCCTGGTATCCTCGAGACCATCGATGTCGTAAAGCCCACTGCCGCCGATGATTCCCAGAGGACGGTTGCTCATGGCCGGGGCATCCTAGCCGACTACGGCATGGCTGGCCACATCGGAAGCTCAGATAACGAACTCGAGCAGGGGTCCGCTCTCGATTTCGAGCCGCGTGACGCGACCGAGTATCTCGCCGTTGATGGTAAGCTGCTGCGGGCTGGCAAAACGGACGACCACGCGGCGCGCGCTGCCGTCGTACAGGCTTGCCAGCCGGGCGGGCCTGCCGCGAAGAAACCTGACGATGCGGACGAGCAACTGGCCGGCCGTGCTCGGGCCGGCCAGCAGATGGAAAGCGTCGCCATCGGAACGGTTCCTGTAGAAGGGTTTCATGCCAAGCCCTATATGCTCGACCGTGCTGGCCAGCAGGATGGTAAAAGACGGGAAGGCAAGCGGCTTGCCGTCACATTCGACCTTCGCGTCGAAGGGTTCCATCACGCTCCGGACCAGCGCACCGCGGAAGATCCACGAAAGCCCGAGAACGACCAGCAACAGCATCGCGCTGGCCGGTCCAGGGCGTCTTCCCGAATAGTAGAGTTCGAGGAAACGCACCACCGTTCCCGCGCCCACGATGTGTCCGTAGTCCTCGCCGTTGACGCGCATGACGGGGCGCCGGCGCGTGGCCGGCATGGTGCCGGCTCGCAGCGCGGCAACGACAGCCTCGAGGGCGGCTTCGGGCCCGGCCTGCCGCGGTCCGAGACTGTTGGCGACGTTGTTGATGGTGCCGGCCGCCAGTATCAGCAGCGGCGGCATCGAGGACTCTCCCCAGACCTCG
>CAYXZP010000031.1:0-5458 GCA_964469485.1 uncultured Myxococcales bacterium | reverse complement strand
CTTGGCCAGCGTGTAATAGATGCTCCCGTCGCCCCCGCAGATGGCCAGCACCTTCCCCCCGCGCTCGCGAAGGTGCACGAGGGCCTCTTCGAGCCGTGCCACCGAATCAGTGGCGACGACCTCGCCGGTCTCGCCCAGTATTGCGGCAAACCGTTCGGCGCGCCCCGGGCGGCGCCGGTTGCCGGCCGCAGCCGGATTGAGAATGACCCCTATCACGTCGCCTGTGCGGCCAGTTGGCCGCAAGCGGCCCGTATGTCGTCGCCCCGGCTGCGCCTCACGTTGGCCTGAAGGCCGGCGCTGAGAAGTCTCTCGTGGAAGGAGCGGACCTTATCGTCGGGAGGACGCCGGTAGCCGGAACCCTCGAAGGGATTGAAGGGAATGAGATTGACCTTGACCCTCAGTCCGACGAGCAGGGCCACTAGGCCGTCGGCATCGGCCACGGCGTCGTTGATCCCGTCAAGAAGGACGTACTCGAAGGTAATGCGCTTGCGCCGGGGAATCGGTAAGTCCCGGCAGGCGCCGATCAGGCGGTCCAAGGGATAGCGCCGGTTCACCGGCATCAGCCGGTCGCGCAGCTCGTCGCGAACCGCGACCAGAGAGACCGCGATGTGGACGCTTGTTTCCCGGGCCAGCCTTTCGAGCTGCGGCACCAACCCGACAGTGGAAACGGTGATACGGCGAGGCGATATGCCGAACCCCCAGCGGGCCGTCATGATGCTGATCGCCCGCATGAGGCGGTCGTAATTGGCCAGCGGCTCCCCCATGCCCATGAACACGTAATTGGTAAGCGGCCAGGGCGCGGCCACCGCGCGCGCCGCGAGCACCTGGGACACGATCTCGCCCGCCTCCAGGTTACGCTGGAGTCCGAGTGTGGCCGTCGCGCAAAAGCTGCAATCGAGGGCGCACCCGACCTGGGAGGAGATACACAGAGTTCGCCGTTCATCGCGGGGAATGATCACGCTTTCAACGACCTTGTCGTCGCTCATCCCGACAAGCAGTTTCGTTGTTCCGTCTGAAGAGTCCGAGCGGTGCGCGATACGCGGCGGCAGACAATCGAAGTCACGCTCGAGCCCGGCGCGCAACGGCGCCGGTAGCGTATGCATGGCGGCGACCGGAACGAGATCGCGGTTGTACAACCAGCCCGCGATCTGTGCGGACCGGTAAGGCTCGAAGCCGTTCGCGACGACCCAGGCCGCGATATCGTCTAGCAACAGTGAGCGGAGATTCACCGTCTCAACGGCGCACGATCTCCAAGGCATTGAAGAAGTATGCGATCTCGGCGACGGCCGTCTCGGGCCCGTCGCTGCCGTGCGTCGCGTTGCGCTCGATGCTGGTCCCGAAACGCCGCCGTATGCTACCTTCGGTCGCGTCGGCCGGATCGGTGGCCCCCAACAGTTCTCGATAACGCGCGATGGCGTTGTCACCTTCGAGGACCGAAACGACGACCGGCCCTTCCGACATGAAGTCGGTGAGGCTGGCAAAGAACGGTTTGTCGATATGCACGGCGTAGAAGCCTTCGGCCTGCGCCTTGGTCATGTGGATCATCCTGCTCGCGACGATGCGCAGACCGCCCTCCTCGCAGGCTTGCAGGATCGCGCCGGTGGCATTGGCGGCAACGGCGTCCGGCTTTACTATAGACAGGGTCCTTTCGGTCATCGTCCTTCCTTCAGGCGGCTTTCTTCATTGAAGCCACCATGGTCTCGCCCATGAGGGCGGGGCTCTCGGCCACCTTTATGCCGGCGGCCTCGAGAGCCGCGATCTTGCCTGCGGCCGTGCCCTGCCCGCCCGAGATGATCGCGCCGGCATGGCCCATTCGCTTGCCCGGGGGGGCCGTTCGTCCGGCGATGAAGCCGGCTACCGGCTTGTTCATGTTGGCGCGCACCCACTCGGCCGCCTCTTCCTCGGCGCTGCCGCCGATCTCGCCGATCATGAACACGGCGTCGGTGCCCGGGTCTTCGTTGTAGAGTTCGAGAAGATCGATAAAGCCGGTGCCGATCACCGGGTCGCCCCCTATGCCGACACAGGTCGACTGGCCTATGCCCCGCAGCGTGAGCTGGTGGACGGCCTCGTAGGTCAGCGTACCGCTGCGCGATATCACCCCCACTGAGCCCGGCCGGTGTATATATCCCGGCATGATGCCGACCTTTGCCAGACCGGGGCTTATCACGCCCGGACAATTGGGGCCTATGAGCCTCGCCGGCCTGCCTTCGAGGAATCGCTTGACGCGCACCATGTCGGCGACCGGGATGCCCTCGGTGATGCATATGACCAGCGCGATGCCGGCCGCGGCGGCCTCCATGATGGCGTCGGCCGCGCCGGAGGGAGGAACGTAGATCACCGAAACGTCGGCGCCTGCCTCGGCGACCGCCTCGCGAACCGTGTCGAAGACCGGCACGCCCTCGTGTTCGGAGCCGCCCTTGCCGGGCCTGACGCCGGCGACCATTTGCGTGCCGTAGTCACGGCAACCGGCGAGATGGAACTTGCCGGTGGCGCCCATGCCCTGGGTGACCACCCTGCTCTTGTCCGAAAGTAATATCGCCACGGCCGGTGTCCTCAGGCGGCGCGGGCCGCTTCGACGGCCTTGGCCGCGCCTTCGCTCATGTCGGCGGCGGCTATGACGTCGATACCCGATCCGGCCAGGATCTCGCGGCCGCGCTCGACGTTGGTGCCCTCGAGCCGCACGACCAGCGGGATGGATATACCGACCTGGCGGGCCGCTTCCACCACACCTTCGGCCAGAACGTCACAATGCATGATGCCGCCGAAGATGTTGATAAAGATCGCGCGAACACTATCGTCGGCCAGAATGATCTTGAAAGCCTCGGCGACCTTCCCGGCGGTGGCACCGCCCCCCACGTCGCAGAAGTTCGCCGGCTCGCCGCCGTGGTGATGGATGATGTCCATCGTCGCCATAGCGAGACCCGCGCCGTTGACCATACAACCGATGTTGCCGTCGAGCGCGATGTAGCTAAGATCGAACTCGGCTGCCTTTAGCTCCTTGGGGTCCTCTTCGCTCTCGTCGCGCAGTTCGCGGACGGCGGCCTGGCGGAACAGCGCGTTGTCGTCGAAGGAAAGCTTGGCGTCCAGAGCGATCAACTCGCCTGCGGGTGTCATGACCAGGGGATTGACCTCGACAAGCGAGGCGTCGAGTTTCACGTAGGCCTTGTATAGACGTCCGATGAAGGCGGCCGCCTCGCCGATCTTGTCGGCGGGCACGCCCAGTCCGAAGGCGAGGTTGCGGGCTTGGAAGGACGCCAGGCCGGTGGCGGGGTCGACCTCCTCCCGGAAGAGCAGATGCGGGGTTTCCGCGGCGACCTTTTCTATATCCATGCCGCCTTCGGTGCTGGCCATGACCACCACACGTCCGGCCGCGCGATCGAGCAGGATGCCGAGGTAGAGTTCCTCGGCTATGTCGCAAGCTTCCTCCACCAGCAGACGCCGCACGCGACGCCCCGCCGGCCCGGTCTGCCGTGTCACCAGCAGCTTGCCGAGGATGGAAGCCGCGGCCTGGCCGGCTTCCTCGGGAGACCTTACCAGGCGAACACCACCGCCGAGTTCGTGTGCGGGCAGGCCCTCGCTGGCCAGATGGGCTCCAAAGACACGCTCTGCTTCGGCTTCGTCCGCAACCACGGCCCCCGCACCACGGCCGCCCGCGTGTATCTGCGCTTTTACGACGCACACCGTGCTGCCGAGCTCACGGGCGGCGGTCGCCGCAGCGCCGGCATCGGCGACCTCACGGCCGCGCGGCACCCTTACGCCCAACCCGCCAAGCAGGGCTTTGGCCTGAAACTCGTGAACGTTCACCTGTGCTTCGACTCCGCTTACGAGGACAGGGCTTGGTCCAGCGCGGCAACCAACTCCCTGACATGGCCGGCCGACACCTCGAGCTGGCTGCTTTCGTCTTCGGTCAGTTTGTACTCGACGACCCTTTCGACACCGCCCTCTCCGATGCACGCGGGCACGCCCAGATAGAAGCCGGAGTAACCGTACTCTCCCTCGAGATAGGCCGCACAGGGCACGATGGTCTTCTTGTCGAGCAGGTACGATTCGGCCATGCCGATGGCGGCCGTCGCCGGCGAGTAGTAGGCGGACCCGGTCTTGAGCAAGCCGACGATCTCGCCGCCGGCACCGCGCACGCGCTGCTCGATCTCGTTCAAGCGTTCCTCCTCGATGAAATCCGTGACCGGCGCGCCCCCGACGGTACAGCTCGACCGCACCGGCACCATGTCGTCACCGTGGCCGCCGAGCACGGTGGCCTGCACGCTCTCGACCGAGACCCCGAGTTCGAGAGCGATGAAACTTCGGTAGCGGGCCGAATCCAGGATACCGGCCATTCCCACCACGCGGTTCTTGGGAAAGCCGGTCTCGCGCTTGGCCAGGGTGACCATCGCATCGAGAGGGTTAGAAACGATGATGACGAAGGCGTCGGGCGCGTTGGCGCGAATGCCCCCGGCGACCTGCGTCATGATCTTGCCGTTGACCGAGAGCAGGTCGTCGCGGCTCATGCCGGGCTTGCGGGCGAGTCCGGCCGTAACGATGCACACATCGGCGCCGGCGATGTCGTCGTAGCTGTTGGTGCCGGTAACCGAAGCGTCGAAGGGCTCGATGGGTCCGGCCTCCATGAGGTCGAGCGCTTTGCCCTGAGGCATGCCCTCGACCACGTCGAACAGGACCACGTCTGCGAGTTTCCGGATGAGCGCGAGGTGCGCCAAGGTGCCCCCGATGTTGCCGGCGCCGATGAGGGCTATCTTCTTCCGTGCCACGTAACTGAGATCCTCCTTGTTACTTGTTCGCGAAGCTCACAACCGTTCGACGACCGCGTCGGCGAATCCGGAACAACTCACGAGCGAGGCCCCGTCCATCTGCCGGTGCAGGTCGTAGGTGACCTGCTTGTCCGAGATCGCCCGTGCGACAGCTGCCGTTATAAGGGCTGCCGCCTCCTCCCAGCCGAGATGTTCGAGCATCATCGTTCCCGAAAGGATGACCGAGCCCGGATTGACCTTGTCCTGGCCGGCGTACTTGGGTGCGGTGCCGTGGGTGGCTTCGAATACGGCCGCAGAGTCGCCGATGTTGGCTCCGGGTGCAAGGCCCAACCCGCCGACCTGGGCCGCAGCGGCGTCGGACAGATAGTCGCCGTTGAGGTTGGGGCAAGCGATCACGTCGTACTCGTCGGGCCGCAGCAAAAGCTGTTGGAACATGGCATCGGCGATACGGTCCTTTAACACGACCACACCCTTCGGTGCCCGGCCGTCGTGCTCGTTCCACACTTCCTCCTCGCTGACAACCCTGCCCGCGTACTCCTCGCCCGCGACCTCGTAGCCCCAGTTGCGAAAGGCGCCCTCGGTGAATTTCATGATGTTGCCTTTGTGGACCAGCGTGACCGAGCTGCGGCCCTGTTCGAGCGCATGGTCGAGGGCCCGGCGCACCAGGCGCTTGGTGCCTGCGGCCGACATGGGCT
>CAYXZP010000030.1:16255-23631 GCA_964469485.1 uncultured Myxococcales bacterium | reverse complement strand
GGTCTCAGGGCTGTTCGAGGACAACGACATCCAGACGGCCATTCAAAAGGCCATAGGCGGGGAGGTCGTCAACGTCTATGCCCATTCCGACTTCGGGCGGGCCTTTAAGAAGTTTCACGAGGAACACTTGGAGGGAATCGACAGCCGGACCACGGTCATCGTGCTGGGCGACGCCCGCAACAACTACAACGCCCCCAACGATTGGGTCTTGCGCGACGTCCAGGAACGGGCCCGCCAGGTCATCTGGCTCAACCCCGAGAACCGCTCGACCTGGGGTTTCGGCGACAGCGAGATGCAGCGTTACGGGCGCTTCTGCGACATGGTCGAGGAGTGCCGCAACCTGCGCCAGCTCTACACCGTCGTCGATGCCATGGCACTGGCTTAGGCCGGCCCAATAACCCCGGTTGACGGGCGGCCCATGGCCGGTCAGAATCGAACACTGGCGATGGATAAGAGCGAATTCGTACTCATGACCGTGCAGGGGCTCGGGCTGGACCCGATCACCAAGACGCCGATCCTCATGCTCCGCGATGAGCAGGAGACCATCAGTCTGCCCATCTGGATAGGCCTGCTCGAGGCCACATCGATGGCCACCGAGCTCGAGGGCGTGAAGATGTCCCGGCCGATGACCCACGACCTCCTCAAGCAGCTCATTGAGGAATGCGGCGCCCAGGTCAGCCGCATCGAGGTCACCGCCCTGCGCGATAACACCTTCTACGCGGTGATTCATATCGACGTGAACGGCAGCCCGCACACCATCGATTCGAGGCCCAGCGACGCCATCTCGCTGGCGCTCAGGACCCAGAGCCCGATCTATGTGGCCAAGCAGGTTTTGGAGGCCCACATGGCCGACCAGGATGACCCCGATGGCACCGAGGAAGGCGAAAAGCGGCCCGACGACCGCGATCTGTCCGAGATCTCACCTGAGCGCTGGCCCGACATTCTCGAAGGGCTGGACCCCGACGACTTCAAGTATAAGATGTGACCCGCACGGGCCGGGCGGCTGGCCCCGGCGCCTTTGCAAGACCCTGAATGGCCGACACGTCGTCCTTTAGCCGAAAGGACCTTAAAACCCCCGACGCGTTCTTCGAGACCGCCGGCAGGGCCCAACGCTATGTGGCCGAGCACCGGCGCACCGTCATGGGTGCAGGCGCGGTAGTGGTGGTCCTGCTGGTGGGCGGCTTGGGGTCGACGAGCTATATCTCGGCGACCAAAGGCCGGGACGCCGCCGCCTTCGAACGCGCCAGGATCTCGCTCGACGACGAGAGCTTTGCCGCGGCCCGCACGGGCCTGGACAACCTGGCCAAGAGCGGTCGCGGCATCTACGGCGAGCTTGCCGGCTTCTACGCCGCCAGCCTGGCCCTGGACGAGGACCGCTTCGACGAGGCTGCCGAGGCCTACGAGCGTGTCGCCGAGCGGGCCAACACCGACTACCTGCGTCAGGCCGCCGTCAATTCGCGGGGCTACGCCCTCGAGCAGGCCGGACGGGCCGGGGAAGCTCTCGCGGTCTACCGTGAGGCGGCAGCCATCGAGGGACCCTACCGCCACGCCGCGCTGCGCTCACAGGCCCGCCTGGCTGAAGCCCAGGGAGACGCCCCGGCGGCCCGCGCCGCACTGGAACGCCTCATCGAGCTTTATCCCGGCGCCCCCGACACAGAGGCCCTGAGCGCCCGTCTAGCGACCCTGGGCGAATAACTCGCCGCCAGGCGAGGGGGCCTTACACACCCGCGAGCGCGCACGCCATGCCTAGCGGCATTCCACGCACGTTAGGTCCGATAAGATATATTATGTTAACTTACGGTCCTTGCTGCGGGCTTGAGCTTGCCGTCGTGGGCCGCGAGGTATGCCATGCCGTACTGGGCCACAGAGTCCTCGATGCTGTCGGCCAGCAGCTTGATGCGATCACCTTCGTAATAAGCCCGTTCCTCGCCCTCGATCCGCAAGGGCTCGACACCGGCCACGGTGTAGATTCCGGCCCACCGTATCCAAATCGCAGCATCGCGCTCTAACGGGCCTTCGAGAAGGTCTCCGGTGCGGCTGTCAAAACGGCGGTCGAAGTCGCCCGTGACCTGCCGGAACCAGGCAAGGACCGCCGGGCGCCCCTCGCGCCGTCCGCCGAACGGTGGCCCTCCTGAGGCCTCGTAGACCGCATCCTCGGTAAAGAACGGCACCAGGAGGTCCCAGTCGTCGCTGGCGTAGGCCTCCTCGAAGGCCAGGACGTACTCCATGAAGCGCTCGGGGCTACTCACGGCTCAAACCCTCTCAAACGGATCGTAGAGCTTGGCGTGCTCTTCGAGGGCGAAGCGGTCGGTCATGCCGGCGATGTAGTCGGCTATCACCCTCGGCATCGGCACGCCCTCGGCATCGGCACGGCCGGCAACCGCAGTTGGCATCTGGAAGGGATCCTCCATGTAGGCGCGAAACAGTCCCGTCATCACGCGCCCGGCCTTGGCCGCCATGCGGCGCACGCGGTGGTGCTGGTAGAGCCTTTCCATGAGCCGGGCCTTCAGTTCCCGGGTGGCCTCGTCCATGGTCGCGCTAAAGGCGGCCAGCCGTGGCGTGGCCGCGCGCACGTCGGCGATGGTCGTAACGCCGCCCTCCTCGATGGCCGCTTCGGTATTGCCGATCAGGTCGGCGACCATCGCGTCCAGGAGATAGCGAACGGCCTGGTAGCGCTTTACGGACCAGTCGGCCTCGGGGCTGGCCTCCGAGATGCTGGTCCAGGCCTCTTCCCAAAGACCCACGCCGGCCAGATCCTCGGTCTTTATGAGCCCGGATTCCAAGCCGTCGTCGATGTCGGCCGAGTTGTAGGCGATCTCGTCGGCCAGATCGACGATCTGGGCCTCCAGCGGCGGCGCCTCGTCGGGACTGTAAGAGGCGGCCTGCTCGCGGTCGTAGTCAGGCGAGTGTTTTGCTATGCCCTCGCGCACCTCGTAGCTCAGGTTCAGGCCCGGAAAGCCCGGATAGCGGCGTTCGAGCAGCTCGACGATGCGCAGGCTCTGGCCGTTGTGCTCGAAACCGCCGTGCTCGCGCATGAGACCGGCGAGCACGTCCTCGCCGGCATGCCCAAATGGCGTGTGGCCAAGATCGTGGGCCAGGGCCACGGCCTCGGCCAGGTCCTGGTTGAGCCCGAGGGCGCGCGCCAGCGTGCGGGTTATCTGGGCGGCCTCCATCGTGTGGGTGAGCCGGGTTCTGTAGTAGTCGCCCTCGTGATTGACGAAGACCTGGGTCTTGTACTCCAGCCGCCGGAAGGCCGTCGAGTGGATTATGCGGTCGCGGTCCCTTTGGAAGGCCAGGCGGAAGCCGTGCTCGGGTTCCTCGTGCGCCCTGCCCCGGCTTTGGCCGGCCGGCATCGCGTAAGCGGCCAGACTGTCGGCCTCGCGCTGTTCGAAGTAGGCCCGGTCGCGCGGCACCGTCCGTCCGCCTACAGGGTGGTCGTGGTCGTACTGGTGGTAGTGGTCGTGGTGGTCGGAAGCTCGGGCGGCGCAAAGAACAGGTCGGCGGCGCTCGTGCCAAGGGCGCTGGCGCTTCCGAAGGCGGCGCAGGTCGAACCCGCCGAGTCGCAGGCGACGACATAATCGCCGCCGGCACTGTCCACCAAGACCAGGACGGCCGCGCTGGTCACGGTCGCCGCGGCCGGGTTGGCAACCACCCGGGCCGGCGTGTCGCCCGCCGATAGTGTCGCGGCCAGTCCCGAGAAGCTCGAACAGCTGGCCCCCGAACCGTCACAGCCGACCACGGTGCCGGCGGTCGGGTCGACCACCAGCAGCGCCGTAGTGCCGATAAGGGCCAGGTCGGACGCTCCCGAAAGTGCGCTTGTGGTATCGCCCAACACGGCGGCCGCCGTCGAGGAGTTGCCGTCGTAGGAATAGACACCGGCCGTGCCGCTGCCGTACACGGCCAGCAGCTTGCCGCTGGAGTCGAACGCTATCGCCGCCGGTGCCTCGCCGCTAGGACCCGATATGTCGTCGCCGTAGGTGGAGACATAGATGCCGGTCTCGCCGTCGAAGACGTCGACTTCGCCGTCGCTTGCGGCCAGGTATAGATCCTCGGAACTGTCGAAGGCCATCGCCACGGGGTCGGGCACGAACGTAGGGGTCTCACCGAAGCTGCCCACAATGGCGCCGCTCTGGTAGTTGAACTCGCGCAACACCCCCGCCCCCGAGCCGTCGCTTACCAGCACCAGCAGATTGCGCGTGGCCGGATTGGTCTGTCCGTCGATGGCGCCGCTCAAGAAGGCGCTATTCGAGCCCAAGGTGCCCACCGCCGCGCCGGCCGTACCGCCGAAACGGGCCAGGGTGCCCGCCACGAACAACGATGGATAGGTGTCGAGCGTCATTATGTCGGTGCGGGCCGCCGAGCCCGTCGAGACGGTCAGGCGGACCTTGTAGGGACCTTCGACATCGGGACTGAAACTGGTCGTCTCGAGCGTATCACCCTCCCCTGTTCCGCAACTCCCGCTCGAGCAGTCGTCGTCGTCCGTGCAACGCTGGTCGCTAATGTCATCGACCTCGCAGTAGTCGTCAAAATCGCTCGCGCTGGTCGAATGCACCATGGTCCAGGCGTAGGTCAGATCCTTCTCGCTCTGGTCCGTGTAGCGGGGGTCGGTGGA
Organism: uncultured Myxococcales bacterium; assembly: GCA_964469485.1. Lineage (GTDB taxonomy): Bacteria > Desulfobacterota > Binatia > UBA1149 > CAYXZP01 > CAYXZP01. The sequence continues at coordinate 19,019 of CAYXZP010000030.1, read as the reverse complement.
ACCCGAACCGTCGAGCGCCCAGCGGTCGCCCACATCGACGAGCCAACTGGTGATGCTGATAACGGCCGTCGGTGAGGCTGGGATCGCGGTAGTGCCGGTTGAGCCACAGGCGGCAAGAAGGATCGCGGCCGCGGCCACGGCTACGGCCGTAACAAGATCTCGCATGGCAGGCGACCGACCATATCCGTGGACACGGAATCTGCAAGCCTTGCAGTTGGGCGCGCATGCCGCTTTCCTGCCAGGCGCGTATGCGTGATCCGGCGACCATAGACTTCGGCAGCGAGCAGCTTGCCGGCATGGAACTCCACTCCCTTCTCGACGAGTTGCGCTCGCGCTCGCCGGTGCTCGGGACCCGCTTTCTCGGCCAGCCGGCCTACCTCGTGACCACGCACGAGGCCGTAGCCGAGGCTTTCCGGGATGCCGAGCAGTTTCCGGCCGCGGAGGCCTACAAACGAACCTTCAAGCCGGTCGTCGGCCGTAACTTCCAGAACATGGACGACGGCGAGGAACAACGCCGCTACCGGCGCCTTGCCACCCCGGCCTTCCGCGCCAAGGCGGTGGCAACGCGTGACCGCCAGACCATGGTCGAACTGGCCCACGAGCTGATAGACGGCATCGCCGGGGCCGGCCAGACCGATCTGGCCGCCGAGTTCACCCACCGCTTTCCCTTCATCGTCATCTGCCGCCTGCTCGGGGTACCGCGGGACGCCGAGGCGGACTTTCACCGCTGGGCAATAGAGATACTCGGTTTTCCGCGCGACCCGGACCGTGCCCAGGCCGCCGCGGCCGAGTTCACCCGCTATCTGGCCCCCGTGGTCGAGCAACGGCGCCGGGAGCCGGGCAACGACATCATCTCCGACCTGGTAAGGGCCGAGGTCGAGGGGCAGCGCCTGAGCGACGAGGATATCTTCTCACACATACGGCTCCTGTTCGCGGCCGGAGCCACCACCACGCACGACGCGCTCGGCAGCCTGCTCTATGCCCTATTGACCGACCGGCAGAGCTGGCGCCGCGTGCAAGAAAGCAACGCCGACCGGGCCCTGGCCATAGAAGAGCTGCTGCGCTGGGAGGCGCCGGTGGCCATCCTGCCACGCTACTCGGCACAACGTCCCACCGAGCTTTGTGGTGTGGCCATAGACCCGGGCTCCTTCGTCCTGTTCGCGGTTACGGCGGCCAACCGTGACCCGGCGGTCTTCTCCGACCCCCACCGTTTCGACCTCGACCGGCGCACCGATGCCATGCTGACCTTCGGCCCGGGGCCGCGGTCCTGTCCGGGCATGCACCTAGCGCGCCAGGAGATGGCCACCGCGCTCGATGTCATCATCGAACGGCTGCCCGGCCTGGAGCTGAGCAACGAAGAGGCCGCCCGTCCGACGGGTGCCATACAACGCGGGCCGGCCGCGTTGCCGGTTCGTTTCTAGTCGCCGGAGACGGCCGAGACGGAATCGAGATAGCAGAAGAGCAAGTTCTGGAAGGCGCAGTTCGACGACGGCGTGGCCTCCAAGATCTCGCCGCGCGAGGCGTCGTAGATCTTGAAGCTCGGTTGCTCGCCGGCGAGCATGTAGCCGGCGGTAAAGCCGTAGCCGTCATCACCCATGGCCGGCACGTCGGTCCAGGGACCGGCCCATGCTCTGGCCCCGACGCAGACATCGCCGCGGAAGGCCCCTATCCAGTCCAGCTCGGTCAGCTCCTCACCGTCGATGCCCGCGGCAGTGACGAAATAGAAGGCCTGTAGCATCGATTGTTGGAAGTGCAGCTCGGCCGGCCTTGGCGGGCAACTGCTGTTGTGCTCCCCGTCGTCGAACAGTTCGCAGTCAGCGCTGAGCTCATCGATGTCTTCGAGCAGGTAACAGACATGGCAGCCGGCCGAGGCCAGGGCGCAATCGCCGAGGCCGGTCGTATCGGCCGCAGAGGCGCAGCTTCCCGGAAAACCCGTGGCCAGCGTGGCGGTCTCGCAGCGGTCGGTGGCCGCCGCCTGCATCTTTGCCGCGGCCTTGACGACCTTGGTGTCGGTGGCAACGATACCGAGACAAGCGGTGAGAGCGGCCTGGCTCGCTATTAGCCCCGACTTGAACCCTTTCTTCTTGCACTTGTTGAAGACCTTGAGCTGCGCGTTCGCGAGTTTGGTGTAGCCCTTGAGCAGGTGGTACTGGCAAGCGGCCAGGCCCTTGTCCTGGTCGCGCATGGCCAGGCTGGCGTCGAGGTCGAGGCCGAACACAGCGGCCAGCGAGGAGGTTCCGGTCTCGGCCGTCGTCTCGATGATCTCGGCGGCCCAGTCGTCGCCGGCCAAGAACTCCGGCGTGCACTTGGACGCTTGCGTGGAAACGACCTTGTTGCGGGCACGGGCGAGCTTTGCGCGCATGTCTGCCGCGATACAGGCCGCGGCGCTTGCGACCTTGCCCTTGGATGCCGACTTCACACACCAGGCCTGTTCCTTGCCCGTTGTTTTGGCCAGCTTGGCCGCCGCCTTGTTCATGGCAACAATGCACTTGATCGCTTCGGCCGTCAGCGCCGGCTCCACGGTACAGTCGGACGCGCAACCGTCGCCGCCGGTGGTGTTGCCGTCGTCGCACTCTTCAGTACTATCGAGCACGCCGTCGCCGCATAGCGGCGGCACGGCCGGACACTGGCACTCGCCCGTGCACTGGGCCGGACAGGCCTGGTCGCTGGTGCCGTCGCAGTCCTCCCCGATCTCGGCGATGTCGTTGCCGCAAAGGGCCGACTCGATGATCACCCCCAAGGCGGGCCGGTAATTGACGAGGCT
>CAYXZP010000030.1:322-16245 GCA_964469485.1 uncultured Myxococcales bacterium | reverse complement strand
GTCGTCGCTGTAGTCCATGTAGTTGTGAATAGGATCGGTCGAGCCGCAACTGGCCGGACCGCTACCGTCGTCCTCGAGGCAGCCGCTGTTGGCCTCTTCCTGGCTCGGGGTGTCGCAGATCGTGTCGCCGCCGCTGTGACAGCCCGGTTCGGTCTCGGCCGAACAGCCGCCCTCGAAGGTGTGGTAGAGCCCTAGGTAGTGACCGAGCTCGTGGGTGGCCGTTCGCCCCTGGTCGTAGGGCGGGCCGGCCACCGAGTCGCGCCCAAAGCTGTCCCAGGCGACCACCACGCGGTCCATCGCGGTCCCGACGATGCCGTCCTGGGGAAATCCCGGCACATAGCCGAGGTTCTCATCGGCGTTGTTGGTGTAGAGGTTGAGATATCGCGAGGTGTCCCAGGCAAGGGTCTCCCAGTACTGGCCACCGTCGAGGAACCACTCGTCGTTGACCGAACGGGTGATTCCCGTGGTCGCGCTGCCGTCGGGGTCGACCACGGCCAGACTGAACTGTATCGCCGCGTAGGCGCCCGGTGCGCCGGGGGTGCCGGCAAGGGCCATGAAATCTTCGTTGAGGATCTCGATCTGACTTGCCACCAGTTCGTCCGAGACCGCGCCGTCACCCATCGAGTTCTCGATGATGTGGACCACCACCGGGATCTCGAGCAGGGTGGTGGCCATATAATCGTCGCTCGGGTTGGTCAGAGAGTTCGTGCAATCGCCCACGTCGGGTACGACTCGCGGCAAGGGGCGCGAGGGCGTGCCGCAGCGCCGGCCCGTTTCGGCGGCGACGGTCGGCGGCAAGGCCAGGATCGCCAGGCAAGAGGCGGCGATAAGGGCCATGGCTTTTTTCGCGTACACGGGTATCCCCCAAACTACCCCCTGCCCGGCTCGGTTGTCGACCCAATGAACCACCCGAACGGGTGGGTCGAGCGGGAGAAACCCCTCGGCTGTCAGATCTCCAGGACGGTGCGCACGCCACGGCCGGCCCTCAGGTCGTTCATGGCCTCGTTTATCTCGGCCAGCGGACGGCGTGCAGTTATGAGGGCCTCGAGGTCGAGACGGCCGCTTTGCCACAGGGAGATGAGCCGGGGGATCTCGTGGAGCGCGTGCGAGCTGCCGAGCACGCAACCCTTGAGCGTCTTACCGGTGATCGTGAACAGCGAGGCCGTACCCAGCTCGATGTTCTGTTCGAGGGAGGGAGCGCCGACGGCAACGATGGTTCCACCGCTGCGGGTTGCCAGGTAGCCCTCGGTCACAAGAGCCGCAACACCGGCGGCCTCGAACGCGTAGTCGACACCGATACCCGCGGTGATCTCCATTACACGGGCACCCATGTCCTGCGCGGAAGGATCGATGAGGTCGGTGGCGCCAAGCTCGCCGGCCTTGGCGCGGCGCGCCGGGTTGGGGTCGCTCGCGATGATGCGCGCGGCCGAGGCCAGCACGGCGCCCTGGACCACCGAAAGGCCGATGCCGCCTAGCCCGAGAACGAGAACGGTGGCCCCTTCGACTATCTCGGCCGTGTTCAGTGCCGCACCGACGCCCGTCTGGACGGCGCAGCCGATGACGCAAGCGATCTCGAGCGGCACGCCGGCGCTGATCTTCACCGCGCCGCTTGCCGGCGTAACGACGTACTCACCGAAGGCGGCCAGGTTGACGCCACGGTAGACGACATCGCCGTTGCGACTGAGCCCGGTACTACCGTCGGGGAAGGTGCTGGTTTGCATACCGATGCTGTCGACACAGAGGCTGGCCTGGCCGCGCACGCACCAGTAACACAGACCGCAGGGTGGACAGGGGGTAAGAACGACCTGGTCGCCCGGGCTGTGGCTTGTCACCCCCTCCCCCACCGACTCGACCCTGCCGGCGGCCTCGTGCCCGAGGACCACCGGAACAGGGGCCGGGAAGGCGCCGTCGACTATGCTGAGGTCGGAGTGACACACGCCGCAGTACGAGACACGCACCAGGACCTGGCCGGGCCCGGGACCGGCTATCTCTATGTCGTCACAGACGGCGAGCGGACTGCCTTGCTGCTCTAGTAGCGCTGCTCTCACGGGGTCCTACGACGCAAGCTCGGTGCGCGTGGCCCACCAAACGAGCCAGCCCATGACAAACTGCAACGGAAGCCGCACGTACAAGGCGGTCGCCGTCATGTCGGTAAACAGGTCGGGGTTGAGCGCCATGTGGATGTTGGCCGGGTAGACGGCAACAAGCAGCGCTATGAGTCCGTAACCGGCCGCCCGCCGCGTTGCGGCCAGCAACGCGCCCAGGCCACCGAGGATCTCGAAGACGCCGCTCATGTAGACCAGCTCGAGGTGCGCGGGCAGATAGGGCGGCACGATGGCCAGGAAGAAGGCTGTATTGGTAAAGTGAGTGATGCCCGCAAGACTGAAGAAACCCGCCACCGCAAACAGCGCAATCCTTCGCGGCCAGCCACGGGGCAGCTCGAACACGGCCGCAGCCTAGTTATAACGGCGGCTGTGCGCCAACGCCGCTAGGTGCCGGGGCGCTCGTAGTGCTATTGCTGGTAAGACCTACTCGTGGTCCTCGTAGCCAACTATGAGATTACCGAGGCTGTTGACCGGACCGGAAGTTTTCCCACTGCCGCTCACGACTTGGACATTCACGCCAGCAAATCTCAAGGTGGCTCCGTCGTCTTCCAGTGACACACTTGCAAGCAGTGTCTCCAATTCCGCAACCCTCGCCTCTAGTGAGGGAGCAAGGCTGCACACCAGCGTAACTGGAATCTCCACCTAACGGTTAACTGCAGGTGAGCGTCACGGAGATGCCAACGACGGCGTGGCGATCACGCCTCACCGCCGTCACGCCCACAAATCACCTACGATATTAAAGCGTTAAAGAATGCCCCCGGCAGGACTCGAACCTGCGGCACCAGGATTAGGAATCCTGCGCTCTATCCACCTGAGCTACGGGGGCGAAGACCGGCCAAGCCTAACCTCGTCATGGCAGGCCCGCAATAGGCCGTGCCGGGCGGCGCGTTGCATTAACCGGGCCTGCTTAGCACTTTAGCCGTCGGTCGCCACGGGCGGCCTTTTTAAGAATGAAGTTCGGGATCTTCTACGAGCACCAGCTGCCCAGGCCCTGGACCGACGAGCGCAACGACCACACGCTCATGGAAGAGGCCCTCGAGCAGGTCGAGAGGGCCGACCGGCTCGGTTACGACTACCTGTGGGAGGTCGAGCACCACTTCCTCGAGGAGTACTCGCACTCCTCGGCCCCCGAGGTCTTCCTGGCCGCGGCCAGCCAGCGCACCAAAAACATCCGGCTCGGCCACGGCATCGTCAACATGTTGCCCCTGGTCAATCACCCGGCGCGCGTGGCCGAACGCATCGCCTCGCTCGATCTGATAAGCGGCGGGCGCGTCGAGTTCGGCACCGGAGAGTCGAGCGCGCGTATCGAGCTGGAAGGCTTCGGCGCCGACCCCGAGCTCAAACGCGCGATGTGGACCGAGGCACTCCGTGAGTGCTCGCGCATGATGACCCGCGACCCCTACCCCGGCTTCGAGGGCGAGTTCTTTTCGATGCCCTGTCGCAACGTCATGCCCAAGCCGCTGCAAAAGCCGCACCCGCCGGTGTGGGTGGCCTGCTCGAACCGCGACACCATCCTGCTTGCGGCCCGCCTCGGGCTCGGAGCGCTGACCTTCGCCTTCACCGACCCGGAAGAGGCAAAGCAGTGGGTCGATGATTACTACGCCACCCTGAAGACCGAATGCGTGCCGCTGACCGAGATGGTAAATCCCAACATCGCCATGGTCACCAGTTTCTCGGTGCACGAAGACGCCCGTGAAGCCGAGCGCCGTGGCAAGCAAGGCTTTCAGTTCTTCGCCTTCGCACTGGCCCACTACTACCTGTTCGGCTCGCAGAAGCCCGGCCACACCGACATCTGGCAACTCTTCGAGGAACAGGCCGACCAGCTCGGCATCACCATCGGAGAGGACGCCTATGGCGGTATCGGCACGCCCGAGACCGTGGCCCGCCACTGCCGCGCTTTCGAGGAGGCCGGTGTCGACCAGACCGTCTTCATCCAGCAGGGCGGCAACAACCGCCACGACCATATCCTGGAGACCCTCGAGCTGTTCGCCCGCCGCGTGATGCCGGAGTTCAAAGAGCGCGAGCGTGAGCGCGAGGCAGGCAAGGCCGCCGAGATGGCCCCTTACATAGAGGCTGCCTTCGCCAGAAAGCGCGAGCAGGAAGGGAACGGCCGGCCGGAGACCGAGCCGCCGGTCATCGACTCTTACGGGCGCTCGATAATGGCGGGCGACACGGAGGCCAAACTTCTCTAGACGGCCCCCTAGAGGCCCTGGGGGCGGCGCTGGCGCCAGGGGCGCGCCCGTTCGATCTGGGCCGACAGGCCCAAAAGAGTTGCCTCGTCCCAGGGCGCTCCGACCAGCTGCACACCGAGCGGCAGACCGCCGGGCCCCGTGCCCAAGGGCAGCGAGATGGCCGGCTGTCCCGTCACGTTAAAGAGCGGGGTGAAGGGCACCCAGCCGGCAGCCGTCATGAGTGGACGCAGGGGGTCCTCGTCGTAGCCTTCCCAGATGGCACCAAGCTCGGGCGGTTCGACGACAAGCGTGGGGGTAAGCAACACGTCGAAGTCACGGCCCCAGGAGGCCGTGATGATGCGGCTATGGACCTGCATCTCGGCGATGGCCCGCACATAGGCGGCGCTGTCGGTAGCGAGAGAGGCCTCGTGCATGGCACGGTTCAGGCGCTCGACCTGCTGCCAGTCGCTGACATCGATGAGCGCACCGCCGGTGTTCCAGACCGTCATGAATGTCCGAAGCGACTGCTCTGGGTCCGGCCAGGCCGGGGCCCCCTCGAAGACCTCGTGACCGAGTTCCTCCAACAAAGCGGCGGTGTCGGTGACCAGGTCCACGCAACAGGGCTCGACAGTGGCCGCGAGCGGGGGGTCGGTGGTGTAGGCGATCCGCAAGCGGGCAGGTTCGTGGTCGACCTCTTCTGAGAAAGCACGCTCGGGTACGGGTGCGTTGTACCAGGCCCCCATATCCTTGGCAGCGATAGCATCGAGGACCGCCGCCGTGTCGGCCACCGTGCGTGAGACCACCCCCTCGACGGCCAGGCCGTGAAGGATGTCGCTGACGAAGGGCCCCATCGACACGCGCCCGCGTGAGGGCTTGAGCCCCACCAGCCCGCAGCAGGAGGCCGGTATGCGAATGGAACCGCCGCCGTCGTTGGCGTGACCTATGGGAACCAGCCCGGCGGCCACCGCCGCGGCCGAACCGCCGCTCGAACCGCCCGGGATGCGCTCGGTGTTCCAGGGATTGCGGGTGGCGCCGAACAGCTCGTTCTCGGTCACGCAAAGCGTGCCGAACTCGGGCGTGTTGGTCCTGAAGGCCAGCAGGAAGCCGGCGCGCTTGAACGCGGCCACCACGTCGGCATCGGAGATGGCCACCCGGTCGCGTGCGGCCCGCGAGCCGTAGGTGGTCGGCCAGCCCGTGACATCGGTAAGGTCCTTTACCGGGATCGGCACGCCGTGGAAGGGTCCGAGACGGTCGCCGTTCATGACGGCCTGCTCGGCCTGGCTCGCCTCGCGGCGCAAGTCCTCGTCGCGGCGCCAGACCACGGCGTTGATGTCGGGATTGATGCGGTCGGTGCGCTCGAGGTAGCCGTCGACGACCTCGACGGGGCTTATCTCCTTGGCACGGATGGCCGCGGCAAGCTCGAGCGCAGAGGCGAAAGGGTCCACGGCCAGGGAACCTACGGGGCCGGCCGGGCCGTCTCAAGCCAAGCCTGCGAGGCCGCCTGTTGAAGAGCCGGGCGCTCATGTCTAGCATCCGTACATGGACCGCAACGCGACCCTCATCGCCTGCGCCTTGATCGTGGCTGCCACCTGGCTCGTCAACCTGCCCACGCTCGACTACGACTTCGTTTACGACGACCAGGCCCTGATACTCGAACGCGAGCCGGTGTGGGAGGAAGGGCTCTCAACGGCCCTTGTCACCCGCCACTGGGGTGCCGCGCGCAAGGTCGCCCTGGTTTCCCTCGACCTGGACCGGCGCACGCCGCTCGTGGCGCGCCCATTTCACATAACCAACCTGGTGCTGGCCACGCTGTGCGCCCTGCTGGTGTTCGCCTTGGGGAGGAGCCTTTCGCTCACGGTCGCCGGAGCCGCCGCTGCCGGCATCCTGTTCACCCTTCATCCAATACACACCGACGCGGTGGTCAGCATCGTCGGCCGCGCCGAATTGCTCGCGGCCGCCGGCCTGCTCGCGGCGCTGGTCCTTCACATACGCGACTATCCGGGAGGGCTCGGCTCACGCGCGCTGGCGGCCACGGCCTTCGCCCTTGCCATGCTGTCGAAGGAAAGCGCCGCCTGCCTGCCGGGACTCATCCTGCTGTACGACCTCGTGCTGGCCCGTCGCCGTCTGGCGCGCAGCCTTTACACGCTTGCGCCCTATCTGGCCGTGCTGGCGGCCTGGGCCGCCCTTGCCCTTGCACAGACCGGCGAGCTTGCCGCGATCGCGGCCGTCGATAACCCGCTGGCCCACACGGCCGCGCCGTGGCGCATGGCGATGGGCGCCGAGATCCTCGGGCGCTACCTCGCGCTCACCCTGGCCCCCATCGGCCTGCTTCCGGAACGCTCCTACGCAACGGTCGACCCGGGTCCGGCCCTGGCCGTGGTGGCGGCGCTGGCCTGGCTCGTGGCCCTGGTCCTGGTCTGGAGACAGCGCGAGCGACATCCACTCCCGGTCTTTTTACTGCTGTGGTTCCCGCTCGCCTTCGGTGTAACGGCCAACGTGGTGTTTGCCATCGGCACCAATATGGCCGAGCGCCTGGCCTTCCTTCCCTCTGTGGGCCCCTGCCTACTGGCCGGCCTGGCCTTGGGCCACATGTACCAGCACGGAGGCCGCTCGGCGGCGCTGGCGGCGCTGGCGCTGGTGGTGGCCGCCGCTTGCCTGGTCCCGACCTACCGCTGGCGCGCCGCGGTGTGGACGGCCAACGAACACTACCACCGGCGCGCGGTCGAGCTTTCGCCCGACTCGGCCAAAGGCTGGTACAACCTGGCCATGGTCCATGTCCGGGCCAAGCGGGAACGGCTGGCCCTGCGTAGCTTTACCCGTGCGGCCGAGATCATGCCCGACTTCGACATGGCCGTGTGGTGGCGCGCCACGCTTCTTATCAGCACCAACCGCAGCGCGGAGGCCGAGACGGTCTACCGGGACTATCTGCGCCTGAGGCCCGATGATGCGGGCATGGGCTCGCATCTGGTCACCCTGCTCGCCAAGGAGGACCGCACGGCCGAGGCGCTGCCCTTTGCGCGTCGCATGGTCGAGGCCGAACCGGACGACCCGAAATACACCGAGACGCTTCGCCTGATCGAGCGCGCGCTGGCCGGAACGCCGCCGGTCAGTCCTTGAAGGCCAGTTCCAAGAGCGGAAGCCGGTAGCGGCGCATGAGCACGTAGACGGCCAGCGCGCCCAGCCGGCGGCCCTTTTGTATGCGCCGGCGTTCACGCAGAGCTGCGGGCATACCGGCCAGGGCGGCCACATAGGCGCGCACCAGGATGCCGAGAAGGGCCAGGTGTGAGTAATCGCGCGTGAACTCGCTGCTTATGCCGCGGCCCGAGATGGCCGCGTAGGCCTGGGCCAGGTAGCGGGCCAGCGTATAGATGGGGCTCAGCACGAGGAGGCGGCGCGGGAAGAGCTTTACCGCGTTCCAGATGCGGTTGCGTTCGACAAGATAGGCCTTGAAGGCCGAGTGGTAGCCGCTGGTCATCGACTTCTTGTGATAGGCCACGGCGTCGGGGACGTAACGGCAACGCCAGCGCCTGAGCTGGCCGCGCAAACAGAGGTCGAGGTCCTCGAGGTAGGCAAAGTAGCGTTCGTCGAAGAGTCCGACATCGTCGAGCATCGCACGCCTGTAGACCGCGGCGCAGCCGTTGGGCCCCAGCACCTCGTCGGCCTGGTCGTACTGGCCGGTGTCCTGCTCGAGCCAGCCGCGCGAGCGGCACACGCCGTCGGGGTAGACCAGCAGGCCGGCCGAATCGAAGACCGTGCGGCGGTCGAACATCATCACGCGCGCGGCGAACATCCCGAAGTCGGGGTCGAGACGGGCGGCGGCCACCATCCGTGAGACAAAATCGGGCGCCAGCTCGGCGTCATTGTTCACAAGGGTGATGAGCTGGCCGGTGGCCATTTCGATCGCACGGTTGTTGCCGCGGCAAAAACCGAGATTTTCGGGGTTCCTGGCCAGGATGACGGACGGGAACTCGACGGCGACCATCTCGGCGCTGCCGTCGGAGGAGCCGTTGTCGACCACTATGATCTCCATGTCCTCGTAGTCCTGGGCCAGGACCGAGCCCAGGCAGGCCCGCAACAGCTCGCGGCCGTTCCAGTTCAGTATCACGACGCTTACTCGCACGGGCCGATTCTAGCCGAGCCGAGGCCCTGCGGCAGCTTTCATGCGGCGCTTTCCAGTTTTGTCGGCTGTCGGACCATTTTGGCCGCCCGCGGCCGCCCGAGCGGCCAGCATGGCCATATACGCGCCCTAGAGCATGGCATCTGACTTGCAACCCCCTTGGGCAGATTGCCCAGGAGGTTCCAAACAATGGCCGATATGACGATGGGAGCCCTCATAAAGAGGCTCAGGATAAGATTCGCGATGACCCAGGAAGACTTCGCGCACGCGCTCGGTATCACCGTCAGTACGGTGAACCGCTGGGAGAACGGACACTCGGCCCCCAGTAAGCTGGCCCGTGCCAGCATCAAGGGGCTGGCCGATAGGCGCGGCTATTCGCTCGACCCGGACACCCTGGCCCATAGTGTGGGTGAGGTGGTCTTCACGAGGGCCTAGCGGCGCAGGAAAGCGCGGGCTTCGCCGCCGGCCGGGGTCTCGCCGCCACGCAGGATACGCTCGATCTCCTCGAGCCGGCTCTGACAGGCGGCATCCGCCGCGGCGCGTTCGGCCACCGAGCGGACCGCACGCAGGACCGAGGTGTGGTTGCGGCCCCCCAACGCCTCCCCGATCTCAGGCAAGGAGGCGTTGGTGAGCTTGCGGCACAGGTAGGCCGCAACATGGCGCGGCCATGCCACCCGCCGGGTGCGGTCGCGTGAGAGCAGCTCCTGGCGCGTTATCCCGTGAGTCCAGGCCACCGTGTCGATGACCGAATCGATACCGACCGGCCCGTTGTGCCCGACATATGGCGCTACCAGCGTGTCGATCACGCGGTCATTGAGCTCGGCCGACTGATGGGTCACCGCGGCGGCCAGACGGGCGACCATCCCCTCTATGTCACGCACGCTGCCGCGCAATCGCGGCGAAAGCTTCTCGGCCACGCCATCGGGCAGCACCAGACCGATCTCCTCGGCCTTGGCCTTGAGCAGCTTGAGCCGCAACTCGGCGTCCAAGGGGCCGAGATCGGCCAGCAGGCCGCCCTGGAAACGGCTCGCCAGCCCCTTTTCGAGCTTGTCGAGGTCACGCGGGCTACGGTCGGCCGCCAGCACTATGGGTTTGCCGGCGGCATGGATGAGATTGAAGGCGTGGTAGAGTTCCTGCTGTGTGCGGATCTTGCCGGCAAGGAACTGAACGTCGTCGATGAGCAGGGCGTCGGCGAGCTTGAACTCACGGCGGAAGGCGTCGATACGCTCCAGCCTCAAGGCATCGACCATCTTGCGGGTGAAATCTTCGCCCTGGTAGTAGAGCACCCTGCGGCCGCGTGCGCGCAAAGTGTGGCTTATGGCCAGCAGTAGATGCGTTTTTCCCAGCCCGACCCCGCCATAGATAAATAGCGGGTTGGCGGCCGAGCCCTTACCGTCACCGACCTGTTTGGCGCCGTTGAAGGCCAGCCGGTTGCTGGAGCCGACTATGAAGTTGTCGAAGGTCTTGCGGTTGCGCGTGCCCTCGGCCGGCTGGCGCGGCCGTTCGCCGACGGGACGCGGACGTTCCCCACGGGAGATCCGCGTCCCGCCGAACGAACCCACCACCACCGCCACTCGGCAGCGCCGCTCGGCGGCCGTCGATACGGCGCGCTCGATGGCCGGCAAAAAAGCTTTGCGGACCCGGTCCCGGAACAGCCCGAACGGTGCCTCGAGGGTGAGCAGGTCATCGGCGAAGTCGGCGGGGCTGAGCTCCAGTATCCACGTCTCGAAGTCCTTTTGCGGCAACTCCCCGGCGATCAACGAGCACGCCTCCCTCCATAACCTGGTCGCCTCGTTTCTCATCCCGGAACGGCAGGGTCAACGACCCCTTTTTAGACAAACCTCTCCTATCGTGGCGCTGAGCCCTCAGCGCCGACACCGAAACATTCTCGAAACCGATGATCCGGCCACAACGACGGGCCGGGGTTCTGGTGACGCTCGACTACCCTTCGTCAGACTCGTGGATAGATGTTCGACCTTCTCCTTCGGACCTGCGACAGGGTCTGTCGCGTCGGTACGCATCGTCTATGATTCCGTGAGCCTGAATGCAACAAAAAAATTTCCGTTATGTGTTTTTGTTGACGTTTTCACGTCACGCTCCCGCACGCTCTTGCACGGCGAACGATGGTGCCGTGTTTCCCCGCGTTATTACTGGGAAAACTCCGCATCGAAAAGGAGCGGGAACGCTCTCGCTCAAGCGACGGTCGCAACAAAAAACACGCGCGTTACATCGTCGCGCAACAACGACCGACCACGCGCGTGTCGAACGTAGCGGCGACCAAAAAAACTTCACTTGGCCATTAGACCTTGTGGCGCTCGCGCCCCGTACTTGCTTTTTTGCAAGCCGGGTGCCGGACTAGCCGCTTAGTTTCGTGGAAACTCTTTTTGCCCACACCTACCTGCTTCTGTCGGGCAAACTAGCGGTCGGCGGCCTGCTGGCCCTTGCCGTTCCCCCCTTTTTCCGTATGGAACGCGGCTTTTACAGCTCGACGGGGGCGGTCTATCTGGCCGCGGCCTGGCTCATGTTCGGCGGCGACCTCTACCTTTACATGTCGCAGGGCCCCCAGGGTCCCGTTGCAGCGCTGCCATTGGCCGTCTGGGGACTGTTCGGTTTGCTGTTCAGCGTCTACTATCTGACCCTGTTCATCGAGCTGCCCGTACTGCGCGCCAAGCTCTATCCGGCCGCCGTCGGCGCCGGCTTCCTGGCGCTGGCACTAAGCGCCGCCCAGTACCGCCCCGACGGTGCCGCGTGGGCAAGCATTGCCTGCTACGTCGCCGTCATGTGGACGGGAGCGGCCATCCTCGGCGCGGCTGTCACCGGCATGCTGCTCGGCCATTGGTACCTGATCGACACCGGCCTCGACCTGGCCCCGTTCAAGGCCATGCTGGCCTTTTGCCGACGCTGTCTGGTCGCCGAACCGGCGGTCGTCCTGATCGTCGCCCTCGTGCTGGCCGTGCTAGCCTTGGCGGCCGGCGGCACCGACTCGGTCTGGCATGAGGCCTTCGGCCTGGCCTTCTCCGCCCGCTATGGATTCCTTGTGGTCGCGCGCGTACTGGCCTGGGTAATGGCCGGCGCTTTGCTCTTCATGGCCGCACGCACACTTGCCATCCCGCAGACCATGGCCGCCACCGGCCTGTTCTACCTCGAGGCGCTGGTGGTCTCGGTGGGGCAGATCACCGCCCACTGGTTGATCTTCCGTACCGGCCTGCCGCTGTAGCGCCGCGGGCCAAGGCCCGCACCTTGCACGCATGCACGGCCGCTTGTGCCAAAATGCCAGGTTGTCTGGCTACCCTGATGGGGTTAGCATTCCCAACCAAGCAGCACGATGGGGTCACTCGAAAAGGAAGCGAACTGGAAGGATGTCCTGGCGGACGCCATCCCCGAGAAGCTCGCGCGCGAGATCGACATCTACGAGACCCAGCTCGAGCTAAAACGCCAGGGCAAGGTAGACGACAAGCTGTTCGCGGAGACCCGTTTGCGCCGCGGCGTCTATGGACAGCGCTACGACAACGGTCAGCGCCACGACGGCATGGCCGACAAGACCCTCAATTTTCCCGGCAACGGACTCACCAAGGGCCCCGAGACAGTCTGGGACGCTCCCGGCATGCAGCGGATCAAGATCCCATTCGGGGGTCTGACGGCCCTGCAGATGGAGGCTTTGGCCGATATGGCCGAGGAGTACTCCGACGGCATCCTGCACGTGACCACGCGCCAGGACTTCCAGCTTCACTACGTCCACATAGAGGACACCCCGGCACTGGCGCGCCGTCTGGCGGCTGCCGGTATCACCACGAGGGAGGCCTGCGGCAATTCGGTCCGAAATGTCACCGCCTGCCCGCTGGCCGGCGTGTGCAAGGACGAAAGCTTCGACGTCAGCCCTTACGCGGATGCCTGCGCCCAATTCATGCTTGGACACCCGGACGCCCAAGATTTCGGCCGTAAGTTCAAGATCGCCTTCTCCGGTTGCGAGCAGCACGCCTGCGGCCTGGTCAACATGCACGACCTCGGTTTCATCGCGCGCACGCGTAGCGAGGGCGACCGGCAGCAGCGAGGTTTCGAGATGTATGTCGGCGGCGGTCTCGGCACCATTCCGCACGAGGCCAAGCTCTTTGACGAGTTCGTCCCCGAGGACGAGATCCTGCCGCTGGCCCAGGCAATAGCCCGCGTGTTTGCCAGGATGGGCGAGAAGAAGAACCGGGCCCGGGCCCGTATAAAGTTCCTGCTGGCCAAGCTCGGCATGGATGAGTTCCGCCGCCTGGTGCTCGAGGAAAGGGAAAGTCTGCCCGCCGACGAGCGCTGGGGGGGCTACGTCGAAGGCGCCCGCGCCTACACGGAGACCGCCCTTCACCCGGCGGCAGCGGCCGGCGGTCAGGCGGCCGATGAGGCCTTCGAGGCTTGGGCGGCGAGCAACATCTACCGCCAACGCCAGCAGGGCTACGCGGTGGCCACGGTGACGCTGCCGATGGGTGATCTCACCTCGTCACAGATGAGAACCTTGGCCGACCTTGCGCGCCGCTTCTGCGGTGACACCGTGCGCACGACCGTGGAACAGAACATGGTGTTTCGCTGGGTCAGCGAGGCCCATCTCACTGAACTCTACCAGGGCCTGGCCGCAGCAGGCCTGGCCGACCCGGGCGCCGGCACCATCGTCGATATCACCGCCTGCCCGGGCACCGACACCTGCAAGCTCGGCATAGCCTCCTCCCGGGGCCTGGCGCGCGAGCTCGGCATGCGTCTTGCGGCCGAGGCCGACCGCAGCGACCAGGCCGTCCGCGGCCTGCACATCAAGATCAGCGGATGTTTCAACTCCTGCGGCCAGCACCACATAGCCGACCTGGGGTTTTACGGTGTCAGCCGCAAGGCCGGCGGCACCACGGTCCCCCACTTCCAGGTTGTCCTCGGCGGCAAGTGGCAGGATAACGGCGGGGCCTACGGTCTGGCCGTCGGGGCTGTGCCCTCCAAGCGTGTCCCCGACCTGGTCTCACGGCTGACCTCACGTTTCCTGGCCGAACACGAAAAGGGAGAAAGCTTCCAGGATTGGATAGCCCGGCTCGGCAAGATGGGGCTCAAGAAGATACTGGCCGAGTTCACCGCCGTGCCGGCCTACGACGAGGACTCCTCGCTGTATTCGGACTGGGGCGACCCGCGCGAGTTCACCATAAGCGACCTCGGCACGGGGGAATGCGCCGGCGAGGTCGTCTCTCAGGCCGAGTTCGACCTGCAGGCCGCCGAGCGAGAGCACTTCGAGGCCCAGGTCGCGCTCGAAGAGAACCAGTTCGAACGTGCCGACGACATGGCCTACTCGGCCATGCTCGAGGCCGCACGCGGACTGATAAGGATGCAATATCCGGACCTGGACCACGACCCCGACGCGATAATCTCCGAGTTCAAGACCCGCTTCGTCGACACCGAGCTGTTCTTCGACAAATACGCCGGCAGCAAGTTCGCCAACTACCTGATGCACCGCCACACCGACGAGGAACGTTCATACAGCCGCGAGAAGTCCTTCCAGTTGATCGAGGAGACCGCCCTGTTCATCGAGGCCGCTCATGCCTGCCACGGTCGCATGCTCGAACAGGCGGCCGCCCCCGCCGCCCCGACGGCCCCAGCCTGAGCGGAACGGTCCGGACCCACAAGGCAACCGATGCATCCGCACAAGTTGGGGATCAAGATATTCCTGGAGCCGCCGGTCGAGGTCGCCCCCGAGACACTGATCCCGATATTCCACCGCTGGATACAGAATGGCTCCGTCGAGGGCATGCTCATCGACGTGGCCGATTACAGCCACGTGCACCAAGGCCCGGGCATCATGCTCGTGGCCCACGAGGCCCACTACGGGCTCGACCAGGGCGGCGGCCGTCCGGGCATGCTCTACAACCGTAAACGCCCCTACGACGAAGGACTCGGTCTCGACGAAGGACTGATGGCCGCCACCAAGGCCGCGCTGCGTGCCTGCGTGCAGCTGGAGTCGGAGCCCGAGTTCGCCGCCACCCTGCATTTCGATGCAGGCCGGCTAGAGATCGCCTTCCTCGACCGGCTCCTGGCCGCCAACGATGGGACCGGACGCGAGCGGACCAGCGATGCGACCGCCGCCTTCCTCGACCGCCTGTGGGGAAGCAAGGGCTGGCGGCTGACGGCCGCCGGCGAAGACCCGCGCAGCCCGCTTCGGCTACTGGCCGAGGCCAGCGAAGCTCCGGCCAGCTGCGCCGAACTACTGGCCCGCCTCTAGGCGAACAGCATTTCGTGCACGGCCATGCCGGCCGGCACCATCGGAAAGACGCCCTCCTCCGGCGGTATGGCCACGTCGAGAAGCCCCGGACCCTCGCAATCGAGAAGCTTTTCGAGCGCCGGACGCAACTCGTCTATGCTCTCGGCCCTGAGCCCTAGCGCGCCGTAGGCTTCGGCCAGACGGGCGAAATCCGGCAGCGCGTCGAAATAGGACTGCGAGAAACGCCGCTCGTAGAACTTGTCCTGCCACTGGCGGACCATCCCGAGATGGCGGTTGTTCAGGATCACCGTCTTGACGGGGATCTTGTACTGGACCGCGGTCGAGAGTTCCTGGATGTTCATCTGTATGCTGCCGTCCCCGCTGATGCAGAGCACGGTACGCGACGGGTCGGCAATGGCCGCCCCGATGGCCGCCGGCAGACCGTAGCCCATCGTACCGAGCCCGCCCGAGGTCAGGAAGGAGCGCTCCTTCTCGAATCCGAACAGCTGGGCCGCCCACATCTGATGTTGGCCCACATCGGTGCTGACGATGGCGTCGCCACCGGTGAGTTCGTGGAGATCGTCGAAGACGGCCTTGGGAAGAATCAGGCCGTCACGAGAACGCTCGTAGCCGAGCGGCTTCTGCTCGCGCCACGCGGCGATGCGCTCGAGCCATGGGCGCCAAAGCTCGCCGGATGTCTTGAAGAACTCGCGCTCGCGAGCCTCTTCGAGCATCAGGTCGAGCACGTGGCCGACATCACCGACGATGGGCACGTCGCAAGGAACGTTCTTCGAGATGGACGACGGATCGACGTCCACGTGGACGATCTTCCCGCGCGCCTTAGGCGCAAACTGCGTGGTGTCCCCGGTGACACGATCGTCGAAACGGGCTGCCAGGCAGATCAACATGTCGCAGTTCTGCACCGCCATGTTGGTCCAGTAGCCGCCGTGCATTCCGAGCATGCCGATGTTGAGCTCGTGGGAGGCCGGGAAGGTGCCCAGTCCCATGACTGTGGTCGTCACCGGCGCGCCGATCATGCGCGCCAGCTCGCCCAGCTTGGCGGCCGAGCCGCCCCACTGCACGCCGCCACCGACGTAGAGCAAGGGGCGCTCGGTGGTCTCGAGCATATCGAGCGCCCGGGCGACCTGCCGGCGGTTGCCCCTGACCGTGGGCTTGTAGCCCCTGAGGCTGATGTCTGCGGTCGGCTGGTACTGGCAACTGGCGGTCTGCACATCCTTGGGCAGGTCGACCAGCACAGGGCCGGGCCGCCCGCTGGAAGCGATGTAGAAAGCCTCCTTGATGACCTGTCCTATGCCGGCCAC
>CAYXZP010000030.1:0-312 GCA_964469485.1 uncultured Myxococcales bacterium | reverse complement strand
GACCAGGAAGTTGTGCTTGGTGCAGGGCCGCGTGATGCCGACGATGTCGGCCTCCTGGAAGGCGTCATTGCCAATCAGGCTGGTGGGCACCTGGCCGCACAGAAGGACGACCGGGGTCGAGTCCATGTACGCGTCGGCCAGACCGGTGACGGTATTGGTCGCCCCCGGCCCCGAGGTCACGATCACCACACCGGGGCGGCCCGTGACGCGGGCATAGCCCTGGGCCATATGCATGGCCCCCTGCTCGTGGCGCACCAGGACGTGCTTGAACGGCGCGTCGTAAAGCGCGTCATAAGTGGGCAGTATCGCGCC
>CAYXZP010000029.1:21875-23663 GCA_964469485.1 uncultured Myxococcales bacterium | reverse complement strand
TGAAGGTCGGCACGCTGGCATCGCAGATAACACGGCAGTGTGCGCCCCCGTCCGATGCCCCCACGACAGCGCCGGGATGCGAGAGCATCTCGCGGATGGGCTCGAGGTCACCGTCGTGGTAGCCGAGCAGCGGCCAGAGGAGCATCGCCCGGCCTCCGTCCTCGAGCATGAGGTCGTATGCGAGGTCCCGTGGGTCGCGGCCCTCGGCCGCGGCCAGCTTGGCCACCGCGCGCCCGGGTTCGGGCTCGTAATCGGGCGGGTCGCCAAGCACGAACACGCGATCCCAAGGATCGGCGATGATGGCGGCGAAGATGTCGTCGTTGGGGTCGCGCTCGGCCATGAGCCTGGCCTTGAACGCCGGGTCGCGCAGGATCGGCAGCCGCTCTTGGAAGGACATCTTCATCAGCGGCAAGAAGCTCGGGTAGCGCGAAAATGGAGAGACCCCCTCGAAGCCGAAGAGCAGGTTCGTGGCACGGCCGGCAACCTGCGGATACACACGCGCTCCTTCGGCACGGGCCTCGTCGGCCAGTCTGAGCATGTCGCGCCAAGCCTCCGGCGCGCTGCTGTTCTGACCCATGAGAAAGGTGATGGGACAACCGGTCTCGGCCGAGATCTCCCGCATCCAGGCCATTTCCTTGGCCGGTGCCAGATCGTCCTCGCCCGCCACACCGGCCGGCGCGACCTCGAGTATGCCGTGGCCGGCCGTGGCTATGGCCCGTGCCATGGCCCGCAACTCGTCGCGCGCCGCGAAGGTTCCGGGCACCGGCTCACCATCGACCGCCACGTGTATGATGGTACGCGAGGTCGAAAAACCGAGGGCGCCGGCGTCGAGCGCCTCACCGACCACCGCGGCCATGCCCTCTATCTCTTCGCGGGTCGGTTCGGCGTTCTTGGCCCCGCGCTCCCCCATCACGTAGGCACGAACGGGCCCGTGGGCGATCTGCACGCCGAAGTCGATAGCGTGCGGCGTGGTCTCGAGCGCGTCGAGATATTCGGGAAAGGTCTCCCACTGCCAGCGTATGCCCGCGAACCGCGCGGTACCGGGAATGTCCTCAACGCCCTCCAGGAGACCGACCAGCCATTCGCGGCTCGCCGGCGCTACCGGCGCGAAACCGACCCCGCAGTTGCCCATCACAACGGTCGTTACGCCATGCCAGAACGAAGGCTCGAGCAGGGGGTCCCAAGTGACCTGCCCGTCGTAATGGGTGTGGACGTCGACAAAGCCCGGCGTGACCAGCAGACCAGCGGCGTCGATCTCCTCGCGGCCACGGCCCGCCACACGCCCGATCTCGGTTATGAGCCCGTCGTCCAAGGCAACGTCGGCCGTCTCACGCTCGCGCCCGCTCCCGTCTATTACCGTTCCGCCGCGTATTACCGTGTCGTGCATGTCTATGCCTCGCGTGTGGCCCAGGGGCGGTTGCCGTAACGGTCGAGAGAGACGACCTCGCCCACCGAACGGCGAGTGGTGGGACCGTAGCGCCCGCGCGGCCAACCCAGCGGCACGACCGCGCAGGGCGTCACCGACCACGGCAACCCGAGAATGCGGCGCGCCGCAAAGGTGCTCCACAAAGGCAGCGTTATCAGAGCCGCCCCCAGTCCCGCGGCACGGGCGGCGAGCAAAAGGTTTTGCACGGAAGGATATATGGAACCGTACATGCTCGAGGCGGCCATCGGTGGAAAGGGCGGAATGCGTGTCTTGAGACATGCCACCACCACCACGGGAACATCCTCGAAGTGGTCCGCCTGCCACTGCACAGCCTTGATGATCTTCTGCATGGTCCGATCGTT
>CAYXZP010000029.1:0-21865 GCA_964469485.1 uncultured Myxococcales bacterium | reverse complement strand
CCAGGCCTGCCGGTTCTTGCGCGCCAGGCGCGCCTTGACGGCAGCGTCCTTGACAACGATGAATTCCCAGTTCTGGGCGTTCGATCCCGTCGGTGCTTTTAGGGCCAACTCGACGATCCGCAGCACCAAGGCGTCGTCGACAGGCTCGGTGGTAAGCCGTCTTATGGCGCGTTGCGTGCTCATGGCCTCGTCGAGCGGCATGTCGAAACGATAGTCGTCGTTCATGCGCGCCAATCTATGTTCGAGTGCCGGTTAGCGCCAGCGCACTAGCGGCGATTCACGCGGCCGGGGCCGCCTGATATGCTTGCCGTCTCGTGAGCCGTATTATCGTCTGCCAGCACGTAGCCTACGAGATACTCGGCACGCTCAATCCGCTTCTCAAGGACGCCGGCCTGCGTCTTCGCTACGTCAACTTCGAACGCGACCCGGCGGCGCAACCGAGCCTCGACGGCTACGACGGGCTGGTGGTGCTCGGCGGACCAATGAACGTCGATCAGACCGAAGAGTTTCCGTTCCTCGCCACCGAGATAGAACTGGTGACCGAAGCGGTCCGGCGCAACATGCCGGTGTTGGGGATCTGCCTGGGGGCACAGATAATCGCCAAGGCCCTGGGCGCCGGCGTAACACCCAACGGCCAGAAGGAGATCGGCTGGTACCCGGTCTCACTGACCGACGAAGGCCGCTCGGACCCGTTGCTCGGGTGCTTCAACGGTACCGAGCAGATCTTTCAATGGCACGGCGACACCTTCGACATCCCGCCGGGGGCCGTCAGGCTGGCCTCCTCTCCCACCTGCGACAACCAGGCCTTCCGCTTCCGCAACCGGGTCTACGGCCTGCAGTTCCATCTCGAGGTGGACGAACCGATGATCGCACGCTGGCTTGAGGTCCCGCACCACGTCGAGGAGATCGCCACCACCGGCGGAGCGATCGACCCCGAGCTGATCCGCCAACAGACACCGGCCAACATCGGCAGGCTCGAGGAACTCAGCCGGACCTGTTTCGGGGCCTTCGTCGAACTGTTCGGTGAGCGACCGCGCCGGCAGCTCTTGAACTCACGCTGACACGGTCAGCGGCTCGTCCTTCGGAAACGTTCGTCGAGTATCAGTATGGTGGCCGGCACCGTGACGATCGCGGCCACCAAGGACCCGAAGAGCGTCAGCGCGGTCATGATGCCGAAGTGGCGTGCCGTCAGCATTCCGGAGAAACCAAGCACCGCGAAACCGCAGCACAGCACCACGGCCGTGAACATCACCGGTCGTCCGACCACGGTTACCGCCCGCTTGATCGCATCGGCGGGCAGCGTGCCGGTGGCGCGGTGACGGCGGTAGCGCACAAGCAGATGGATGGCATTGTCCACCGCCACTCCGAGAGCGACATTGCCCATCATGATCGGCATGGTACCGATATCGATCCGCAGCCATCCGGTCATGCCGAGCACCACGCCCAGCGGGAGCACGGCTGGCACCAGCCCGAGAAGACCGTGCCTGACAGAACGCAGGAGGAAGATCATCGCGAGGGCCACGGCGATAAAAGAGGCCGTAAAGCCACGCGCCATGCCGCGGATCATGTGGCCTTCCATATCGCTGTAAAGCACCGAGAGACCGGTCGCTATGGCGTCGAGCTTGGTTAATGAAGCCGCGTGTTCGCGCGCGACCTCGACGACGCGATCGTGGGCGCCGCGCTCCGACATCTTGGTCCGCACCGACAGACGCGCGCGAGAGAAGTCGTAGCTGACGAACTCGTAGAGGTCGCCGTCGGGAGCGTCCATCTCGTACATGAGCAGATACTGGGCGATCTCCTCGCGCGATGCCGGCACACGCCGGTAGTCCGGGTCGCCGCCGTGCATGGCCCTGTTCATCTCCGACACGTAGTCCGCCGGCGATAGCGAGCTTTCGACCACATCGACCCGCTCCATGCGCTCCTGCAGACGTGCCAGCTCGGCGAGCCCCTCGGGGTCCTTTATCGCCTCTCCATCCCCGGCTCGCGCGGCCAGCGGCCTGACGAGCAACTCGACGGAAAGCACCCCACCGATGTTGTCCTCGACGAAGTCAGTGGCCTGTATCAACGGATGGTCCTTGGCCAGGTATTGGTACCAGTTGGCCGTGGCGCGCACGCGCGGCAGTCCGGCAAGACCGGCCACGAGCAACAGCGCACCCACTCCGGCAAGCGCATAACGGTGGCGCGCGACCACGCCGAAGGTCGCGTTCAGCAAGCGCGAGCGCCCGACCCCGCTACCGACGTCCGCAGAGATGGTCACGGCGGGCATGGGCAGAAGCGAGAGTACGGCCGGCACCAAACTATAGGAGACGGCCAGGGCAATGACCGCGCCCACGGCGGCGAAGGCGCCGAAGTCACGCAAAGGCGGCACCTTGATGAGCAGTAGCCCGAGGAAGCCGAGCGCGGTGGTAATGGTCGTGAACAGACAGGGAATGAAGACGGAGCGGCCCGAGGTGACGAGCGCCTCTTTCTTGGGCAGGCCGCGGGCCAGTTCCTCCTGATACTCGCTGATCATGTGAACGGCATCGGCCACGCCCACCGCCAGAATGGCCACGGCCAGCATCGGCGTGCACATGTTGGCCGCAATACCGAGTTTTGCCATGATAGCGACCGTCCACAGCACTGCGGTGCCCACCGTAAGGCTCGGCAGCAGTATTCCGACCACGCTTCGGAACAGAAGACCCAGGACTAGAAAGAACACGAAGAACTGTATGACCATCAACACGCGGAAATCGCGCATGAAGACGTTCCAGAAGGCCGAGTCGAACTCCGTCATGCCGGCCACGTGGAACTCAATCTCGGGCTCGCTGGCAAAGACCTCTTTTATCCGCCGCATGGTCTCCATGCGGACGGCCAATTCGTCGGTCGAGCCCGCTATCTTGATGGCCATGGTCGCCGACCGTCCGTCGCGGCTGATGATGGTGCCTTCGTAGAGCGGATCCCGGCTGAGACGCTCCAAAGCGGCTGCGCGCTCATCGTCGTCCAGCGGCGGGGCCAGAAGCGGAGCGACCGCAAGGGTGTCGCCCTCGCCGCGGATCTCCTCCATGTTCGTGAGGGCCGTCACCCTGAGGACCCCGTCGATCCTCTCGATACGTTCGACCAGGCCGGCCGTCATCGAGAGGTTCTCCTCGCTGAGCGCACCGCGTGGGTGGCTCCACGCTACGAAGGCGAAATCGTCACTAGCGAACTCGTCGCGGTAGTCCTGGTAAGCGAGGACGGACGGGTCGCCTTTCATCAGCCACATCTCGGCCGAGTTCTCGAACTGTATCCGCATCGCCCAGGGCAGGGCGGCCGCGCTGACCGCGGTTATCAGCGCTATTACCAGCCAGGGCCGGCGGACTACGAAACGTAAGTAAGCCATCTGTCGGAGCGGGCGCCTGCCGAAGGTCTAATACAATATGACGCCGAGCAGTCTGTCTATCATGTTGGTGCCCAACCAGGTCCACACCGGGATGGCCAGGTAGACGCCGAAACGCAGCACCGTCGGTGCCCGTATCGGCCATTCGCGGATCGTGCGTACGTGGTCACGATAGGCGATGAGCCCCTGCAGGTCGTAATTTCCGTCGCCGCCCTGCCCCATCGCCGCCGCCCGTGCCCGCCCGATGGCCTCGTCCACACGGGCAAGCTCTTCGCTCTTGAGCTCGGCAACCCTTATCCGCACGCCGCGCAACGGGAGCATCAACGCCATTGTCGCAGCTACGAGCAGGATGCCGACGGTGACCAGGAGCGTGTAGCGGCTGCTCGGGTCGGCAAACAACGGCATGGCTATGGAGGCGCCTATGGCCAGCAGGAGCCCGTTGCGAAGCCCCGAACGCGCGATGGGGCACAGCCCCTCGAGCGTCATCAACTCGACGCTCAACACCTCGCGTCCGATTAGTGATTTGAACTGGGACGAAAGCACCGCTTCGTAGACCGAGGTTCCGAGTACCCAGTACAGGAACAGCGTGCGGCCGATCTCCCAGCGGTCGTCGGCCGGCCCCCAGGCCGGGCAATCCACCAGTCCTCCGTGCAAGGCCGAACCCAGCAAGGCCAGGCCCACCAACTCGCCGAGAACACCGAAGGCAACGCGTTTTCCGTGCATGCTGCCGAAGGTGCGATCGTTTATCTCCTGGATACGGTCCTCGCGTCCGGCGGTGAGCGGGGCGAGCTCTTCCATGTCCCGCATGCCCGCCCGCCGGCCGTAGGCGCTGGCCGTGTATGCGTATGCGATCAGCAGCAGAGCGACGAGTTCGGCCCAGCGGCCCGATTGCAGCCAGAAGGGCCGGTCTATGAGGTAGATGCCGTTGAAGGAGCCGAAGAGGTTCTGGTAGGCGACATAGACGCCCACCAAGACCACCCAGAACAGAAAACCGGTGGCGGCCGGCGGCAGCGGAACCGCGTCGAAGAGGCGGTGGGAGATGGGGCTGCGCGTGGGTCCGTCCATGGCCGGCCTCTCAGTCATAAGTACGCGCGGGCCGCCAGTCAACGCCCTTGGGGACAGGCCGTCTCAGGCGCCGAGCAGGCGACGAAACTCCGCGGCGATGTCCTCGATCTCGGCGTCGAGCGTGCTGGCCGACCACGAACCTGTGGAACGCGGCTCAAGCACCGTCACCCGCACACGCCCGGGCCGTATCAGGCGCGCGCCCTTGGGCATGAGCTTGCGAGAGTCATGCAAGAGCACAGGGACGACCGGCACACGGGCCGTCATGGCAAGATGGAAGGCGCCCTTCTTGAACTCCCCCAAGCTCCCGTCACGACTGCGCGTACCCTCGGGCGCTATGGCGACCGAGAGCCCGCGCCCGAGAGCCTCGGCGGCAGGCGCCAGTTGGCCACCGGCGTCCTGCCCTCGCTGGCGGTCGACGAACACCACGCCGGCCCAAACGAAGGCCGGGCCGAGGACGGGATTCCGCCGTATCTCCCGCTTGGCGATGCCGACGATGTCGTGGCGGAGCAACGAGACGATGAGAAGCGGGTCTATGGTGCACTGGTGGTTGAAGACGAACACGGCGGGCCTTGCGGACTCGAGACGATGGCCGCCCTCGATGTCGAACTTTATGCCGGCGGCCAGCGGACCAAGCCGGGCCCAGACCCGCAGGCTCGTGTTGACGGCGCGGCGGCGGTCGAAACTTATCAGGGCGACAAAAAGCCCGGCCAACAGGCCGGGCAAGATGGCAACAACGGCGAGCAGCGAGCGCAGCAGCGCCACCGCCGTTCCGGTCAGGCCTAGGCGGCTTGCTCGCTGTTGCCGGCGTTGATCCGTGCGATCAACTCTATGAGTTCGGCCGGGGCCATCACCTCGGCTTCCTCGGTCGAGTCCTTTAGGTCCTCGAACTGCAGTATGCCTATCTTGGCGTACTCCTCGCGCACGCGCGGCGTGAGAAGACCGAGGCGCTTGAGGTTGGGCACTATCTTGGAGAAGAGCATCTGCCGGAAGCTTTTCATGAACGGCGTGTGGATCGCCCACTGTATCCATATGTCCACATCGAAACCCATGCGTTCGTAGACCTGTTCCATGAGAAGGCGGTCGCGCATGTGATAGGTCGCCTCTATGACGAAATCCTCGCGCTCCTGTAGTTCGGCCGCGGTTAGCTGATTGCGGTAGATATCCTCGAGCGAGAGCACCCCGAAGGCCACGTGGCGGGCCTCGTCCTGCATGACGCGCCTGGTGATGTCCTGAATGAGCAGCTCATCGGGTAGCTGCGCTTTCATCATGGCGAAGGCCGCCAGCGCCAGACCTTCGACCATGATCTGCATGCCGAGATAGGTCATGTCCCAGCGCGAGTCGGTGACGATGTCGTTCAAAAGCACCTGCAGGTGGGGGTTGACCTCGAAGGAACGCCCGAGCTTCTCGGTAAGATAACGATGATAGACCTCGACGTGACGGGCCTCGTCGGCGACTTGGTTGGCCGCATAGAACTTGGCCTCTGCCAGCGGGGCTTCCTCGACGATCTTGGCGGTTGCGATCAAAGCGCCCTGCTCGCCGTGCAGGAACTGCGAGAGCATCCACGAGATCATGTTGATGTTTAGCTCCACGGACTGCTTGGCGTCGAGCGGGTGGGGTGGGTCGAGCAGTTGGTTGACGACCTCGTAGCTGCCCAGTCCGGCGCGGTCGCTCGACATCTCCTCGATATCGACGGGCGTGCTCCAGTCCAGATCGGCGGAGTTCCAACTCATGGCCTTGCCCTTCTCGTAAAGGTCCATGAGCTCTTCCCTGTCGAGTGAGTACTGCCAGTCGAAGGTCGTGTTGACCGTGGCCGGCATGACCTCGCTGGCACCGACGGGTGGCAGCGGTAGCGGGTTCTTTTGTTCGTACTTCATTACCAGTCCTTTATTAAGCTATAAGGAGTATAGAACCTGCACCATCCTGTTACCAGACCCGGCGGGCTCTGTCAGAGCCGCTTGCGGCCGAAGCTTTCGTAGTAGGTCACGGCGGCCGCCGGGCGGCGACGGCCCCGCCGGAAGGGCCCCGAGGGACGGCCCATCGGCAGCAGCGCGGCCAGCTCCCAACCCCCGGGGATATCGAGCACCCCGGCGAGCTCATCGTGGTAAATACGCGCGACCGTCGTGAGCGTGGTGCCGATACCGAGCGCGCGGGCCGCCAGCATGAAGTTCTGAACGGCGCCGTAGACCGAGGCGTGCACCGTACCTATGTCCATCGGCCCCTCCTCGTCGGTCAGCGTCATCGACACCGAGGGCATGAGAAAGAGAACCAGCACGGGCGCTTCGGCCAGGTGTTCGGCCAGATGGCGGGCGGCGCGTGTCGTTCTCTCGAAGGCCCGCTCGGCGTCGCTGTCCTTGTAAGGCACACGCATGGCGAGCAGGGCCTCTTCGTAACGGTCGTAAGCGCGGCGATAGATCCCGGCCACGGCCGCCTTGTTCTCTGGTTCGCGCAGAACGAGAAACTTCCACGGCTGCATGTTGCCGCCGCTGGGCCCGGCGGCGGCGGCCTCGAGACAGCTGGCCACCTCGGCCTCGCTCACCGTTTCGGCCGAAAAACGGCGAACGGCCGTGGTCGTCATTATGAGATCGAGGAAGTCCGTCACCGTGGCGTCCTAACGGCCCTTGAACTCGGGCTTGCGTTTCTCGAACGCCGCCGCCAGCGCTTCACGATGGTCTTCGCTCTTGAAGGTGACCATCTCGAGGGCGGTGGCGGTATCGAAGGCGATGTTGAGAGCGTCCTTTATAAGTTTGTTGACCGAGAGCTTGGTGTACTTGACCGCAAGCGGCGCGGCCGCGGCAAGACGCTTGGCAAAGTCCATGGCGCGCGATCCGAGCTCGTCGTCGGGCACGACAAAGTTCACCAGCCCGATCCTCTCGGCTTCCCGGGCCGTGAGCGCATCGCCGGTCAGCAGGTACTGCTTGGCACGCGCCGGCCCCACGGCCAGGGGCCAGATGGCCGTGCCGCCGTCACCCGCCACGATCCCCATCCTTACGTGGGGGTCGGCCACGGTGGCGCTTTCGGCCATGAAGATCACGTCCGACAGAAGCGCTATCGAGGCGCCCAGGCCGACGGCGTAGCCGTTGACGGCGGCGACCACAGGAACTTCGACATCGAGAAGGTCCCAAACGATACGCTTGGCGTCACGCCGCACCGTCTCGGCCTCCTCGGGTTCGGCGATCTTCGGGAACCAGGACATGTCGCCGCCGGCGCTAAAGGCCTTGCCCTCGCCCGTGATGAGCACCGCACGTGCGACGGTCTCGGTACGCAGCGCCGAGAACAAGCGGGCCAGTTCCGCGTGCATGGTCCCGTCGACGGCGTTTATCTCGCTGCCTGGGCGGTCGATGGTGACCTTCAGGACATCTCCGTCGCGTTCGAGGCGTAGCGTTTGGAACTGTTCGCGGGTGGTGTCGCTCATAGCATCCTCGTGTCGGCATCGATGCCCATGAGAACGCGGCCGGCAAGCTCGAGCGTGCTCTCCTGCACCATGACGTGCTGCGTGGTCGTGTGAACGTCGCGAAAGCGGCGTTGAAGGCCACAGCTTCTGTAGACCGAAGTGCCACCGCCGAGCTTGTACATACGGTCAACCGCACGGGCGGCCTGCCAGGTGGCATTGGTCGCCGCGAGCCGCAACCGGGCGCGCGTGATGGCCGGCAAGCGTGTGGCCGTGCCGGTCATGGTCCCGGCCTCGCGCCAGGCCTCGGCGACCGTGTCCATCATGAAGGCACGCGCGGAACCGAGTTCCGCCTCGGCACGCGCGACCTCGCCCTGGGTGGCCGAGCGTTCGGCCAGGCGCCTTGCCGTGCCGACCGGCCATTTGGTTCCGGCCAGTTCGAGCAGCTCATCAACCGCGCCGCGCGCTATCCCGATGGCCACCGAGGCCACCCCGAGGGCCAGCAGGCCGAAGACGGGGAATTTGTACAGCGGACCGGTCTCGCGCGGGTCGTCGCTCATCAGCGACACGCTTCGGCTGACCGGCACCTCTAGGCCGTCGACCTCGATGTCGTGGCTGCCGGTGCCGCACAGGCCGCTTACCTTCCAGGTATCGTGTATGCGAGCTTCGGCGGCCGGGAACAGGACCATGCGCGCGTCGGGCATACCGTCGGAGAAACTGCGGGTGCTGCCGTCGGCCTCTTCGATGACACAACCGCCCATGAGCCAATCGCAATGCTCGCAGCCGCTGGCGAACGACCAACGTCCGCTCACTTTGTAAGTGCCGTCTTGGGCGAGCGCCCTTGCCTGAGGAGCGAACACACCGCCGCTGACCACGCGGCCCCCGGTACCGTAGACCGCTTCGGCCTCCTCGGCGGGAAGATAGGCCGCGACAACGGCGCTGGTCATGCCTATCATCGCCGACCATCCGGCCGACCCGTCACCACGGGCCAGGGTCTCTATAACGGCCAGGGCCGCCGTCACCTCGGCCTCCATGCCGCCCAAGCCCGCTGGCAAAAGTGCGCGGAAGACGCCGGCATCGGTCATCGCGGCCACGAGGCCGGCCGGGATCCTGCGCTCGCTTTCGGTGAGGTCAGCGGCCTCCCTGGCCTGCCCGGCCAGCGAAGGAGCGGCGCTGAGAAGTTGTTCCACTGCTGTCACCGAACCCGGGTGGGCGGAGATTATCCTGGAGCGCGTCGCGGAGCCAAAACGGGCTTTGCATGAGAGCCGAATCAGGTTAGGACTTTTTATATGGCGAACGGTTCACAGACCTCGGTGCTGGCGGACCTGCAAACCGCCTTTGACCGGGTCGCCTACCGCACACAGCAAAGGGGCCTGGCACTTTCGGCGGCTCTTGCGACCGGCGTGCTCAGAGCGGTCTTTGCCGGCGGCGAGCGAGCGCCGGGCAAGGAGGCGCTGGCGAAGCTGCGGGTCCGCTTTGACCAACTCCTCGAGTGCGACCTCGAAAACGTCCGGGCGGGCCTATACCCACGCCGGCTGCTCTATCAATACCCCTACCTCGAGTATCTGCTGGCGGCACCCAGGCTCCTGCTCGACATCCCGCGTGTGGTCTGGAGAAGCTCGCGAGGCGCCTACGACGAGTTGCCCGCCCACATCGACCGCAGCCGTTACCCCGCCTAC
Source organism: uncultured Myxococcales bacterium (assembly GCA_964469485.1). Taxonomy (GTDB): domain Bacteria; phylum Desulfobacterota; class Binatia; order UBA1149; family CAYXZP01; genus CAYXZP01. Next base: position 12,378 of record CAYXZP010000029.1, on the reverse strand, counting down.
TACCTGCGCACCTTTCACTGGCAGAGCGACGGCTGGCTGTCCGACCATTCGGCGCGAATCTACGACGCCGGCGTCGAACTACTGTTCGGCGGCGCCGCCGATGTCATGCGGCGGATGGCAATCCCCCAGGTCGTAAGCGCGGTCGGGCGGGAGAAACGCCCGCGCATTCTCGATCTCGGCTGCGGGACGGGGCGTTTCCTCCTCCAACTTTCGCTCGCGCTCCCCGAGGCCAGACTGACCGGCCTCGATCTGAGTTCCTTCTATCTGGCCAAGGCCGGCCGCTTACTGGCCTCGGGGAGCGACGTCAGCCTCATCGTCGACAACGCCGAGGCCATACCCTCTCCCGACGGACACTACGACGCCGTGACCTCGGTGTTCCTGTTCCACGAACTACCGCCAAAGGCGCGGCGCGCGGTGATGGCGCAGGCCCTGCGAGTGCTCAGGCCCGGCGGCCGCTTCGTGGTCTGTGATTCCATGCAGGTCTCCGACAGCCCCGAGCTCGTGGCGCTGCTCGACTCCTTTCCGGCCCGTTACCACGAACCCTACTACAAGGGCTATTCGCGCGACGATCTCGCCGCGCTGATGAGGGAATCCGGCTTCAAGGTCGACTTCGAAGGCAGCTATTTCGTTTCCAAGGTGGTCGCGGGCACCAAGCCCTGACCGCGGCTTGTTGCCACAGAGGAGGTTCTCCTACATAGCTCGGGCCGCACGCGTGAGGAGGGGGAACTAAGATCATGCTGGAAGCTGGAAGCGAGGCGCCGGACTTCGAGGTCAGCGCGCACGACGGTTCGACCGTCAAACTGTCCGACCTGCGCGGCAAGAAAGTCGTACTCTGGTTCTATCCAAAGGCCGACACCCCCGGTTGAACGATCCAAGGAAACGGATTCCGTGACAGAATCCAAGAATTTAGCGACAGGGGGGTCGAGATACTCGGCGTGAGCTTCGACACCGAAGAGGAGAACAAGGCCTTCGTCGAGAAGTTTGACTACCCCTTCCGGCTCCTTTGCGACACCGACCGCAGCTTGGGCATGGCCTACGGCGCCTGTGATTCGGCCGATGCGGGATACGCCAATCGCGTAAGCTACGTCATCGACGAAGAGGGCGCCGTCGCCCACGCTCTGGCCGACGTCGACCCGTCGACTCACACGGACGACATACTCGCGCTTCTCTAAGGGGAGCTAGCCGAGAAGACCGTAGCCGGTGGCGGGGCTTGTGGTCCCGTGTTCCTTCCAGGCCTGAACGACGAAACGGTGCATCTGCGACAGGTGCACCTCGTCGGCGCCGTCTACAAGACGGGCCGACCGGGCCTGCCGCATCATTCTTTCGAGCGGAGCATCGCTCGAGTAACCGAGCGCACCGTGGATCTGTATGGCCCGGTCGAGAATGCGCCACAGCGCGTTGGCCACGTGATACTTCGTCATCGATATTTCCTGCTTGAACGGCAGGCCCTTCTCCAGCAGATAGGCCGAGTGCAGTATCATCAACTTGGCCTGGTACAGCTCGAGCGCCGAGTGCGAGATCATCCATTGAACGGCTTGCTTGTCGCCCAACATACCCCCGTGCAAAGGCCGCGTCTCGGAACGCTCGACCATCATGTCAAGGACCTGTTCGGACTGCCCCACCCAACGCATGCAGTGAGCCAGCCGCCCGCCGGCCAGGCGCGCCTGGCCTAGCTTGTGGCCGCCGCCGCGCTCGCCGAGGATGGCCGAGTCGGGCACCTGGCAATCCTCGATGAGGATCTCGCAGTGGTTGTGGTGGCCGGCCATTGTCTCGATATCGCGAACCACCTTCCACCCGGGATTGTCGGTGTCGACGATGAAGGCCGTGTTGCGCGCCTGCGGGGGATCGGCATCAGGGTCCGTACGGGCAATGAGTATCGCGAAGCGGGCCCCGCGCGCCCCGGAGATGAACCACTTGTGCCCGTCGATCACCCATCCGTCACCGTTGCGGACCGCGGCGGTCCTTATCCCGGTCGGGTCGGAACCGGCGACTTCCGGTTCCGTCATCGCAAAGCAGGACCGCGTCGTGCCTTCTACCAAGGGGCGAAGGTAGCGTTCCTTCTGCTCGTCGCTGCCGAACATAAGAAGGGTGTGCATGTTGCCTTCGTCGGGAGCCTGGCAATTGAGCACGAAGGAGCCTATCTGCGAGCGGCCGCATTCGGCCGAAACAGTGGCCATGGCGACCTGGCCGAGCCCCATACCGCCCCAATCCTCGGGCATGTGAGGACACCAAAGCCCCACGGCCCGCGCCTTCCCGCGTAGCTCGATGATCACACGACGGAAGTCGTCGCGAGTCTCGCAGCCCGCCTCGGCCGGGCGCACCTCTTCGGTGATGAAGCGCCGCACACGGTCGCGCAGGTCGAGAATATCGGGGGGAAGAGTGAAATCGAGGGCCACGGTCAGCCTGCTATGAAGTAGATGAACGCCGGAATGAACATCTCGTCGTCGGAGGTCGAACCACCGTGGAGGTCACAGGCGTCACAGATCGAGCCCGGGCAGTTGGCATCATAGCCGCCGCATAGCTGCCCCTTGTTGGCCCCATCCATACACTTTACCTGGCTGTCGGAGCAAGGTCCGCCCACACCTCCGGGCGGTGGCTCAGGAGAGGTCGACTGTTGTTTGACCTCGGCCGGGTCGGTGGCGCCGTTGTCGTAGAGCGAGCAGAATTTGACCGTACGGCTGTTGGTACCGCCACTGAGGACCGGCACCTCGTCGAAGGGCGGGTCGTTGTCCGGACCCCATCTCAGCACCAAGGGATCGGCGTAGTCCATGCTCTCATAGAACACGTCGCTCGCATCGCCGGGGGTGCAAGCGGGGTCGGCCTGACCGCCACCCTGGTTCCCGCATGGGACCTGCGGGGGGGCGTACATGCGGAAACGTTTGCCGCGCTTGTGCGTGTGCGAGGTGACCAGAACGACCGCCGCGTTCAGCGGTAGGGTGAGAGTCCCGCAGTACTCCCTCTGCTCGAACACGGGAACGTTCTGGGTGAATATGAAGCGGCTGTCGAGCAGGGTGTTCTGTTGGAACTGCGTATCGTCGGTGAAGGACACATTGAGCCAGACGTTCATGTCGGTGTCCGTCGAGGTCAGATTGAAGGCGTGGGAGTTCCACACGATCACACCCTTTAGCGGCATGATGTCGTAGGCCCCGGGATACATGGTGTTCGAGAAGGTGGCCTCCTGGGTGAGCGCGAGGTTGCTGCGCTTGGTGGGAAGATCTGGCGGTCCGAAGCCGGTGCAGCCGCTACCGGGAACCGCTGCGCTTCCGCAAACGCCCTCGTCGCAGAGTGACGGATCCGCGGCCGCCGCGACGGCATCGCAGCTCTGTCCGTCCCCCGTGCCTCCATAGCAGCGCCATTGTCCCCACCCGGCATCGGATGCGCCGGCACTCCCACGATAAACATCGATGATCGCGTGATGTGATTGCGGGTCGAGCGCAATCTCGGTCGAGTTGAACCCGAAACACACGCCACTATCGTTGCTGCCCGTGAACTGCCCGGCCGGACACGGGAAACGGTAAGCCGCCGGGACCGAGACCGCATCGCTCGCGTCGTAGTAAGTGGCCACGCACAGTTCGGTCTCCGACTGCGCCGGCAGCAGGTAGCCGGGCTGCGCGAACTGCAGCCCCTCGCCGGTAGGTGGCGGCGCCGGTCTCGGCATCTGGTTCGGGCCCGGCTCGGGCAAACAGGCGTCAAAGAGCTCGGCCGTGCCCGCCACGACGCCATCGGCCGGTGCGCCGGCACGTATCCATAGACGCATTGCTTCGAGCAGGTCCGCGCTGACGGTGGCTGCGTTCGCCGGCATCGGCGAGCCGGGCACGGCCGGGCCGCCCAAGGTCTTGGCGGCCACCTTGCCATAGAGAAGGCTGCGGTCCTCGTCGCCCGGGTAAACGCGCAGGGTCGCCGGGTCTATCTGCGAGGCCACCGCCACAAGACCGGCGTGCGAGACCCCCGCCCTCAGGTCCAGCCCGCCCTGTGCCGCCGAACCGTGACATATGTCGTTGCTGCAGGCGTAGACGGCGCTGTCGAACACGAGCGCCTGTATGCCTTCGTAGGTGGTCGCGTATTCGGCCTCCCCCGCACACCCCTGGCAATCGTTCGAGCAGGTATCGCCGTCGATGTCGTTGCCGTCGTCGCACTGTTCGCCCAGTTCGAGACGCCCGTTGCCGCAGACGGCCGGGCAGCCGGCCGGCGCGGTGGCGTTCTTGGCCACGACCTTGCCGCCCTGGTTCTTCAAGAAACCGGTGAACTCGGCGCAGTACTGTTCGTCGCCGAGAAGCAGGGAAAGCTCTATCGACCCCTGGGCCGACACGATCGCGTATGGCCAGTGGCCGCCCTTGGCCTTGAGCACCAACTTCCCGCCCTTCGAGCTTTTCTTGATCATGATCTTGGACAGTCCCGCGGAAGCCGGCGAGCGCCAGTCACCCTTGTACTTCCAACCCTTGAGGTCGTCGGACCGCCCGATACCCTTCCACCCGGCCCCGTCCAGGCGGATCACACCCGAGCTTCCATCGCCCGTACCCGTGCCGCGCACGATGAGGTTGGCAGGCTCGGTCGTAAGGTCGGCCGTCACGTCGTAGACCGACAGCTGCTTCTTGGTCTTGAAACTGAACTTGCGCTTGTACGGTTTGCCCGGCGGGTCGCTCATCGAAAGCTTGGAGCCGGCCACCGGATGGGTTTCCTCGTGTGCGGCACCCGCCTGGGGCAGAAACGCGACCAGGGCCAGGGCTACAGCAAAGACGGAACAGCCACGGCGCATAGATGGCATCGACTATGGCCCGGCCGCCCGGCGAGTGTCAACGGAAGGTCCGGGCATGACCATCAAAGCTCGAGCAACCGGCAGCTGGCCGCGGGGCGAGCCACGAACCAAGTGCACTCGCGGCCGAGACTGCGACGGTAGGCATCTGTGATGAGCGCGCCAATTTCTTCGGCGCGCTCGCGCTCGACGAGACTGACCGTCGAACCGCCGAAGCCGCCTCCGGTCATGCGCGAGCCCAGAACACCGGCCCCCGGGCCGAGCCCGTTGTCGGCAAGGTCTATCAACCAGTCGATCTCCGCGCAGGTGCTTTCGAACTGGTCGCGCTGGGAGACGTGGCCTTCGGCAAGCACACGGCCGAGCCCGGGCCAGTCACGGCCTTCGAGAGCGCGAACGGCGGAAAGCGTCCGCCGGTTCTCGCTCAACACGTGCGCGGCACGCCGGTAAAGGACGGGCGCCAACCGTGACCGCGCGGCCTCGAGAGCTTCGCTGTCGAGTTCGCGCAGGCTGGCCACACCGAGTTCCTGTACCGCCTGCTCGCACTCGGCCCGGCGCCGGGCCAGCGCACCGCGCGCCAACTCGTGCGCCACGCCGCTGTCGACGACGAGCAGGGCCATCTCCCGGTCCGCGAAGGGAACCTGGCGGGTCTCCTCGCTGAGACAATCGATGAGAAGAAGGTGGTCTTGGCGTGCCATGACCGAGATGAACTGGTCCATTATGCCGCAGGGTACGCCCGCGAACTCGTGTTCGGCCCGGTAGCAGACCAGCGCCTTGTCGCGCCGCGAAAGTAGTTGTCCGGTGAGCCCCTCCAAGATCGTGGCGGTAGCCACCTCGAGCGCGGCGCTGCTGGAAAGCCCGGCCCCGAGCGGCAGGTCCGAAACGACAAGGGCGTCAAAACCACCCGTCTCGATACCACTTCGGTAAAAGCCCGCCACCACTCCGCGTAGATAACTGGCCCACACCTGCTCGCCGGCACCGATGTCGGCGCCGGTCTCGAACTGCGCTGAAAGGTCCAAGGCCTCAGTGCGAACGCGCACGAGACCGTCCGCGCGCGGCGCCGCCAGGATGGTGACGCCGAGATGGAGAGCCAGCGGCAGCACGAAACCGCCGTTATAATCGGTGTGCTCGCCGACCAGATTGACGCGCCCGGGCGCGAAAGCGGCTACCCGGGCCGGGTGGCCGTACAAAGCGGCGAAGGCGGCCGCGCCGTCTCGAAGCGGTCTCACGTCCTAGGGCACAGTAGTGGTCGTGGTCGAGTCAACGCAGGACAGACAGTCGCGCAGGACCTCGATGCCGACGGCGGTCTTGAGTGCCAGCAGCGCATCGGTCACCGTGACCGAGCTGTCGGAGTTCATGTCGCAGTAACAGTGGCGGCACTGGCTGGATATACCCACGGCCTTCTTGAGGATGGCCAGGGCATCGCTGACCAGAACGGTACCGTCGCCCGTGGGATCGCCGCAGGCCGTGCCGCTTCCGGCGTTTATGTGGGTGGAGGTGAGTTGCCATTGGCCGCTGCCCGAAACGCTCGACACCTTCACGTACCAGGCACCGCTTCCGGGATCGGTGAACTGGCAATAGGCGTATTGGGAACTGCCGCTATCCCCGCAGTCCTTATATGACGCACCGGCCACGCCGCCGTCCTTGACGGCAACGCGGAAGTCTTCGATCCCGCTGTCCTCGGCGTTCACCGCGATGCGCAGCTCGCCGGTGTCCGCGGCCACAACGACCTTGGTCTCGTCGGCTTCGGTGGCCGTAAGTTCCCCGTCGACAAAGTTCACATCTATGCGGCCGCTCGTGCCTATGTGGGGCACGACCCCGCAACTGTCGGTTCCGAGCGTCTCGGGCGCGCTGGCCGTGATCCAATCAGACCAATAGGCCACGCTCGTATCGTAACTGCGGTCCTCGGCCAGGCACTGGGCATTGATACCCCACGAGGTGACACCGGCCAGCACCTCGGCTCCGCCCTCGGTAACGAACAAGGGACCGCCGGAATCGCCGTTGCAGGTATTGGCGTCGTCACAGTTGTCGAGGTCCATACAATCGAAGTTCCAGCAGACGTGGGCACCCGAACCGTTCGCGCATGTCGCCGTGGTCACCTGACCGTAACGCTTCAGCCCGTAATCGTTGTCGCTTCCTCCGCCGCGTCCGAAACCGACTATGGTGGCCCGCTCTCCCACAGCCGGAATGGCTGCGGCCCGGGCCGTGGGGGTGATGCCCGCCACCGCTTCGGTAAGAACGATAAGGGCAAGATCGGCACCGAGGGTCACGCCATCATAGCTTTCGTTGACGATGATGTCGGAGACCTCGGCAAACCCGTAGTGCTGAAAGAAGACGAGATAGCCGCCCGGATCGGGGTCCGAGCTTCCCTGACAAGGCGCATAGAAGGAACCGCAAACACAGTGAGCCGCCGTTAGCAGCGTCGAACAACCGATAAGGGTCGCGGTGCAAGAACTTACGGCGCTGCTCTGGCTGCCGCCCACGAGCAGCGCCGCGGTCGTCACATAGCCGGTGGTCAGGGCGCCGTTCACGATACGGGCCTGCGGCCCGGAGCCCTGGCCGGCTGCGGCCACGAGCGAGCCTGCACAGCACAAGAGGGCCGCCAACAGAGCCGCCGCGAACCATCTGCCACTGCTTGTTTGCCGGGTATCGGTCACTGTGCCATTGAGTCGGGCCCGTGAGCGCGCAGAAAAAAGACAGGCCCGAACACGCCGAGTTCAGAGACTACTGTCGGCGTTGGCTCGAGGAAAACCGCCCCGAGCCGCCCGCGTTCAGGCTTCCGCAAGCAGCCATCGAGGTCATGACGGAGCAGCAGCGAGATTATCTCGCCGGCTGGCAGAACGCTTGTTACCACGCCGGCCTGATCGCTTGCGATTACCCGGCCGAGTACGGCGGCGGCGGGCACGAGGGCTTCCAGGGGGTGGCCAGCCAGGAGATGGCAAAGGCCGGAACCCCCTACATGCTCAACGTGATCGGGCTCAACATGGCGGCCCCCACCATCCTCGATCACGGCAGCGAAGAACAGAAAAAACGCTACCTGGCCCCTCTCTTCGCCTGCGACGAGATATGGTGCCAGGGATTCTCGGAGCCCGGTGCGGGCAGCGACCTGGCGGGTGTCCAGACCTCGGCCAAGCGAGCCGGCGAGGACTGGGTGATAAACGGCCACAAAGTGTGGACCAGTCTGGCCCAGTACTCCAGTTGGATGATCATCCTTTGCCGCACCAGCAGCGACCACAAGTACAACGGCCTTACCTATTTCATAGTGCCTATCGCCGGCGACGACGCCGTCACGGTCAGGCCGCTCATAAAGATGACCGGAGAGACCGGCTTTAACGAGGTCATCTTCGAGGACCTCGAGATCTCCGACAGCCTCCGCCTCGATGAGGTCGGAAAGGGGTGGACGGTGGCCATGACCACGCTGCTTTACGAGCGCGGTGCCGCCGAGGGCGCCGGCGGAGGCGGCGGCCGTTCGCTCGAACAGCGGCTGGCCGATCTCGTGGCGCTGGCCAAGCGCATGAAACGCAAGGGCCGGCCCGCCTGGGACGACCCCATCATACGGGACCGCGTCATGCAGATCGCGGTGCGGGCCGAAGGTCTGAGACAAAACGCCAAGCGCGCACGCGTCGAGACGCTCACCGATCACCCGATGCGCATACCTCTGCAGGGCAAGCTCGTGGTGAGTGAACTCATGCAGGACATGGCCGCTGTCGCCCTCGAGGTGGAGGGAGCCCACTCGAGCCTGTACCTCGGCGACGAAAACGCGCCCGACGGCGCCGACTGGCCGCTGGCCTACCTCAACTCATACGGCTTCACGATCGCCGCGGGCACCAGCGAGGTGCAAAAGAACATCCTCGGCGAACGGGTCCTCGGACTACCAAAGTCCAAGTAAGCGGCAACGCGAAGCAAAGCTGCGATGGCCACACCCAAGGATTTCGGTTTCGGCGAAGAGGAGATCATGCTTCGCGACTCCGTTCGCAAGCTGCTTCGCGAACGCGCACCCATCGAGACGGTGCGCAATATGGTCGCCGGCGATCACCGGCGCGCCTACGAGTCCGAGATCCCGCCGGCCGACTACGACGAGGACCTGTGGCGCGAGATGGTCGAACTCGGGCTCGGTTCTCTGTGGATCCCCGCCGAGGCCGGAGGGGCCGGGATGAAGACCGTCGCCGCGGCGGCCGTCGTCGAGGAGATCGGCCGCGCGGCGCTTCCCTCCCCGCTCCCGGCCACGCTTCTTGCCACGGCCCTGCTCAGATCCTGCGGCGAGCGTGCCCACGGCCTGCTGGCCTCCATCGCAGCGGGCCGGACAGTAACGCTGGCCATCTGCGACTCAACGGGCGGCTGGGAGCTCGAAAGGTCGGACGCCCACCTCGACCGCCGGGGCGCAGCCTGGTCGCTCGACGGTGAGGCATACTTCGTCCAGGACGCGCGCAAGAGCTCGGTCTTTATTGTGGCGGCCGAGACCGGAGACGGACCGGCCCTCGTCTCGGTCACGGCCTCGCAACCCCGTCTGACCGTCGTACCCGACCGCATCGTCGATCTGACGAGGGACCAGGCCAGACTGAGGTTCGAGAACCTCACAGTCGAAGACGCCGACATCCTGGCCATACCGGGAACTGCCAAGAACGCGCTGGCCTCGGCGACGCCGGCGATACTGACCTTGCTTGCAGCCGACATCTGCGGCGCCGCCGAATGGCAGCTACAGACAACGACCGAGTACGCCAAGGTCAGAACGCAGTTCGACCGTCCGATCGGCTTCTTCCAAGCCGTAAAGCACCCGATCGTGGATATGATGGTCGAGGTCGACCGTGCGCGCTCGCTCGTCTACGCGGCCGCCTGCGCGATCGACTCACACCCGCAAGAGGCCGAACGGCTGGCGCGTATGGCCAAAGCCGCCGCTTCCGACGCGGCGGAGTTCTGTTCGGGGCGCTCCGTGCAACTGCACGGCGGCATCGGGTTCACGTGGGAATGCGACCTGCACATCTACTTCAAGCGCCAGCAGTACAACCGCATGGCGTTCGGCGACGGCGCCTATAACCGCGCGCGCTTGGCCGAGTTGCACTGAAGCCGTTCAGACGGCGCGACTCGATTCTTCTATCAATTCCACCTTGTAACCGTCGGGATCCTCGACGAAGGCGATCACTGTGGTGCCGTGCTTCATCGGCCCCGGCTCACGGGTGATCTTGGCGCCCGACTCGCGCAGACGGTCACAGGTCGCATAGATGTCATCGACGCCGATGGCTATGTGACCATAGGCGTCGCCGAGCTCGTAAGTGCCGCGGCCCCAGTTATGGGTCAGCTCGATGACCGCGCCCTCGGATTCGTCCGTGTAACCGACGAAGGCCAGGGTGAACTCGCCGCCCGGATAGTCCTTTTTGCGCAACAGTTCCATGCCCAGAACCTGGCAATAGAAGGCCAGCGAACGCTCGAGGTCGCCGACGCGTAGCATGGTGTGGAGCAAACGCACGCCAGCCCTAGTTCCCCGTGCCCGACGGCCTGTCAAACCCCGGCCGGGGGCCGCAGAAACACTTGGACAAGGCCGGCACGGGGGTTGTAGACTCACAGGAGGCCCGCCCGACGGGGCGGGCCCCGGACATGCCCCCGCTAAAAGCCACAGCGACGGCCTGGTCCCTGCCGGGACTGCTGGCCGCCGCCTTGCTGCTTGCCCCCACGGGGCAGGCCCTTGCCAAGCGCGAGGGCTCACCGCTACCCCGCCGTGCCGAGCGCCCGGTAACGGTGGCCGTCACCGTCCCAGCCGGTCTACCCTGCACGAGCGCCAGCAGGACGGAGAAGCGGACCAGTTATCTGGGCTGCCCGTCCAGCCCTGAGACCCTGGGCGGACCCGCGTTCCTCGAACACTACGCCGCGGAACTCGGATTGCAGACCGGTCTCGACAACCTACGACTGTCGAGCGAGCAGCCCGGGCTTTCCGGCAAGACCTACCGTTACATACAAACGCTGGCCGGCATTCCGGTAGACGGCGCGTGGGTAACCGTCGTCGAAGGGGGTGACGGGCACGTGCGCGCGGTCCACAGTTCCTACCGCGAGGTGCCCGGCCTCGTCGGCCGGCACGCGCACCCGATGGTCAGCGCCGAGGATGCCGAGCTGATCGCAGCCGCGACCATGGGCGTGAACTCGCTAAGGCTGCCCACCAAAGCGGAGCTTGTGTGGTATCCCACCGACCGTGGCAGCTTCGCCCAAAGCTGGCGCGTGTTGGTTTACGGGGCTGACCCGCTCGGCGACTTCCACACCATAGTCGACACGACCAGCGGCAAGGTTCTCGAACAACGCGACATCATCGTCTACCTGGATACGGGCAGCGGCTACGCTTACGTGCCCAATCCCATCCAAGTTCTCGGCGACACCAGCCTCGAGGACAACTCGGATCTCACCGACGGCACGCTCGACGCCGCCCGCAGTGTGGTCACGCTCGAAGGCCTGAACGGATCAACCGGCCGGCTCATCGGCGAGTACGCCGATGTCACCTTGGAGGGGGGCCTCGGGGCCGAGGTGGCCGACGAGACCAGCCGTGTCTACTTATACGACCGCGACGACGACCGATTCGAGGACGTCGTCACCTATCACTCCATCGATTCGATGCAGCGCCGTTTCCACGCTCTCGGCTTCGATGACCACACGGGGGCCGCGAACGGTATCCGCGATTTCCCGACCAAGGCCAACACCCACTGGATGGAGGACGACCAGGCTTTCTATTCCACCGGCGATGACGCCCTGCACTTCGGCGATGGCGGGGTCGACGACGGCGAGGACGCCGACGTGGTGGCCCACGAATACGGCCACGCGGTACAGCACTACCAGAACGCATGCTGGGGCGGCGCAGAGATGGGCGCGATGGGCGAGGGCTTCGGCGACTATCTCGCCGGCGCCTTCTACTCGGGATCCGGCGACAGCACGTACCAGGCCGCACACGCGGCCTGCATCGCCGACTGGGACGCTAGCGCTTATTCCTTTGATGACCCGCCCTGTCTGCGCCGCATCGACGGCAACAAGACCTATCCCGACGATCTGACCGGCTTGATCCACACCGACGGCGAGATCTGGTCGGCCGCGCTTTGGGAGATGCGCGCCACCCTCGGAGCCAACACGGCCGACACCTTGGTGCTCGAACACCACTTCTCCCTTACCTGTTCGGCCACCATGCGCGATGCCGCCCTCGAGATCGTGGCCGTCGACGGTGAACTCAACGGCGGCGCCAACGCGGCCGCCATAACGGAAGTCTTCTGCGACCGGGGCATCTTTGACCGGGATGACTGCCCCACCCTCGATGTCGAAGTAACAAGCTCGCCGTCGCCGGCCAGCTCGGGTGAAACGGTCAGCTTCACGCTTACCGTGACCAACAGCACGAACCAGATACTTACCGGCATAACCCTTACGGCCACGGTCCCCGAGGGGAGCAGCTATACGACGGGGTCGGCCAGCGACGGCGGTTATCTGGGCGGCGACACGGTACAGTGGACCTCCTTCGCGCTGTCTGCGGGCGGCTCCGTGACCAGGAGCTTCAGCGTCACGGTCGGCGATCTCGGGTCGAGCTCCCTGTCCTTCTACGACGATGTCGAGTCGGGCGCAGACGATTGGGAACTCTCGCACGGCACCGGCCTGTCCTACCACTG
>CAYXZP010000028.1:0-24630 GCA_964469485.1 uncultured Myxococcales bacterium | reverse complement strand
GCTGCCCCGGGGGCAGTTTCTGCGAAACCCCGCCCGGGCACTGCGATGCCGCCGAGGCCAGTTGCGAGCCACTACCGCCGGCATGTGTGGAACTGTACGGTCCCATGTTCCTTATCCCCGTTTGTGGCTGCGACGGCCAGACCTACGAGAACGACTGCCTACGCCGCGCCGCCGCCGTTTCTCTCGAACACGATGGTCCTTGCCGCGAGGAATGCGAGCTTGGTGGCGAGGGCTGCGGCGAGGGCCAGTTCTGCTCGCTCCCGCCCGGTCATTGTGGCCTAGAGGGCGGGCCCGGCGAGTGCGTGCCGCTGCCCGAGGTCTGCCCCATGGTCTTTTGGCCGGTCTGCGGTTGTGACGGCCAGACCTACATCAACCCTTGCGCCATGGCCGCCGAGGGGGTTGCCCTGGACCACGAAGGCCACTGCGAGGAAGACCTTCCCGAATGCGACCCCTGGGACCCCGATTGTGAGCATGAATGGGAGTGCCCGCCCTGGCACCTGGGTGAGTGCCCGGACCCGGCCGACGGTCCCTAGTCGGGCGGCCGCAAAAGGAAAAAGGGCCGGGGCGCCAGCAGCGTTCCGGCCCTTTCTAATCTCGGTCTAGCTCGGACCTAGTTGCAAGGCACGAAGCTCTGGTCTCCCATGAGCTTGGGAGCGATACCCACGCCGGCCATATCAAAGCAGTTCGCGTCGGCGCTGCCTTGGTCGATGATGTAGACTAGGTCTGCCGACAGCGGCGTGTTGTTGGGCGGTGTGGTGTCGGGGTTGCCGGCGTTACGGACGACGAGGTTGGCCCGGAACTTGTTGCCCTCGAGGGTGGAGTCCGGGCTGAATTCATCGAAGACATTGCCGGCCAGCGCGTTGATGACCGGTTGGTCGAGCAACGCCATACCGAAGGAATCGTTGTCCGTGATGATGTTGTGATGGATGTCGCAATCATCGTTGGAGAACATCAACAGTCCGGTCCCGTCCGGGATCGCGCACACCAGGCCACCTCCGCAGAAGTTCGGTTCGTTGTTTTCGACCAGCACGTTGTGGAAGACGTCATGGTTGTCGCCCAGTTGCACGGGGAGCCCCGGCAGTTTGAAGATCGCCAGGCCGGCCGTGTTGTACATCGACAGGTTGTTGTGGACCGAGGCGCCGCTGGAGTTCTCGATCTCGATGCCGGCGACATTTTCGAAGGTCTCGTTGTATCTGACCAATATATCGGTCGACTGACCTACGTATATGCCGGCGTCGTTGACGCCCTCGACTAGTGAGAGCTCTATGGTCACGCCGTCGCTCTGGACGGGGAAGATCCCGTAGGTGCCGGTGTCGTAGGCGCCCACGTCGATATAGGCGATGTTGTTGGCGTCGCTCGAGAAGGCTCCGTTCTCCTCCCACCCGTAGAAGTCCAGGCTCTGGATGGTGACATTGTCGACTCCGATGACGGTAATGCCGTTGAGGCCGGGGTTTTCGGCATCGAGCGGGTTGGATATCACCGCCCGATCTTCGGCGGCAGCGCCGCAACCGATGAGCGTCAGGCCCTCCTTGTCAGCGGGCACGGTGAGTATCTCCAGGTAGTTGCCCGGTGCCACTAGGATGGTGTCTCCCGGGTCGGCCCCGTCGATGGCGGCCTGCACGCCGGAAGAAACCCATTTGTCGGCACTTTCCTTGAAGGTCTCTTCGATGACGTCAAGGGTTCCGTTGGCGCCCGAACACAGGAGGCAGGCCTTGAGGTCGTCGGTGGTTTCGGCACCGGGACAGGCCGGAAGCGTCGGAATATAGCCGTAGGTCCCCTCGGCCGGGGTCCCCGAACAGCTCTTGGTGACCGCCGCCATGGCCTTGGTCAGGGCTTTGCCGACCTTGCCGGCCGTCTTCGGGTCGGTCGGGAGCACGTAATCGCTGTCTGCTATGGAACCCACGCAGGCGGCCGTGCCCCCGGTCTTGGTGAGACACTTGGTGGCCGACTTATGAAGCGTCGTCATGAACTTTGTCGCGGCCTTGGAGAAGCTCTTGACGCACTTGGCGCGCCCGGGCGCACCCGAGAAGGTTCCGGCCAGGCCGTGGGTGGCCATTAGGAAACGGAAGCCGCTGACGGTGTTTTGTCCCAGCACGCACTTGCCCACGTCGGACCCGGGCGAGGCGTTGAGAAACATGAGACCGGGATAGCTATTGTCGAGGAAGTTGACCTCGTCCTTGCCGCAAGTTTTAGCGATCTTGGCAACGCCCTTTACGGCGGCCTTGTCGAGTTTCTGCTCGTCCTTCTCGCTCGGGCAAGGCCCGATCTCACCCTTGGCGACGCATTTACTGCCGCCCTTTACGAGCGTTTTGATGTACTTGGCGCTCGAGCCGGCTATGGCCTTTTGGCACTTGGCCAGCTTCTTGTCGGCGGGAATCGTTATCTCGTCGAGGCTGCGGTCGTTACAGACCCAGGGGTCGTAGGTGAGTTTTTGAGCTTGGGCCGTACCGGCCATCACCAACATGAGAACTACGGTCGAGGTCGTCACTGCCACACGCAATGCTTTCATCCTTCTGCCTCCTCCGCCGACGGCGGTTGTCCCCCAACATGACCCGTGAGCGGTCGGTGTGTCAATGGTGTAGGCCCCCCGTTCGGGGGGCATTAGTGCGATCGGACGAGCGGTTTTTCCTAAATAGGCGGAAGCTCGTCCAGTAGGTTGCCGGTATCGCGGGCCAACCGCTGAAGCGCTTCCGGGTCGTTGCTGTCGTAGTAGCCGCGCACCCTCATCTCGCCGTCGATCAGCACCAGGTGGACGCTGTGGATGACAGGGCCCTGCAGGGAGACCGCCACGCGCGCCTGCTCGCCTGCGGGGAGATCGCCGGCCGCGGCCAACACCAGGGAGAATCCGTCGCGCACCAACGCGACGACGGTCTCCGGCTCGCCGGTGAGCAGTTTCCACTGACTGCCGTCGATGCCGTGCAGCTTGGCATAGTCTCGGAGCAACTCGGGGCTGTCGCGCGCTGGGTCCACGGAGAAGGAAAGCAGGCGCAAGCGCGGGTCTGAGCTGAAGTCCTTCTGTAGCTCGGCCACGCGCCGGACCAGTATGGGGCAGGGGCCGGGGCAGCTCGTGTATATGAAACTGGCCACCCAGACCCTGTCTCGCAGCGCCGTGTCTGCGAAAACGCTCCCTGCCTGGTCGACGAGCTCGAAGCTCGGGATCACGGCGATCACCGGGAGCGGTTCGGGGCGCAACTGCTCGAGCAGGTGGATCGAGAGCAGGACGACCAGCGCTCCGCCAAGAAGCAGCCATGGAAGCCCGCGGCTGGGCCGTTCCGAGGCGGTCGCGTTCATCGTCCGTGAATGGCCGTGCGGGGCCGGTGGGCCACGTAGACGGCCGTTACAAATGCCAAAAGCGAGAACAGCGCCGACACCCAAAGACAGACGGACAGAGCCGGCAGCTCGGCCACGCTTGCCGGATCGCTCGAGTAGAGCACGTGACGTAGCGCCCCCAAGCCGTAGCTCAGCGGGTTGACCGTGACTATCCAGCCCAGCCACGGCGGCAATCCGGTTGCCGGAAAGAAGGCGCCCGAGAGAAACCACATCGGCATCAGGAAGGCCGTCATGACGGCGTGAAAGCCCTGGGTCGAGTCGCTGTACCAGGCAATGGTGAACCCGAGAGCGGTCAGGCCGGCCGCCACCAGCACGAGCACCGGAACGGCCTTGGCCACGACGGAGACGGAAAGCTCCAGGCCGGCGACGGGCGCCAGCAGAAAGATCGTAAGCGCCTGTGCCACGGCCAGCGTCGTGGTGCCGGCCAGTTTGCCGAGCACTATGCCGATGGGCGGCACCGGAGAGACCAGCACGGACTGCATGAAACCCTCGTTGCGGTCCTCGATGATGGAGATGGTCGCAAATATGGCCGTGAGCAAGAGGATGAGGACGACGGTCCCGGGAAAGAAGTACTCCATATAGGAGATCTCGGCCGCGCCCGTCGACGGGCGGAACGAAGCGTTGAGGCCGGCGCCGAATATCGCCCAAAACAGAACAGGTTGGGCCAAGGCTCCCACGACCCGGTTGCGCTGTCGGAGGAAGCGTACCAGTTCGCGTTTGGCCAGGGTCCAGGCCGGCAGCAGGATTCGCGAGCGAACCGGGCCGGTCATCCGCTCTCTTCCTCGGACCAGAACCGGTGGCCGGTGGCGCGCAAGAAGACATCCTCGAGCGTGGGTTTGCTCACGGTTATCGCCTCTATGCGGTCGGGGAAGGCGCCCATGAGGCGTTCGACAAGTTCGTGGCCATCGTCTCGCTCCAAGCGCAGTGCGCCGTCGTGGCGCGCCGGCTCGAGCCCGAAACGTTCCCGGATCTCGTCGGCGAGAGTACCCGGTTCGGGGCTGCGGATAAGCACGATGTCGGCGCCGATCCCGCTTCGCAGATTCTCTGGGCTGCCGCTGGCGACGATGCGCCCGCCGTCCATGATGGCCAGCCGGTCGCAACGTCCGGCCTCGTCCATCAGATGGGTGGTCAGCAGCACCGTTGCGCCCGTATCGCGCCGAAGCGCTTCTATGTATTGCCACAGGTCGCGGCGGGCACCGGGGTCGAGTCCGACCGAGGGCTCGTCCATGATCATGAGCCGCGGACGGGCCAGCGTGGCCTTGGCCAGTTCCACGCGGCGCTTGAGCCCCCCCGACAGCGTTTCAACCGATTGCCCGTGCCGGTCATCGATAGCGAAGGCGGCCAGCGCCGCGTCTATTCTGTCGGACAGCTCGGCACCGCTGAGCCCGTAGAGATGACCGTGGTGCGCTAGGTTCTCGCGCACCGTCAGCTTGGCGTCCAGGCTCGGGTTCTGGAAGACGACGCCGATGAGCGCTCTCAGGCCGGCACGTTCGCGCACGGGATCTTTGCCGAGGACACTCACCTTGCCCGACGAATACGGAAACAGGGTCGAGAGGATACGGAACAGCGTGGTCTTGCCGCCGCCGTTGGGGCCGAGCAGCCCGAAGATCAGACCGTGCGCGACCGAGAACGAGACCTCTTCCAAGGCCGCTTTGTCACCATAGGCAAACGAGAGTCCTTCGACTTCGACGGCGTTGCCCGTCACGCGGCCATCCTGTCGATGAATATGGACGCGAACAGCAGCGGCAGATAGGCGACCGAGGCTAGCAGTACTCTGCGGGCGGCCTTGCGAGAGGCCTGCCGTTGCGCCGCCACGCAAAAGGCCAGGAACAAGACGCCCAGAACTGCCGCCGACCAGAAATACAGGCTGCCGGCCAAGCCCAGCAGGGCCGGCCACAGTGACACCGGGATAAGGGCTGCCGCATACAGCGACATCTGCCGTCCGCGGGCCGCCGTGTTGCTCGCCAACAGCGGGAACCCGGCGTTGTCGTAGTCCTCTTGGTACATCGTTCCAATGGCCAGAAAATGGGGGATCTGCCACAGGAACAGGATGGCGAACAGCGAAAGCCCACCGGCGCCAACGGCGGCCGTGGCGGCCGTCCAACCCATAAGGGGCGGCAGCGCACCGGGAACGGCCCCTATGAGGGTCGAGAACGGGGAGAGCCGCTTCATCGGCGTATAGACGAACAGGTAGGAGCCGAGCGTGAGAGCGTCGATGGCGGCGGTAAGCGTGTTGACGCTGAGCGCGAGATAGGCCACGCCGGCGATAGACAGCGCCGAGCCCACCGCCAGCACGGCGGTCGGGCTTACCTTGTGCTGGGGCAGGGGCCGGAACTGCGTACGGTTCATGGCGCCGTCGGTGTCGCGCTCCAAGTACTGGTTGAGAGCTCCCGCGCCCGAACACGACAGCAGGGTTCCCACGAGCACGTTGACGAGTGCGATAGGATCGACCGACGCTATCGGCGCGGCCAGGAAGAAGCCGGCCGCCACAGTGAGCATCACCATGGCCGTTATGCGCGGCTTGGTAAGCTCGAGGTATACGGCCGAGCGTTCCTGAACGAAACTCCTCGTTGCGACCGGCTGTGGGCTCGGTGCCACGCTCACGGCGCCACCGGCTCGTTCGACGAGGTTCCCAGGGCGTATGTGGTCGACACGATGCTCGCGGCCAGCAACGCGGCGCCCGTGGCTACATGAAGGGTCGGCAGCCAGGATTCCGCGAAGGTCGCTTGGCGATCATAGGCCATGGTTTCGGTGATGACGAAACTGGCCAGGCCGAGCCCGACCTGAAACGCGGAGACGGGCAGCAGCAGGCGCGCCGAACGGGCGGCGGCCGTGGCGGGTTCGAAGCCGCGCTGCAACGTCGCCGCCAACGAGATGATAGCGGCGGCCAGCAAAAGGTGTAGATAGAAAAGCGAGTTGGTGGCCAAGGGCCGGGCCCCTTCACCCAAATGTCTGATGAGAATTCCGGACCCCAACTGTACGACGATGAGCAAGGTCATGGCGCAGGCCAGCCGTGTCGTTCGTCTCGATGGCGCGCTGCGCGGGCGCGTCCAGCCCGGGGATGTGACGGTGGTCATGATCACCAGCAGTCCGAAGAAGATCTGCGCCGTCCAGCCGTGCACCATGGCGAGATCCAGCGAGAGGCTGAGAACGCGCAGGCCGCCGAGCACGGCTTGGAACAGCACCAGCGCCACGGCGGACAGCGCCAGGCTGCGTACCCAGCGGCGGCCTTCGTTGCGGAACACCACCAGGGCCAGCGCGATGGTCGACAGGGCCACGGTGGCTGCGACGATGCGGTGTCCGTGCTCGGTGCGGATATTCTCGATCTGATACCAGCGCGGCGGGTTGAGTTCGCCGTAGGCAAGCGGCCAGTCGGGAACGGCCAACCCCGCATCGCGGCTCGTTACCAGGGCGCCGGCCAATATCAATGCGAAAGTGGCGGCAAGCGTCACCAGCGCGGTGCGGTATACTGCCGTCGAGTGTGGCTCAGCCATGGTCCGGGATCAGAACGGCAAGCGCGATCCACGCGACCGTGACCAGGGGAACCAGGCTCCACAGGGCCTCGGCGAGTTCGCCGGTGCGCGCTTGGTGGTTGTTGCCGACGGCCTGCGCGAGCCGGGCCACGAGGTTGGCCGCGGCCGCACACCAAGCCACCGCGGCGCTCACGGCGAAGACCGCGATCAAGTCAGCCCCCGGACGCCGCTATTTCTTCGGCGAGAAGCTGAAGTCGGCCGAGGCGCCGGCGTCCCCGGTCACGGTTACCGTCGAGGTCTGCGTCCCGAGCCTCTCGTGCCAGGCCTCGATCGTGTAGGTGCCCGCCGGGAGCCCGGTTATGGAGTAGGATCCGTCGGCCGCGGTCACCGCATAGAAGGGATGCGCGAGCACCCCGACATAGGCGGCCATCCAGGGGTGGACGTCGCATTTGACCCGTACCATCACCTCGTGGGCGGTGAATCGTTTCTTGATCTTCATGCCCTTCAGCGGCATGGCGTTGTTGAACTGCCTGCTGGACTTTGGCAGGGCGTGAACGTTGTGAAGCGTCGCGTCGCTGTTGATGATCTCGATGGTTTGGCCCACCTGCACGCCGAGCACGTGCGGGTCATACATGCAGCCGGCCTGATCGATGGTGGCCGGGGTCTTCGGTGTTTCGTGCTCGCCCGCGACACCTTCCTTCACGTATACGAACACGTTGGCTAGGGCGCCGTCGGCCGAGATCACCATGGCCTCGCCCTTGCGGCCGTCCGGGTTGGCTTTCTCGCAGGCCGGGTCGGCCGACATCTTTACGGTGCGGCGTGTCGGCGCAGTGCCGTCGAAGGTGGCCTTGCCGCTCACGCTGGCCGCCGCCTCGGCCATGGCCGCCCAGACCATCGTGCCGGCCAGGGCCAGCGCGGTCAGTTGCATCGTGCTCTTCGCGAAGCTTGTCATCGTAAGGGTCCTCCAGCGATGGGTGGCGTGGGCCGTCGGCCGACGACCATCTGGCTAGCTATCAAGAACCGCTTGATATGCAAAACGAAAAACACTATCGCCCGTTGACCGTGCTCGCATCTGTCCGCCGAAATGATGTCTAATAGCGCAGGCAAACTGGACCGCCCGACGCTCGAAGCGGCGATCGCCGCCGGCGAGATCGACACCGTTCTCACTGTGTTCCCGGACATGTACGGCCGTCTGGTCGGCAAACGCATCACCGGACATTTCTTCCTTTCCGAGGTCATCGACGGCGGCATGCACGCCTGCGACTACCTGTTGGCCTGCGACATGGAGATGGACCCCGTTCCGGGCTACGCGTTCACTTCCTGGGAGGACGGCTACGGAGACTTCCACGCCCGTCCCGACCTATCGACGCTGAGGCGTGCTTCCTGGCTCGACCGCACCGCCCTGGTGGTGTGCGACCTGTTCAACGAAGAGAGCGGCGAACCGGTGGCCGTGGCGCCACGCACCATCCTGGCACGACAGGTTGCCGCGGCCGGCGAGTGCGGCTTTACCGCTATGGTCGGCTCGGAACTCGAGTTCTTCCTGTTGCAGGACAGCTTCGAGGACGCGCGCGCCAAAAGCTTCACGGATATCGAGACCTTCGGAGCCTACGTCGAGGACTATCACGTCTTGCAGGGCACCCGCGAGGAGCCGGTCGTGGGCGCCATACGGCGGGCCATGGACGCCTCGGCCGTGCCGGTCGAGTTCAGCAAGGGCGAGTGGGGGCCCGGTCAGCATGAGATCAACCTACGCTATGCCGGGGCGCTCGAGATGGCCGACCGCCACGTCATCTACAAGAACGCGGCCAAAGAGATCGCCATGGCCGAGGGCCTGGGGCTCAGTTTCATGGCAAAGTTGGACGAGAACCTGGCGGGCAACAGTTTTCACCTCCATACGAGCCTGTGGGACGCCGGCGGCTCTGCGTTGTTCGCAGCCGAGGGCGAGCGCATCGCGGGGACACAGACCCGGCTCGGCGACCTTTTCAGGTGGTACCTGGGTGGGCTGGTCGAGCACGCGCGCGAGTGCAGCGTGTTCTTTGCTCCCAACACGAACTCCTACAAGCGTTACGCGGCGGGAACCTTCGCGCCCACCAATATTGCCTGGTCCTACGACAACCGTACCGTCGGTTTTCGCATCATCGGACACGGCACGGGCCAGCGTGTCGAGTGCCGGATCCCGGGGGCCGACGCCAACCCCTACCTTGCCATCGCGGTCTGCCTGGCAGCCGGCCTTGACGGCATAGAGCGCCGCACCGAGCCACCGCCGATCTTCTCGGGCGATGCCTACAAGGATGCGGCGCTGATCTCGGTGCCGCTTTCGCTCGACGAGGCCTTGGGCGAGTTCCGCGCGAGCGCCTTAATGCGCCGTAGTCTCGGGGACGAGGTTGTCGATCATTACGCGAGGTTCGCCGAGATCGAGCTCGAGAAGTCGCGGCGCGCGGTCACCGACTGGGAACGGCGCCGTTTCCTGGAGCGCGGCTGATGAGACTGGCCGGCAAGGTGGCCGTCATCACGGGCGGCGCCGGCGGCATCGGCGCGGCCAGTTGCCGGGCCTTCGTTCGCGAGGGTGCCCGGGTGGTGGTGGCCGACCGTGCCGGCGAGGCCGCCGAAGGTCTGGCCGGGGAGCTACGCAGCGGCGGCGGCGAGGCCGTGGCCGTGGTCGTTGATATTACCCGCAGCGCCGAGGTCGAGGCCCTCGTTGCCCACGCAGAGGACCGCTGGGGCCATTTGGACGTCATGTTCAACAACGCCGGCATATTTCATCCCGGCGACGGTTCGGTCCTCGAAACCAGCGAAGAGGCCTGGGCCGAGGTCATAGACGTCAACCTCAAGGGTGTCTTTCTGGGGTGCAAGTACGCCGTGGCCGCCCTCGAGCGCTCGGGCGGAGGCGCCATCATCAACACGGCCTCTTTCGTGGCCACCATGGGGGCGGCCGTTTCCCAGTCTGCCTACACGGCCAGCAAAGGCGGAGTGTTGGCACTCACGCGCGAGGTCGCCGTCGAGTTCGCCAGGACGGGGATACGTGCCAACGCGATCTGTCCGGGGCCCATCGACACGCCAATGCTCGCCGAACTGTTCGCCGACGAAGAGGCCCGGCAGCGGCGCTTGGTGCACATTCCCCTGGGAAGGTTGGGGCGGGCCGAAGAGATTGCCGAAGCGGCGGTCTACCTGGCCTCCGATGAATCGTCCTACGTCACCGGGACGGAGTTCATGGTCGACGGCGGTATAAGGGCCGCCTACGTGACGCCCAAGTAGCCGTGGCCCTCTAGGTATTCGACGATGACGGCCAGGCTCTCTTCGGCGGTTTGGTCGGTCGTGTCGACGACGAGTTCGGCGGCTTCGGGTTCCTCGTATGGGGCCGATATTCCGGTGAACTCGGGTATCTCGCCGGCACGCGCCTTTTTGTAGAGTCCTTTCGGGTCGCGTTTCTCGCACTCATCGAGATCGCAGGCGACGTAGACCTCGATGAAGTCCCCGTCGTCCATGATCGCGCGCACGGCGTCACGGTCGCTGCGGTAGGGCGAGATGAAGGCGGTTATGTTGAGCACGCCCGCATCTGTGAACAGGGCCGCGACCTCGCCGATCCGCCGAATGTTCTCGGTGCGGTCTTCGGGCGAAAAGCCGAGGTCTTTGTTGAGCCCGTGCCGAACGTTGTCACCGTCGAGCACATAGGACCGAACACCGCGCTCCCACAGCACCTTCTCGAGCATGTTGGCCACGGTCGACTTGCCGGATCCGGACAACCCCGTGAGCCACACGGTACAGCCCCGGTGATCGTTGATGGCCTCGCGCTCCGCTCTGGTGACCGTGGTCTCGTGCCATACGATGTTGGATGCTTTCGTTTCAGTAGCCATTACCGAGGTCCTTTCGACCGGTTCAGTGCGAGGCCGGTCCCAGTTTCTTTCCGTAGGTCACCTGTCCCTTGTCGATCCGGATCGAGAAGCCGCAGCCAGGGTTTATGCATACCCACGCCTTGTAGGTCACGGCGGCACCCTCGGTGCCGTAGTCGGAGAGCGGAATCATCCGCCCTTCGCCGCATTTCATGCAGGTTGGAAGTTCCATCACCACGTCCTCCACCGGCCCGTACCGCCAGGCGGTACGTCAATGAGAGCGTTGCGCGCGTCGCATGGCCTTGCGCCGTTTGCGCTCGGCCTCTTGGCGCTTGCGTTTCCTTCTCACGCTCGGCTTCTCGTAGAAGTTCCGGAGCTTCATCTCCTTGAACACCCCTTCGGCCGCGAGCTTCTTCTTGAGCACGCGCATGGCCTTCTCGAGCGAGCCGTCTACCTTGACTTCCATTCTTCGGTCCCTATCCGTGGCCCGGCTGTTCCGGGCGATTCGCGAAGTCTAACGAGTGGCCTTAGCGGAAGTCAAACACGGTCGCGATACGCCCTCGACAGGACTCGAACCTGTGCCCCCGGCTTCGGAGGCCGGTGCTCTATCCACCTGAGCTACGAGGGCGCATCTCGACCGCGGTTCAGAACCTGGTTCCGCCGTCTATGACCATCACCTGACCGGTCATGAACGAGGATTCGGCGCTGGTCAGATAGAGGGCCGCGCCCGCGATCTCCTCGGGCTCGCCGTGGCGTCCGAGGGCGGCGCGAGAGACGTAGGCGTCGTGGATGCTCGGCGTGTTGACCAAGACCGAGGCGAACTTGGTGTCGACCAGTCCGGGCGCGATGCAGTTGACCCGGATGTTCTTGGAGCCCAGTTCGGCAGCCATCACCTTGGTCAGCATTATGATGGCCGCCTTGCTCACCGAGTAGACTCCCAGCATCGGCGAGGGCTCCAGGCCGCCGGTCGAGGCGATGTTGACGATGGTGCCGCCGCCGGTCTTGTCCATCTCGGTCGCCGCGGCCTGGGACAACAGGAAGGGGCCCTTGACGTTGGTGTCGAAGGTCTTGTCCCAAGCCCGTTCCTCGGTCTCCAGCATCGGACCGAAGACCGGGTTGGTGCCAGCGTTGTTCACCAGAATGTCCACCCCTCCCCAGGCCTCGACTACAGCCGGCACGATGCCGGCTATATCGTCGCTGCGGCTCAGGTTGGCTTGGACGACGAGGGTCTCGGTGTCGAGGCGCGAGGCCACATCCTCGAGGCCTTCGCGCCGGCGGCTTACCAGGGCCACACGGGCCCCGGCGGCCGCGAGACGTCCGGCTATGGCCTCGCCGATGCCACGGCTTGCCCCGGTGACTATCGCGCGTTTACCGTCCAGGTCGGTGTTCATTGCTGTCGGCATCTGTCTCTCCTTCGTGTGTGCGCCGGCCTCTATATCGCGCGTGGCGGCCGAACAGAAGCCTAAGCGCGGTCCGGGCCGGCGCTCAGGCCGTCGATGATGTTCAGGCATTCCCGGTGTATCGAGCCGTTGGTGGCCAGGATGCGCGGCAGCCAGGGGTCGAAGGCCGCTCCGTCCATGTCGGAGACCATGCCGCCCGCTTCTTCCACGATCAGCCACCCCGCGGCGGTGTCCCAAGGTTGGAGCTTGAACTCCCAAAAGCCGTCGAAGCGGCCCGCGGCGACGTAAGCCAGGTCGAGCGCGGCCGAACCGAAGCGGCGCAGGTCGCGGGCCGACACCATGAAGGTTCGGAAGAAGGACAGATAGAAGTCCGCATCCTCGCGGCGGTCGTAGGGAAAGCCCGTTACCATTAGCGAATCGGCCACACGCCCGGCCGCCGATACGCCGATGGCCCGTCCGTTCAGGCGAGCGCCGTGGCCACGTTCGGCTTCGAAGAGCTCCTCCTTGCAGGGGTCGTAGACGACGGCCGCCGAAGGACGGCCTTCCTCGATGAGCGCTATGGAAACCGCACAGTGGGGAATGCCGTGCACGAAGTTGACCGTTCCGTCGATCGGGTCGACGTACCAACAGGGGCCCTCCGGCGGGCGACCGGTACTCGACTCTTCGGCTACGATAGTGTGATCGGGAAAGTCCGCGCGCAGACCGTCGACTATGAGAGCCTCGGCGTCGCGGTCGGTGTCGGTGACAAGATCGACGGCGGACTTGTAGTCGATGCGCTTGCCGCCGCCAATGGTCTCGCGCACGAGCGCTCCCGCTTCGACCGCCAAACGGCTTGCGCTGTCGAGCGGTCGCGACACGCGCGGTTGTTGTCACGGCGACCGGCAGCCGTCAAACTCGCGGCGTGCCCGAGATCACCGTCCACGCTCCGGCAAAGGTGAACCTGATCTTGCGCGTCGGCGGACCTCGAGCCGACGGCTATCACGAGATCGAATCCCTGATGGTGCCGGTCGATCTGTATGACGATATCTCCATTACCGCCCATCGCGCCGACGAGACCCGCGTGGATGTTGCCGTCGGCGGTAGCGAGCAGGTTCCCGCCGGTCGGGACAACATAGCCGGCCGCGCGGCGCTCGGTGTCCTTGACGAACTCGGCATCCGGGCGCGCGTCGATATCGGGATAACCAAGCGCATCCCCGTCGGTGCGGGCCTGGGTGGCGGGAGCAGCGACGCGGCTGCCGTCGTCCGTGAGTTGCCCGGCTTGCTCGATGCCGAGCTCACGGCCGCGCGCTCCGGTGCAATAGCGCTGTCGTTGGGCGCCGACGTTCCCTTTTGCCTGGCCGGGAGGCCGTCGCTGGCGCGTGGTATCGGGGAGCTGCTCGAGCCGGTCGAGGGTTTCGAGTTTCCCGATCTGGCCGTCGCCGTGCCCGAGGTGCGCGTGCGGACGAAATGGGCCTATGCGCACGCGCTAAAAGGTTTGACATCCTCGGATAGCGCGCTTAGCCTGACCCGTTCTTCGTTGGCGCAAAGACCCCTTCGGGAGCTTGTCGCCAACGATTTCAGCTGCGGCGTGGAAGCCGAGTTCGCCGATGTCAGCAGACTCGCAGGCGCGTTGAGGGGGGTTGGTGCCGAGGCCACAGTCATGTCGGGAAGCGGCTCGGCCGTGGTCGGTTTGTTCCCCTCCGCGGCGCAGGCACAATCGGCCGCGGCGAGCTTTTCACGGCCCGATCGAGCTTGGGCGCTCAGGGTGATCGAGCCACGGGATTAGCTGACGCCGAGGCTGGTGGGCGGTAGCCAAGTTGGTAAGGCACCGGATTTTGGGTCCGGCATCGAAGGTTCGAGTCCTTCCCGCCCAGTGATTCGAAGCTAGCGGGTAATAAGCAAGGTGTCGAAGAACGCTAGGGATGCGCTGCAGGTCTTCTGCGGCAACGCGAGCCGGTCGCTCACCGAGGCCATATGCGAGCAGCTCGGTGTCAGCCTCGGGCGCGCCGATGTGCGCCGTTTCAGCGACGGAGAGATCTTCGTCGAGATCAACGAGAACGTGCGCGGGGGCGACGTGTTCGTTGTGCAGTCGACGAGCGCACCGGGCAACGACCACCTGATGGAGCTCTTGCTCATGCTAGACGCCTTCAAGCGGGCTTCGGCCAAAAGGGTGACGGCCGTCCTCCCGTACTACGGTTACGCCCGGCAGGACCGCAAGGTCTCGCCGCGCGTTCCCATCAGCGCCAAACTCGTTGCCGATCTCATCGAGAAGGCCGGGGCCTCGCGGATCATGACCACCGAACTGCACGCCGGGCAGATCCAGGGCTTCTTCGACGTGCCGGTCGACAACCTCTACTCCAACCCGGTGCTGCTTCCCCACATCGAAGCCGCCGTTGACGGTATGCCGGTGGCCGTGGTGTCGCCGGACGCCGGCGGCGTCGAACGCGCCCGCGCATACGCCAAGAAGCTGGACGCCACGCTCGCGATCATCGACAAGAGGCGGGTGGCGGCCAACCAGGTCGAGGAGATGAGGATCGTCGGTGACGTCGGGGGCTGTGCGGCCGTTATCGTGGACGACATGATCGACACGGCCGGTACGGCCTGCAAGGCTGCCGAGGCGATCATAGCGGCGGGTGCCCAACGCGTGCTCGCGTGTTGTACGCACGGGGTGCTTTCGGGCGACGCCATCGACAAAGTGGCGGGCTCCACGCTCGAACGGCTGATCACGACCGACACCGTCGCGCCGTCCGAGCGGGTGCTCGCTGAAGAGAAGATCCAGGTGGTGTCGGTTGCCGGCCTCATGGCCGAGGCCGTCAAACGTACGCACCAGGAAGAGTCCATAAGCTCCTTGTTCGATTAGGCGGAAGGAATTGCGATGCAGAGTATAGAGTTGGCCATTAGCAAGCGTGACGGAGACCTGTCGGCCGGTGAGCTCAGGAGACAGGGGCAGGTGCCGGGTGTCTTCTATGGGGCCGGCGCGCCCACGGTGTCGGTCAAGTTCGACGCGAAGGAGTTCAGCCGGCGTGGGCTGGCGGCCCACGGGGCGCATCTTATCCGCTTTGTGTCCGAGGAGTCCGCGCTCAACGAGTCGCTGGCCCTGGTGCGCGAACTGCAGGCCCACCCCGTGAACGGCTCGGTCGTGCATGTCGATTTTCTCCGCCTCGACCCCGACAAGC
Source organism: uncultured Myxococcales bacterium (assembly GCA_964469485.1). Lineage (GTDB taxonomy): Bacteria > Desulfobacterota > Binatia > UBA1149 > CAYXZP01 > CAYXZP01. The sequence goes on along the minus strand of CAYXZP010000028.1, from coordinate 9,445 downwards.
CCGTACAGACCAACGTGGCGATCAATTACAGGGGCAAAGCAGAGGGTGTTATTGCGGGGGGCATCCTACAACCGATCAGGCGCGACCTGGAGGTCAAGGCGCTGCCCGACCGCTTGCCCGACTCGATCGAGGTCGATGTGACCGCGCTTGGGATCCACGACTCGGTTCATGTCGAGGACCTGGACTTTCCCGAAGGGGTCGAGGCCATCTACCACGAGAACTTCACGCTGGTCACCGTCGTGCCCCCGGTGGTCGAGGTCGTCGAGGAGCCCGTCGAGGAGGAGCTCGAAGAGGGAGCCGAAGCCGCAGAGGGCGAAGAGGGGGCCGCCGAGGGCGATGCGACACCCGGGCAGGCGGCCGGCGAGTCCTCGGGCGACGGAGAGAAGTCCGGGTCGGACTGAACCGCGCCGCAGAAGCCAGGCTTGTAAGTGTACCTAGTCGTTGGACTCGGCAACCCGGCAGGGGAATATAAGGGAACCAGGCACAACATTGGCTTCGAGGTGGCCGACCGCTTGGCCGCCCGCCACAACACACGCATCCGGCGCCGGGCTTACCGTGCGCTGACGGCTTCAATCAAAGTGGGCCGTACCGAGGTGTTACTGATGAAACCACAGACATACATGAACGCGAGCGGCCTGAGCGTCGCCGCCGCCTGCAGCGAGCTGGCCATAGACGGCGACACCGTGGTGGTCGTTCACGACGACACCGACTTGGAGACCGGGCGTATCCGGGTTCGCATGGGGGGCGGCTCGGCCGGCCACAAGGGGATCGTTTCTATAATAGAGGAAACCGGGGGACCGAACTTCCTGCGGGTGCGTCTGGGCGTGGGACGGCCGGCAGCGGGCACGGAATTCACCGACTACGTGCTGGAACGCTTCGAGCACGATCAACACGAGTTGGTCGGGGCCATGACCGAACGCGGCGCCGACGCTGTCGCCGCCGTGATCACCGAGGGCCTGGAATCGGCAATGCGAACTTTCAATGCCGCGCCCGCAAGCGAGCGCTAAGGAGGAGAGGCTTAGAACATGGAACTGATGATCAACGTGTCACCGTACGCCGGTCTGGTGGGGCTCGCCGTCGCGGCCGGCCTGTACCGGGCGGTATCACGCCAGCCCGCCGGAGACGGGCGCATGCAGGAGATCGCAGAGGCGATCCGCACCGGCGCAATGACCTTTCTCAGTCGCGAGTACCGCATACTGGCCCTCTTCGAGCTTGTCGTCTTCGCCCTGCTGTTCTGGAAGCTGGGCGCCAACACGGCCTACGCCTTCCTGAGCGGGGCCCTGTGTTCCATGGCGGCCGGACTTTTTGGGATGATGTCGGCCACCAAGGCCAACGTGCGCACCTCCGAGGCCGCCAAGTCCGGCGGTGAAGAACAGGCCCTCCTGGTCGCCTTCAACGGTGGTGCCGTGATGGGTCTGGCGGTGGCAAGCCTCGGGCTGATCGGGCTCGGCGTTCTCTACTCCATGTTCGGTAACGTCGAGAACGCCAGCATCATCAACGGCTTCGCCATGGGCGCCAGTTCCATAGCGCTCTTCGCCAGGGTCGGCGGCGGGATCTACACCAAGGCGGCGGACGTCGGCAGCGACCTTGTCGGCAAGGTCGAGGCCGGGATCCCCGAGGACGATCCGAGAAATCCCGGGGTCATAGCCGACAACGTCGGCGACAATGTCGGTGACGTTGCCGGTATGGGAGCGGACATATTCGAATCCTACGTCGGTTCGATGATCGCGACCGTGGCCATCGCGGCGACCTTGGGGGCGGGCGCCCTGTCGGCCCTGTCGGCCAGCGGTGAGGCGTCCGAGTCGGTGCGTTCAGCCTTGATGATGCTCCCCCTGGCCATGGCGGTGCTCGGACTCGGAGCATCGCTCGTCGGGATCTTCTCGATGCGCGTGCTCAAGGGTATCGGGGCCCAAGCGGCACTGAGATACTCGACCTTCATAGCCGCCGGGCTCTTTCTGGTCGCCGCCTTCATGTTGATCAGCAGCGCCGTGATCACGACCGCGGTGTGGCTAGCGCTGCTCGTCGGTACTGTCGGAGGTATCGCCATCGGCTTGATCACCGAATATTACACTTCGGCGGGCCCGGTGTTCCGTATCGTGGATGCCTCGAAGACGGGGGCGGCCACCAACATCATCCACGGCCTCGCCGTGGGACTCGAGAGCACGGCACTGCCGGTGCTGGTGATATGCGTCTCGATATTCATCGCCAACTCCGCGGCCGGGCTTTACGGGATCGGGATCGCCGCGGTCGGCATGCTGGCCACCGTCGGCGTGACCATGACAGTCGATGCCTACGGTCCGGTCGCTGACAACGCTGGCGGAATATCCGAGATGGCCGGTCTCGGCCCCGAAGTACGCAAGGTCACCGACGGACTCGACGCGCTCGGCAACACCACGGCGGCCATAGGCAAGGGGTTTGCCATAGGCTCGGCCGCGCTGACGGCCCTGGCCCTGTTCTCGGCCTACGCAATGGCCATCGACCACGCGCGTGCGGTGGCCGGCTCGGCCGCGGGGCCGTTGCGTATCGTCGTGACCGAACCCATTGTCGTGATCGGACTCTTCCTCGGCGGCATACTGCCCTTCTTTGTAGCCGCGCTTACGATGACGTCGGTGGGCCGGGCGGCCGGCCAGATGGTGACCGAGATACGCCGGCAGTTCCGCGAGATTCCGGGGTTGCTCGAAGGCCGCGAGGGCGTCAAGCCCGACACCAAACGCTGCGTGGACATCTCGACATCGGCCGCGCTCAAGGAGATGATCGCGCCCGGGCTGGTGGCGGTCATAAGCCCCGTTGCCGTCGGTTTCGTGCTCGGAGCGGAGGCGCTCGGCGGCATGCTCGCCGGTGCCACATTGGCCGGCGTGTTGCTGGCACTGATGATGGCCAACGCAGGGGGCGCCTGGGATAACGCCAAGAAGGCCATCGAGAAGGGCGACGTGGAGGGCGAGGCCAAGGGTTCCGATGCCCACCACGCGGCCGTGGTGGGAGATACCGTGGGCGACCCGTTCAAGGACACGGCGGGGCCGTCGATGAACATCCTCATCAAGCTCATGTCCATCGTGTCGCTGGTCATAGCGCCGCTCTTGGTATGAGCGTGGGTGGAGAGGCTGCGAGGCTCGATATGCGACCTTACGAAACAATGGTGGTTGTCAGCGGCGCTGTGGGCGAAGAAAGCGCTTCGCTGATGGATCGCTTCGAAGCGGTGGTCAGATCCGATGGCGGCACGGTCGCCACCACGCACGACTGGGGCCGGCGCAAGCTGGCCTATCCTATCCGGCGTCAGAGCGACGGGCACTACTATCTGATGGAGTACCAGGCCGAACCCGGGGCCGTGCGGGAACTCGAAAGGACCCTGCGGATCACAGAGGACGTCTTGCGCTTCATCAGCGTGCAACAAGAGCACACCGGCTTGCCCGCCGAACGCGAGCGCAGCGCCGAACGCGAGCGCAGCGGCGACCGCCACAGGAGCGAGAGAACGCTGAGCGATTTCCGCTCGACCGGTGTGACCGAGAAGCTTGAAACCGACGCGCCCGCGACCGAGCCGGCCCCAAAGGAGAAAACCGATGCCTGAACAACCAACAGACCGTCCGGCGGCTCCGCGCCGCTCCGAAGAGGAGCGTCCGCGCCGGGGCGACAGCGGGCCGGGGCGTCCGCGCCGCAGGCGTTTTGGCGGTGGCGGACGGCGGCGGGTGTGCCGCTTCTGCGCCGATAAGGCGCTGCGGATCGATTACAAGTGGGCCTATGTGCTGGCTGATTTCATCAGCGAGCGGGGCAGGATCGTCCCGAGTCGCACCACCGGCACCTGCGCCAAGCACCAGCGCAAGGTCAAGGTCGCCATCAAGCGCGCTCGCAACATGGCGTTGTTGCCGTACACGGCGGCCCAGTAGCCGGTCCGGGGGATATATAAGGTGGAGGTCATCCTGACAGAGGACGTTGCCGGGCTCGGCATCATAGGCGATGTCGTGCGCGTCAAGCCGGGTTACGCGCGCAACTTCCTTCTGCCTCGCGGCATCGCGGTAACGGCCGACCCGCGCAAGCTCAAGGCATTGACCCACCACAAACGCATCATCGAGGCCAAGATGGCCAGAGAGCGCGAGTCCTGGGAGGGCAAGGCCGGGCAACTCAGTGGCGCCGCACTGGTGACCGAGGCCCGCGCCGGCAAGGAAGGGCGGCTGTTCGGTTCTGTTACGAGCAGCGACATCGCGGCTTTGCTCGCGGAAAAAGGCTACCAGGTCGACCGCCGCCAGGTTCTCCTGCCCGAGCCGATCAAGCGCGTGGGCAGCTACGAGGTCGAGGTGAGGGTGGGGCAGGACATTTGTGCGACCATCAGCGTCGAGGTCAAGGCTATCATCGGTGCCGCCGATGCCGACGAGGACGCGTTCGAAGAAGCGCCGGTGGCAGCGGAAGAGGTCGCTGCGGACGAAGGCGAGTCGGACGAAGGCGAGCCGGCGCAGCCTTCGCCCGTTACCGAGGGCGATCCCCCCGACCCCGACACACCCGAGAAGTGAAGGTCGGCCTGGTAGGCTTCCAAGCCGCGGGCAAGTCCACCGTCTTTACGGCCGTTTCCGGCCAGCCAAGTGACCCGGGCCGCGGGGCCCTTGCCACCGCGCGGGTCCCTGACCAGCGCCTCGCGGCGATCGCCGAACATTGCCGGCCGCGGCGCATCGTGGAAGCGGAGCTGCGTTTCGTCGATCTTGCCTCGGGCGCCTTCGCAGCGGCGGGGGCGAGCCTGGCACCGGCCACGCTGGCCGATATGCGTGATCTCGACGTCCTCGGCGAGGTCGTCGACGCCTTCACCGGTTCTGCCGACGCGGCGAACCTGGTCTCGGCCTTTTCCGACGAACTGCTGCTCGCCGATCTTGCGGTGGTCGAGAAGCGGCTCGAAAGGATCGCCAGGGAAGGTGGGCAGGATCAGGAACGCGACCTTCTAGCGGTCTGCCGGACGGCTCTCGAGGAAGGCCGTCCGCTCGGCACGCTCTCTCTCGGTATGCCCGAGCTCGGCCGTCTTTCCGGGTTCAGGTTCCTCACGCTCAAACCTCGTATCGTCGTGTTGAACGTCGACGAGGCCAGCCTGGCCGGGGCCGTCGGCCGCGGCGTGGAGTTGGCCGGGACCCTCGGCGTGGACGCGCGTTCCCTGGCCGTCATGAGCGCCCCCATCGAATGCGAGCTTGCCAACCTCGACGAGGCCGAGCAGCCTGAGTTCCTGGCCGACCTCGGGCTGGCGGCCGCGGCACGAGAGCGTTTCATACGGGCCTGTTACGACACGCTCGACCTCATCACCTTCTTTACCGCCGGCGAGAAAGAGCTACGGGCATGGTCGATCACGCGGAATGAGCCGGCCCTGCGCGCGGCCGGTGCCGTGCACAGTGACATCGCCCGCGGTTTCATAAGGGCCGAGGTCATAGCGTACCAAGATTACATCAGTGCGGGCGGCGAGGCGGCTTGCCGCAGCGCGGGGAAGCTGAGGCTCGAGGGTCGCGACTACGTCATCGCCGACGGCGACGTGGTCCACTTTCGCTTCAACGTCTGAGCGCCCGCTACAGATAGCGCTCGCGGTAGATCGCGAGCAGCGAGGACAGCGCCGCCAGCACGGCCGGGCCGACGAAGAGGCCGATGAAGCCGAAGGCCTGCAGGCCACCGAGTATCCCGAAGAACAGGACCGGGGTCGATAGTTGTGCGCCGGCGCCGATCATCAGGGGCCGGAGCACATTATCGACGGATGAGACGACCAACAGGCACCACAGGGCCAGTATGGCGGCGCTCATCCATGAGCCGAGGACCGCGAGTACGGCCACCGTGGGCACCCACACGAAAGCCGCGCCGCCGACCGGCAGGAAGGCCAGCAAGCCGGCCGCGGTGCCAAGCAACAACGGGAAAGGAACGCCGAGCACGAGGAGCGCCAGGCCGACCAGGAGCCCTTGGACGACGGCGGTCACGGTGAGCCCCTGGACCACGGCGATCAGGGTCTGCTGCAGCCGGTCCATGACACGTCGGCGGTCCGACTCGTCCATGGGGAGGGTCCGGCCCACCCGTTCGACCATTCGGGTACCGTCCCTGAGGGCGAAGAAGAGCGTGAAGATCATGATCGCCATTCCGACGAAGAAGGCCACCACGTTGCGCGCGATCTCGGCGGCCCGCGAACCCACGAACTCGCTCAGCCATTTGAGGCCGGCGAGCACGATCGCGCCCGGTTCGATCGCGCCCGCGCCCGCGCGATTGCCGACCCACTCCAGCGCGGGTGCGATGAGCGGGTGGGCGCCGAGGGCCCGGAGGTCGGGAAGGCGGCCGGAGGCGATCAATTCGGCCACGCGTTCGTAGCCGTTGGCGGCCTCGGCGGCGAGCACTCCCGACAGCAACAGCCCGGGAACAACGACCACGGCCACGACCAGCGCCGTGAGGGCGGCCGCCACGAGGCCCGGGTAACCCGGGGCCGCGCCGAGCAACAGGCGGTAGGGGGGATGGAAGACCACGGCCAGCACCAGGGCCCAGGCGATGGGCTGGGCGTAGGGGGCCAGCAGGAGGCCGGCCAGGTAGAGCAACCCGGCAAGCGCGAGCAGGAGAAAGGCCGAAGCGAGCTGTTCGCGGGTCACGACCGTTCAATCGTAGCGTCGCGGGTGCCGGCGGGCAAAGATTGTTGACTAGCCGACAGGCCGTTGTTAGACGGGGGGCTTACCGGCGCCTTGTGGGTTCAAGGCACGTAGCTCAGTGGGAGAGCACCTCCCTGACGCGGAGGGGGTCGGCGGTTCAATCCCGCCCGTGCCTACCACGAGCACGGCAAGGAGGATCTTGGCAGGAACACCGGTTCGAAGAGGGCGACGATAAATGCCTCGGCGGCGAGGCTCCCTCGAGAGCGGCTCTGCGTTCGTGTTGACGATAATCGGGAATGTCCGACCAGATAACCGTATCCATTGAGGGGGGCTCTCCCTTGAGCCTTGCCAGTGGCGTTAGTGTCGCCGAAGCGCTCGGTGGCTCCACCGAAGGCGCGCTCGCGGCACTCCTCGATGACGTGCCGGTCGACCTCTCACACACACTCGAGGCGGACTGCAGGCTCAGTCCCGTGACCGGGTCTTGCGACGAGGGACTCGAGATCATACGCCATTCCACCGCCCATCTTCTGGCCCAAGCCGTCAAGCGGCTTTACCCCGAAGCCCAGGTGACCATCGGCCCCGTCATAAGCGACGGGTTCTATTATGACTTCGCCTACCGGGCCGGGTTCACGCCCGAGGACCTCGAGGCCATCGGCGCCGAGATGAAGAAGATCGCCGCCGCGGACCTGCCCGTGTCCAGGCAGACGCTGGCAAGGGCCGAGGCCGCAAAGGTCTTCCGCGAGATGGGGGAGGATTACAAGGTGGAGATCATCGAAGGCATCGGGGACGACGATGTCAGCCTCTACCGCCAGGGCGAGTTCGTCGATCTTTGTCGCGGCCCGCATGTTCCTTCCACCGGCCGTCTCGGTTCCTTCAAGCTCACCCATGTGGCCGGGGCCTACTGGCGCGGCGACGAGAAAAACGAAATGTTGCAACGCATCTACGGCACGGCCTTCGGCGATGATGCGGCCCTGGCCGCCCATCTCGAACGACTCGAAGAGGCACGCAAGCGCGACCACCGCGTTCTCGGCAAGCGACTCGGCCTGTTCAGCTTTCACAAAGAGGCTCCCGCCACGCCCTTCTTCCAGCCCGGCGGCGCCTGGTTGTACAATCGTCTTACCGACTACATTCGTGAGCTCTACGGCCGCTATGGCTATGACGAGGTGATCACGCCACAGGTGCTCGACGAGGATCTCTGGCGGCGGTCCGGCCATTACGACAACTACCGCGACAACATGTACTTCACCGAGGTCGAGGGCCGCAGTTTCGCCGTCAAGCCGATGAACTGCCCGACCCACTGTCTGATGTTCTCGGAACAGACACGGTCCTACCGCGACCTTCCCATACGGATGGCCGATTTTGGCCGGTTGCATCGCTACGAACGCTCGGGCGTGGTGCACGGGTTGATTCGTGTGCGTTCGTTCTCGCAGGACGACGCGCACATTTTTTGTACGCCGGACCAGGTACGCGAAGAGGTTGCCGCCGTGGTCGCAATGGTGGACGAGGCCTACGGCGTTTTCGGGTTCCGCGAACGGCGCATCTATCTCTCGACGAAGCCGGCCAAGGCCATCGGCGACGATGCGACCTGGGAGACCGCCGAGACAACCCTCGGCGAGGTCCTCGACGGACTCGACGCGGCCTACACCGTCAAGGAGGGCGACGGGGCCTTCTACGGCCCCGAGATCGCCTTCCGTGGCCCCGCCGCGGTCGGCCGCGAGTGGCAGCTCGGCACCGTCCAGCTCGACTTTTCGATGCCCGAGCGCCTCGACCTTTCATACGTCGACGCCGATGGGGGCTCGCGGCGGCCGGTGATGATCCACCGCGCCGTCCTCGGTTCTATCGAGCGCTTCATCGGGATCTTTCTCGAGCACACGGCCGGCGATCTGCCGATGTGGCTCTCACCGTGCCAGGTCCTGCTTGTGACGGTTACGGAAAAACAGAACGAGTACGCCGAGGGCGTCGCCGCGGCCCTCAAAGATGCCGGGTTGCGGGTTCGCGCCGACCTCAGAAACGAAAAACTCGGATTCAAGATCAGGGAAGCCCAGCACGCGAAGGTCCCCGTCGTTGCGGTGATCGGCGATCGCGAGAAGGAAGCCGGGACCGTGGCACCGCGGCTGCGCGGTGGCGAACAGGTGGATGCCTTGCCGATCGACGAGTTCAAGCGTTGGGCGCTCGAACGCGGCCAGAACACAGATGGAGGTTTGTCATAGCAAAGCCAGCGAAGGTCAGAAAAGAAGCGGCCGAAGGGGCCAGGATCAATGCGGGGATTACGGCCCGGGAGGTTCGGTTGGTCGATACCGACGGTTCCCAGGCCGGTGTCGTCAGCCTTGGCGATGCCCAAGCGAGGGCGGATGAGAAGGGACTCGACCTGGTCGAGGTTGCGAGCAACGTCGACCCACCCGTCTGCCGCATTATGGATTTTCACAAGTATCGCTACGAGCAACGAAAGCGGCAGCAGGAATCCAAGAAGACCAATGTCGCCACGTCAGTAAAGGAGGTCAAGATCAGGTCGAGGACCGAGGCGCACGACATCGACTTCAAGATGGGGCATATCTTGCGGTTCCTGGACAAGGGCCACCGCGTGAAGATCTCGGTGTTCTTCAAGGGACGCGAGATCACCCGTCCCGAGATGGGCCGTGCGATGTTGGACAAAGTGCTTGAATCGATAGCGGAGCAGGCCAAGCCCGAAGGTGAACCGAGGATGGAGGGCCGCCAGATGTCCGTGATCGTAGTGCCCAGCAAGTAAGACAGAGCAGGAGAGAACAGCGATGCCTAAAGTTAAGACAAGAAGGGGTGCGGCGAAACGGTTCAAGTTTTCCGGTTCGGGTAAGATCCGTCGCCGGCGGGCTTATTTGCGGCACCAG
>CAYXZP010000027.1:0-24957 GCA_964469485.1 uncultured Myxococcales bacterium | reverse complement strand
CGGCCGCTATCGGGTCAGTGCCCGGGTGCGGTTTCTCGGTCGCGACCTTGGCGATTTTTCCGCGCACCACCGGGTCATCGCGCAGCGGTTTGCCGTCGCGCTCGGCCGTCCTGACATATTCGTAAAGCAGCTTGGAACGTTCCTCGATGGGCGAGAAGGTGAACATCGTGAAACGCTCCAGATCGAGAGCCTCGGAAATGTACTGGAAGCCCTTGCCCTGCTCGCCGACCATGTAGTCGTTGTGAACCCGCACGTTGTCGAAGAAGACCTGGTTGGTGATGTCCTTGCCGATGGTCGGCATGGATTGGATCTCGAGACCGTCGGCGTTCATCGGCAGCAGGAACAGACTTATGCCGTGGTGCTTGGGCTTGTCGGGATCTGTGCGCGCGCCGAACCAGTACCAATCGGCGAAATGCGCAGAGGTCGTCCATATCTTCTGCCCGTTGAGCACCCACCAATCGCCTTCGCGTTCGGCCTTGAGCTGCATGTTGGCGGCATCCGAGCCCGCCTGCGGCTCGCTGTAGCCCACGGCGAACTCGACCTCGGCGTTGATGATCTTTGGCAGGAACTCCCGCTTGAGCTTCTCGCTGCCGTGACGGATCAGCGTCTTGCCGATGATGCCGATGCCCTTGCCTATCTGCGGGGCCGCGTGGCGGGCCAGACCCTCGTTGAGGATGAACTCGTAGATGCCGGGCTTTTCCTGGCCGCCGTACTTCTCGGGCCAGGTCATGCCGAGCCAACCCTGGACCGCGAGCTTCTTCATGAAGGCGCGCCGCTCGGGCGTGTCGACCAACTGCGTGAAGTTCTCACGCGTCGGGTCCATGACCACCGGGTCGTGGTTGGCGACCAACCAGGCCTCGACCTCGTCGGCGAAGACCTGCTCTTCAGCTGAGAATTCGAAGTTCATCGGTCAGTCGCCGCGACGCTAACACGAACCCCGGCGTGGGAAAACGTTCAGTCGCCCTCGCGTATCCGTTGTACCGTATCGAGGATCGACTCCCGCTTGGCACCGGCCCATCCTTCGTCCAAAGGGACGAAGAAACGGATCGTGAGGACCCGTGACCGGAAGCGCCAGCGGCCCTTCTCGCGGATGTAACGGTCGTCATAGTAACCGGACCCTATCATCGCCGTCCCGCCCATGGTCGCGCGCAGATCGAGATAGACCGTGCCGCTTGCCTCGTCACCGTCCAGCTCGATCACATGGTTGTGAACGAAAGGCTGCAGTTCGCCGGCGGCAAGCATCCTCTCGTAGCCCTCGCGCAGGGCGTCGTGGCCGCCGATCGGATTGCCGTCGCCGGCGTCCATGGTCCCGTCGGCCGCAAACAGCGCGACGGCCGCGTCGGTGTCCTTCTGCCACACGTAGTGGGCATAGAGCCGGGGCAGGTCGCGTATCTCTTCCAGGTCGGCAAGTCGCTCAATCGTCTGTTCGCTCATTTCACTCAAAAACCCCCTCTCTTTCGTATGCCTCGATCTCCTCTCTGCCAAGGCCGAGCAAGTCGCCGAACACGTAGGCGTTGTCCCGACCGACGGCCTGGCCGGCCACACGGCTCGAGCCCGGGGTGCCGGTGAGCCCCAAGGGCAAGCCGGCGGCTACCACACGGCCCTTCTCCAAATGCTCGATCTCCTCGAAGAATCCCCGGCTGCGAAGATGCTCGTCAAGTTCGTACTGGTCCTCCGTGGTCTCGACAACGCCGGCGGCCACACCCGCGGCCTGCAACAGGCCCACGGCCTCCCAGGCCTGGTGCCGCGATGTCCAATCCTCTATCGCGCGGTCGATCTCGTCGTGGGCGCCCAGCCGCCCCTCGCGCGTGAGGAGTTGGCTGCGTGCGAGCAGTTCGGGTCGGCCGACCACGAAACAAAGCGCGCGCCACTGGTCTGTGTCATCCACCGACAGGGCCAGCCAGCGGTCTTCGCCAAGGCAGCGGTAGGCGCCCTGCGGGGCGCGCTCGCGGGACCGATTGCCCCGCGGGGCGGCCCGCCCCGGCCCCTCGATCTCTTCCAGCACGAGGTGGCCGATAGCCGAGACCAAACTCTCGTACTGGCTGATGTCGATGTACTGCCCCTGGCCGCTGCGGCGGCGGTGGTCGAGCGCGCACATCACAGCGAAGAGCCCGTGCATGGCGCTGACACTGTCCGGGTAGGCGTACTGGGTCACCGTGCACTCGCTGGCCGTAAAACCGGTGAGCGTGGCAAGGCCGGACACGGCCTCGATGTTCGGGCCCCATGTGACATGCGGGCTGGCCGGCCCGCTCGCGCCGAAACCGGAACTGGAGATCATGATGAGGTCCTCACGGACCGCGGCCAATTGCTGGTAGCCCAACCCGAGCTTGTCCATGACACCGGCGGCCTGGTTCTCGACCACGACGTCGGCGACTGCGACGAGCTTCTTTGCAAGACGGACGGCCGGCGCCCGCGTGAGATCGAGCGAGACAAAATGTTTGCCCGCGTTCCAATCGGTGAACCAGGGCGACATGGCCGGTTGCGTACCGAGTTCCGGGTCCCACGGCGGAACATAGCCGCGTACGACGTCGGGCCGTTTGCGCGATTCCACCCGTATGACCTCGGCTCCGGCCCAAGCCATGAAGCGTCCTATCCAAGGCCCGGCCATGGCCGAGCTGAACTCGACCACACGCAGGCCGGCCAGAGCCTGTCCGGGGTCCGGCGTCACGGCTCTTCCCGGGTTCCGGCCCTGGTCTCGAGCCGCCAAGGCGTGCGCGCGAAGCGGTAGGGCGCGCCCGGGTAACGCCGCCGCCCCTTCCGGTCCTCGACCTCGACGAAATATCCGCGCGCGGCCAGCTGCGGGTCACCGACCACATCCGAGACCGTGCGTACCGGGGTGAAGGCTATGTGGCGGCGCTGTCCTTCCTCGTAGACCTCCCGCACGCTGTGCCGCGCGGTAAGCTCGCCGATGAACAGGTCGAGGAGTTCGCGGTGGGGAATGCGGTTGGAAGAAGGCCCTTCGAACATCGTATCGAGCACCTCGCGGTTGCCGGTCTCCTCGTTAATCCAGCGGGCCAGGGCCTGCCAATGCAAGGGCCGGTTGACCATCAAATAGACCAGGCCGTCCTTGCAGCGGTACGCGCCGGAAGGAACGGATGCGAACAGGGTGGTCCCCATGCGTTTCGGAACCATGCCGTCGTCCAGCCACTTGCCCACGCCGCAGATATGCGAGACCGAAAGCGTCGTTTCCTGCGCCGATATGTCGACGTGCTGACCGCGCCCGCTGGCCGACGCGTGCCAGAGCGCCATCATGGTCGCGCCGGCCGCATACACGGATGCCATGAGAGCGGCTTGTTCACCGGCAAGCACGAGCGGCGGGTCCTCGGCGCGGCCGGTCACGTACATGGCCCCGCCTGTTGCCGCCGCGACGATGTCGGAGCTTTTCCAGCCGGCGTGCGGGCCGGTCTGACCGAAGCCGGTCACCGAGGTGAGCACTATGTCCGCCTTCAGGGCCGAAAGCGCCGCGTAACCGATGCCGAGCCCGTCGAGGTGGCCGGGAGCGAAGCTCTCAATGACCGCGTCGGCATCAGCGGCCATACGGCGGAAGCTCTCGCGGCCGTCACCGGTGGCCAGATCGACCGCGACCCGCCGCTTGCCGAGATCCATGTAGTTGTCACCAGAGGTCTCGCCGCCGGCTGTCCGGCTGCCGTCCGCCGCGACGCGCAGGACCTCGGCGCCCATGTCGGCGAACAGCTTGCCCGCGTAATCCCCCAGCGGGCCGGCCAGCTCTATGACACGGCGCCCGTCGAGCGCTCTTGGCGCGGCGCCCACCCGGGGCCTACCAGAAGAAGTGTCCGGCGTTGACGTCGAGCGACTGGCCGGTGATGACCTTGGACATGTCGGAGGCGAAGAACACCACCGTCTCGGCGATCTCGGCCCCCGTGGGAATATGGCCGAGGGCCGTCTCGGAGGCCACGCCGTCGTAGACCTGTTGGGCCGTGGTGCCGGCGGCCCCGGCCTGCTGTTCGAAATAACCCTCCAGCGCGGGACCCCAGATATAGCCGGGAACCACCGAGTTGACGCGGATCTTGTGGGGTCCGAGTTCGACGGCAAGGGTCTGGGTCGCGTTGGCAAGCGCGGCCTTGGAAGCGGAGTAACCGCCGAAGGCCGGCATTATGCGACGCATCGACATCGAGCAGATCATCACGATCGAGCCGCCCCCCTGCTGTTTCATCATCGGAATGACGGCCTTGCTCAGACGCAGGCTCCCGAGAACGTTGACCTCGAAGGGCGCGCGCCAGGTATCGAGGTCCGTGTCCTCGACGTTCTCGTAAGTGCCGGCGTGATAGGCGTTGTTGACGAGCACATCGACGCGTCCGAAGGCGCGCTCGGCCTCGGCGGCCAGGGCCGCGCAGGAATCGTCGTCGGTTATGTCGGTGGCCGCCACCGCGACCTTGGTGCCCGTGGCTTCGAGCTCTACAGCCAGTTCCTCGAGCTTCGAACGTGTTCGGGCCCCGAGCACCAGGCGGGCGCCCTCGCGCGCCACGGCACGCGCCGTGTCGAGCCCGAGGCCCGGACCTATGCCCGAGACCACCACGACCTTGTCCTTTAGAAGCATGAGTGGATTCTATGTACGCCGCCACGTAGTTACTACCGCGTGGACGCCGGGGCATGGAAGCGTTTCTGCGACGAGCTTGCCGCCGCCGGCCGTGTGGTCTCTCGCGACGCTTCCCCGCGTGACCCGCTCGATGTCGCCGAGGGTTACCGCTACCTCAGCCGCCTTCTCAGGCTCGGTCTCGAGAAGTTCGTAGAACACGCCGACCCCGATCACCCGCGCTTTTACCGACTCAGCCACGACACGGCCAAGATCGGCGCCGACAACCCCGACAGTTTTTATCATAACGCGGCCATAGACGGCCGCCATGACTACGTCCTGCGAGGCCGCCGCGGAACGGTGTCCTATCTCGGACTCGGCACCTACTACGGCGATTACAACCGAGAGGGCCCTTCGGGCTGCAGCGGTTATCTCGAAGGCGGCGATATCGAGGTCCAAGGCGACGGCACCCTGGAGGTCGTCCTCAGTCACGAGGAGAGGCCGGGCAACTGGCTTCCCATGCGCGAGGACACGGCCATGCTCATCGTACGCCAGAACTTTCTCGACCGCGGGACCGAACGCCCCGCCGAACTCACCATAGAGAGGCTTGGCTCCCCCGAAGCTCCACGCCCGCTCGAATCCGGCTTCCTCGCCGGGGCACTCGAACAGGCCGCCACGTACGTCGGCGCAACGGCCGAACTGTTCGCCCGTTGGGCCGACGGTTTCGCCGGGCGCCCAAACCGGCTCATCGCCATGGACCCGTCAGTGACCGGCGGCGCCCACGGCGACCCCAACATGTTCTTCTACATGGGCTACTGGGAACTGGCCGAGGACGAAGTCTTGATAGTGGAAGCCACACCGCCCGAGTGCCAGTACTGGAACTTCCAGCTAAACAACTACTGGATGGAATCGCTCGACTATCGTTACCACACGATCCACTACAACAAGCACACGACCGAGTACCGGCGGGACGGCTCCTTCAGGCTCGTCGTCGCACACCAGGACCCGGGCCTGCCGAACTGGGTGGACACGGCCGGTCATCGCCGCGGCACCATGGCTCTGAGGTGGGCCAAGGCCACGAGTCACCCCGAACCGCGCGTGCACGTGACAAAAGTGGCCGCTGTCGGCCGGCTCGCATAACCGCTAAACTGACCCCGGGTGCCCGAGCGCGCCCACCGTCATGGAAGCGTCCGCCCCGGTCATCAAGATAGCCGGCTGGTGGCTGGCCTTCGCGGTCACCCACATGGCGTTCTCCTCGACCATGCTGCGCCCAAAACTGGTGGCGCGTTTCGGCGAAGGACCCTTTACAGGTCTTTACTCGCTGGTGGCCCTGGCCTGTTTCATCCCGCTCGTCCGCACCTACTTCATGAACAAGCACGCCGGCCCCTGGCTTTGGAGCATCCCGATGGGTCCCGTGCTGCAATGGGCGCTCTATATCGGCATGGGCGCGGCGCTGGTTCTCATGATCGCCGGGCTGGCCACGCCGAGCCCGGTATCGGTGGGAGCATCGAACAAGGAACCGGCCGGCGTGCTGCTAACAACCAGGCACCCGGTGTTCATGGGGCTCGGTCTGTTCGGACTCCTCCGCCTCATCCCCAACGGCGCGGCCGCCGACCTGGTCTTCTTCGGCGGATTCGCGGCCTTTGCCGTTATCGGCGCAAGGCACCAGGACTACCGTAAGATCGTCGACGGCCCCTCGGGCTACGCGTTATTTTGCGAGCAAACGCCGTTCATTCCGTTCACCGGACGGCGAACCCTCGAGGGCATCCGCGAGATCGGGCCGGTGGTGATCCTGCTCGGGATCTCGACGACGCTGCTACTGCGTCACTTTCATTCCGCCTGGTTCGGCGGCTGAGACCGCGCTCAGCCCGTCTTTACTTCAACCAGTTCGGGCTTGGCCTTGTTCAAGGCCTTGTAGCGGGAGTGGACCCAGCCGGCGAAGGCTTCTGCGGCATCGACGGCCGCCTGGCTGCGCTGTGAATGGAAGATCTCGAAGGCGTGCTGGGCGCCCGGGATCTCGGCATAGGCGACCTCCGAAGAGGACGCCTCACGCAAGAGTTCGGTGAACTTCCTGGCCTCCGCGGCCGGCACGAGGGAATCTATCTCGCCTTGAACGATGAAGAAGGGCGGCGCGTCCTCGCGCACCCTGTCCATCGGCGAGGCCTTCTCATAGGCGGCCCCGTCCTCGGCGATGCTCGCCTTCATTATCTTCTGCTCGAGGAGTTCGCCCATGCCCGCTCCCGGCCAAAAGCCGTAACGGTTCTTGAAGTCGTAGACCCCGTAGAAAGGAATGGCCGCGTCGACGCTCGTGTCGGCGTCCTCGAAGCCGGGCTGGTACTCGGCGTCGTTTGCGGTGAGGGCCGTTAGCGCGGCCAGGTGCCCGCCGGCCGACCCGCCGGTGACGACCACGAAGGACGGGTCTATGCCGTAGTCGGCGGCGTTATCGCGAAGAAAGGCAAGCGCGCGCTTCACGTCGATTAGGTGTTCCGGGAAGGTCGCGTGCGGACTCAGACGGTAATTGACGCTCGCACAGACCCAACCGTGGGAGGCCATCTGGTACATCAAGGGCAGGCCCTGTTCGCGCTTGTCCCCTATGATCCAGCCGCCGCCGTGGATCTGCAGCAGCAGCGGACAAGCGCCGGCCTCGGGGTCCGGCCGGTAGACGTCGAGCTTGAGGTCTATGCCCTTCTCGCGGCCGAAGACGACGTCCTTGATCTTTGTCGTGCCTACTCGCTTGAAGCTGAAGGGCCGTACGATGGCGTTCCAGCGCACCGCGGTCTCGAGCTTGCCGGCCCTGTCCTCGTCAAGGCTTTCGCGCCAGCCCTCGCCGAGCCCGTCGTCCAAGGCCTTGTCGCAGGCCGGCCGGGCCTGCTCCGAAAGCCGGTAGTCGCGGGCCTGCACGGCCCAGGAAATAACGAGAATGACCAGGCCGAGCTTGCCGGCCAGACCCTCCAGTACGCCGCTCCATATCAGAAGGAGGGCCAACAGCGCCTGCAGCGCTATCAGGTGCAGGGCCAACTCGCCCCAGAGCCACCCGAGCATGAAGCTGACAAAACCGAAGTAGGAACTCTGCCGCACGGGCGCGAGCACGTTGCGGGTGAGCCAGGCGCTGACAAGACCGAATATCAGAAGTGACATGGGTTCTCCTCCACCGAAGCCCGTATGACCTATAGTTCGAACACGGCTTTCGCTAGCGCGGCGGCATACGCAGCGCGCCGTCGAGCCGTATCGTCTCACCGTTGAGGTAGCGGTTCTCGATAATGTGACAGGCAAGCGCGCCGTACTCGACCGGGTCGCCCAAGCGGCTCGGAAACGGGATCCCCGCGGCCAGCTGGCCGCGCATCTCCTCGTCCATGAGCCCGAGCAGGGGCGTGTCAAAGGTGCCCGGCGCTATCGTGCAGCAACGAACCCCGTCACGGGCCAGATCACGCGCCATGACGAGCGTCATGGCGACCACCCCGCCTTTGGAGGCCGAGTACGCGACCTGGCCTATTTGACCGTCGTAGGCCGCGATCGAGGCGGTGTTGATTATCACGCCGCGCTCACCCTCGTCGGGTTCGTTCTCGAGCATGCGGGTCGCCGCCAATCGCGCCACGTTGAAGGTCCCGACGAGATTGACCTCGACTGTGAACTTGAAGACGTCGAGCGGCATTGGCCCCTTCTTGCCGGCCGTCTTCACGGCCGACCCTATGCCGGCGCAGTTTATGCAGACGTTGAGCCCACCGAAGGCTTCCACCGCGGAATCGATGGCGGCCGTAACGGCCTCTTCGCTGCTGACGTCGGTATCGGCGAAAAGAACGCGTTCGCCGAGTCCGGCGGCCACCTTCTCCCCTTCCTGGCGGTTGCGGTCAAGGATGGCCGCCTGCCCGCCCCCCTCGATGATGGCCTCCACGGTGGCAAGGCCGAGCCCCGATGCGCCGCCCGTTACGACCGCCTTTACCTCTGACAGCTTCATCGCCCGGACGGTCAGCGCGCCCGCTCGACGTAACGGGCTTCGATGGGATCGACACGGATCAACTCGCCGCTCTCTATGAACTGGGGCACCTTGATCACCACCCCGTTGGCCAGGGTCGCGGGCTTGGGAGAGGCCGAGGCCGTGGCGCCCTTGAGCGGAGGGGCGGTCTCGGCGACCTCGACCTCGACCGTCTTGGGAAGTAGCAGGCCGCCGGCCTCCTCGCCGACATACTCAACGCGCACCTTCATGTTCTCGTGGAGCCAGGGGACCTCGTCCTCGATGCGGGAGTGCGCGATCGAGTGCTGTTCGTAGGACTCGGAGTCCATGAACACGAAATCTTCGCCGTCCTTGTACAGGAAATCCATCTCGCGCTCGGTCACGGGTACCCGCTCGAGGTCCTCGGTCGAATTGTAACGGGTCTCGCTCTGTATCCCGCTCGCTAGGTTCCTCAACTTGGCCTGCACGATGGCGTTGCCCTTGCCGGGCGTGCGGTGTGTGAAGCTGAGCACACGGCAGGGCTCGCCCTTATGGACGATGACCATCCCGGGCCTCAGTTCCGTGGCTTGCAGCTTGGCCATAAGGAGCGGAAACCTAGTGTCTGCAACGCATCGGAGCAAGCCCGCCCGCCCCGGTTTGCTTGAAACGCCCCGACAAAGCGGCGACAAGAACGGTGACCGTATGGGCGAAACGGCCGAACACCCGGGAAGAGAGGTTCTGAGGCGCTGGCGCGAACTGGCCCCCCGCAACCTTTACACGGCCGACCCTCAACTGGCGGCCGCGATCGACGCTTGGGCGGGCGCGCGCGCCTCGAGCGGCATGCAGGCCCGGCTCGAGGCCTTCGGCGCGACCGCGGCAACCGAACTGGGCGCGTTCATAGACGACTGCGAACGACTCGATAACCTGCCGGTTCTGCGCGCGTGGTCCGGAATAGGAGAACGCACCGAGGAGATCGAGTTCCACCCCTCCTACGCCGAGGCCGGGCGCCTGGTCTGGGCCTCGGGGGTGCTGGCCTGCCGCGCCGAGCCGGGAAGAGCCACCGAACAAGCCGCTCTCTTTTACATGCTCGCCCAGCACGGCGAGGGCGGGCACTGCTGCCCCGTCGCCTGCACGACCGGGATGATACGCGCGCTTCAAGAGCACGGCTCAGAGGAACTTCGCAACCGTTTCCTGCCTCGGCTGTTGGACCCCGACTACGAACGCGCGGAAGTGGCCGCGCAGTTCTTCACCGAACTACAGGGCGGCTCCGACGTTGGCGCCAACCTCGTCATGGCCCGGCCCGAAGGCGAAGCATGGCGTATAAGCGGCGAGAAGTGGTTCTGTTCGGTGGCCAACGCCGACCAGTTCCTGGTAAGCGCCCGCGTCGAGGGCCAGGGTCCGGGCACCGCGGGGCTGGGCACTTTCCTCGTGCCGCGGCTTGATGACGGCGGCCGCCCAAACGGTTTCAGGATCCGCCGCCTCAAGACCAAGCTCGGCACGCGCGCAATGGCCAGCGCCGAGATCGACTTCGAGGACGCTCGCGCATACGCGATCGGCGCACCCGGCGACGGCTTCAGCATCTCGGTCGACTGCGTTCTCAACACCTCGCGCTGGATAAACGCGCTCGGTTCCTGCGGCATTCTGCGCCGCGCCTACGTCGAAGCTTCGAGTTTCGCGCGCGTGCGCGAAGCCTTCGGCGGTTCCATCCTGCGCTTCCCGCTGGTGCGCGAGACGCTGGCCGATATGAGATGCGAGTGGCTAGCCTCCCTGACCTCCACTTTCTATCTCTCGGCCCTAATCGACCGTATCGACACGGGCAAGGCCGACCCCCACCAGGAGGCCGTCTACCGTTTCCTGGTGAACGCCAACAAGTACATCACATCCATAGCCGCGGCCGCGGCAACGCGCATGGGAGTCGAGGTGCTCGGCGGCAACGGCACCATAGAGGACTTTTCCGTAATGCCGCGCCTGCTCCGCGATAACATCGTTTACGAAAGTTGGGAGGGAACCCACAACGTTCTTGCCGCCCAGGTCTTGAAGGACGCCGGCAAGCTCGGCCACCTGGCCAACATCCATGACGAGATCAACACGCTCCTGTCCGCCGTACCGGATCCACGACTGGCCGAAGATGCCGGTGAGCTTCGCCGCGTTCTTGCCGGGCTGAGCGAGGACATGGCGCGCTCGGTCTCCGACGGCCCCTTCGGCGCGGCTCACTTCCGCCGCCAACTGACGAGTCTGACGCGCCTGTTCCAGGCGGCATTGATGATGTCGGTGGCCCGCGACGAGGCGTCGAGCGCGGCCGCCGCCTACTACCTGCGGCGCCACCTTTTGCCGGGCTACCGCCCCGAATCGGACGGGACTTGGAACGACCGCATCGAGGCCCTGCTCGCCGGCGAACTGACCGCCGCCGCGTGAGCCGCGCCACACAGGCGCTGACGGCGACGGTCGCGCTGCTGGCGGTCGCCGGTCTGGCAGCGGGCACATCTTGCCGGCGCGCAGCGTCTCCACGTGAACCCGTCGAACGGCAAACAGGCTTTGCCCGGGCCGATGACGGCACGCGGATCTATTACGAAGCGGCCGGGACGGGCCCGCCGCTGGTGCTCATCCACGGCCTGGCAGGCAATCACGCGGTCTGGTTCCAGCAGACCGCCGCGCTGTCCGGCCGCTTCCGAGTAATAACCCTGAGCCAGCGGGGCTTCGCACCGTCCGATGCGAACCCGGAAGGCTACGAGGTCGAGGCCCTGGCCGGCGACCTCGCTACCGTCATGGACGCGCTCGGCGTCACGAGCGCCCACATCGCCGGCCAGTCGATGGGCGGCTGGACCGCCCTGGGCTTCGCCCTGGCCCACCCACAACGTACCCGTTCACTAGTGCTGGCCGACACGGTGGCCGGCATCTTCGATGAGGAAATAAGCGCGGCCTATGCGGCAACGCTCGAGCGGGCCCGCCGTCTTGCAAGCCGGCCACCCGCCGTGAGCGACCACCCCGCGCTCGGCAACGGCTTCAAGCGCTCGCACCCGGAACTTTCCTATCTCTACCAGGCCCTTTCCAGTTTCGGCTCACCGCGGCCGGCCGACATCGCCTCTGCGCTCGGCCGCTCGGCCTTTCCTCTCGATGCGCTCGCACGGCTCGAGGTCCCGGTGCTTTTCATTGTCGGAAGCGAGGACAGCATTTTCCCGCCGGCCGTCGTCGAACGGGCCGCCTCCTACCTTTCCGGCGCCCGCGTCGAGCGCATTGGCGGGGCCGGCCACTCCCCCTACTTCGAGCGCCCGCGGGCCTGGAACCGGATTGTCGCCCGCTTCCTCGACACCACGGACGAATAGACACACGGGCCGGGTCGCGCTAGGAAGCCGGGCGATGGAATTCAACCTGGCCGACCTCTTCGAGAACACCGTGGACAACTTCGGCGACCGCGACTACCTCGTGGCCGGCGACAAGTGCTGCAGCTACGCCGGGATGGAAGCGCGGGCCAACCAGCTCGCTCATTTTCTACAGAGCAAAGGCGTCGGGCCCGGGGACCACGTCGGTATCTACGCCTACAACTCGGTGGAATGGGTCGAGACCCTGTGGGCCGTGTTCAAGCTGCGGGCGGTGTGGATCAACATCAACTACCGCTATGTCGAGGAAGAGCTCGAGTACCTCTTCGAGAACGCCGACCTAAAGGGGCTTGTGTTTGCACGCGAGTTCGCCGGCCGTGTGGCGGCGGTCTCCCGGGCCATGCCCGCACTCGGGGTTTCGGCCGTGATCGAGGACGGCTCCGCTGCCGATCTTTCGGGGATCGAACCGGCCCCGGTCGCATTCGAGGAAGCGATGGCCATGGGTTCCCCCACTCGCGACTTCGGCCCGCGTTCGGCCGACGACCACTACATTCTCTATACGGGCGGGACCACCGGGATGCCCAAGGGCGTGGTCTGGCGCCACAAGGACGTCTTCTTCGCACTCGGCGGCGGCAACGACCCACAGACCGACGAACGCGCCGAAAGGCCCGAGTCCATGGTCGAGCGCGCCCGCGCGGCCGGCGCCCAATCCGTCCAGCTTCCCATCGCGCCCCTGATGCACGGCGCCACCCAGTGGTCGGTGATGGGCGGCTCCTTCATGGGCCGCAAGATCGTTCTGGTCGCGACCTTCGAACCGGCCGAGATCTGGCGGCTCGTGGAGGAGCACAAGGTCGATACCGTCATGATAACCGGCGACGCGATGGGACGCCCCCTCATCGAGGCCCTCGACGAACCCGGCGGCGAAGGCGACCTATCCTCGATGTTCGTGCTGGTGAGCACCGCCGCGGTCTTCTCGCCGACCGTCAAGGACCGCTTCTTCGACCGCTTCCCCGACCTCATCATCATCGACAGCATCGGCTCTTCGGAATCCGGCAACAACGGCATGGCCATGATCACCAAGGGCCAGACCGCAATGACGGGCGGAGGTCCCACGGTGAAGGCCGGCCCCAACACGGTCGTGCTCGACACCGAAACGCTCGAGGCGCTGCCGCCGGGCTCACAGACCGTCGGCAAGGTCGCCCGCAGCGGCGACATTCCGCTCGAGTACTACAAGGACCCCGCCAAGAGCGCCGAGACCTTCGTCACCGGAGCCGACGGACGCCGCTATTCGATGCCCGGAGATTTTGCGCGCCATGAGGCAGACGGAACCATCACGCTTCTCGGCCGCGGTTCGGTCTCGATCAACTCGGGCGGCGAGAAGATCTACCCCGAAGAGGTCGAGGCCGCCGTAAAGTCACACCCCGATGTCTTCGACTGCATAGTCGTCGGAACGCCCGATGAACGTTTCGGCAACCGGGTCTCTGCCGTGGTCGAACCGCGGCCGGGCAGGGAACCCGCGCTCGAGTCGATACAGGAGCAGTGCCGCACCAAGATCGCCGGTTACAAGCTGCCGCGCGAACTTCACCTGGTCGACAAGGTGTTGCGCGCGCCCAGCGGCAAACCCGACTATCGCTGGGCCAAGGAACTGGCCTTCGAACGGCGCGGGCTCAGCGTTTCCTGAGACCCAGGAGCGCCATCACCAGCACGGCCACGATAGCGGCCGAGAACAGACCGAGCCCGGCGTCCACCAGGTTCTCCTTCCAGAGTTCCGCGCCGAAACCCCGGCCGGCTATCGGCCGCCGCGGCCAGCGCCGCCCAACCGAGATAGTTCGACCACACCGCCAGCTCGGCCATCACGGACCTGGCCCGCTCCCCGAGCCGGATCTCATCGACGGCCAGTCCGAGAACGACGATAAAGAGGCCGCTCATAGCCCCGGCCAAGTGTGCGCTCACCCCCATCCTCGGGTTGGCGAACATGGGAATGACAAGACCGGTCAGGGTGCCCAGCAGGAACAGAAAGAAACCGTGCCAGAGGAGACGGCGCCGCATCAGTTGGCTCCGTCGTAGCTGTAGGGCAGACCGACGGCCTCGGTGAGAAAGCGCATGATGGGCTCCATGGCGGCGAAGCCGCGTTCGACCTTGCGGGCGAAGTTCTTGGCCGTGGCGCCGTCCTCGCTCGACTCCTCGATGACGAAGAAGGACTTGCGCTTTAACTCATCGATCATCGGGTGACCGGCGTCGAAGCCCTGGGGCGGCCGCTTGAGGCTGTCGCCGCGCACCTCGCCGAAGCGGCGCCGGAAGGCCGCCGCGCGCGTCATCTTGGACCACTCGTCGCCGCCGTCGGCAATGGCCGTACGAACTTTTCTCAGGACAGGACCCGGCGGATGCCAGATGCCGCCGCCGAAGAACACGTTTCCCGGCTCGAGGTGAAGATAGAACCCCGGTGCGTGGGCGTCCTTGCCGGCCTCGTGGCGGAAGTGGCAGGCGACGTGTTCCTTGTAGGGCCGCTTGTCGTGCGAAAAGCGCACGTCACGGTATATGCGGAACATCGAGCCGCCGTGGGGTTTGGGGTCGCAGATGAAACATTCCGAGACATGTCCATATCGGCGATGAAAGCCGACATCGGCGCCAGCACGCTCTCTTTGTAACGGTCCTTGTTGGCGGTGAACCAGTCGCGGTTGTTGTTGCGCGACAGTTCGCGGACGAAGTTGAACATGTCGGCCGGAAAACCGTTGAACTCACCCCAGTCCCGTTCGCGCGCCACCGGCATATCAGAGAGCCCCGGCCGCGGCCTCATGGGCCATCTCGAGTATCTCGCCGCTGCGGCCGTAGAACTGGTCCAGGGTCATCGCTCGCTTGAGATAGCGGTGCAGGTCGTACTCCCAGGTAAAACCGTTGCCGCCGTGTATTTGTATGGCCTCCTGTGAGTTGAGGCGAGCCGCCTCGACCGCGTAGGCACGGGCGGCCAGCAGGGCAAGGCCGGTCTCCTCGTGCTCGTTATCCAGACACCAGGCCGCGCGGTAGACTGCCGAGCGGCTCGACTCGGTCCTCAGCAGCATGTCGGCCATGCGGTGCTGCAGGCTCTGGTATATCCCGATCGGCCGTCCGAAGGTCTCGCGCTCGCGGGCGTAGTCCAGGCAACGGCTCAGCGTTTCCCCGGCTATACCGAGCCCGAAGGCCGCGGCACCGAGAAGGCCGAAGGTCGAGGTCACCTCCACCACCGGTCCGTCCTCGCAAAGCGGGACGGCCTCGTTGTCGAGACCCACCTCGTAGAAGCGGGCTGCCTCGTCGAGGGCCTGCATCCGTCTGGTCTCGAAAGGCCCCTCGGCAAGGAACGCGCCCGCGGCCGTCCTCACGATAAGATGGGTGGCCGAGCCGGCGTAGGGAACAAAGTAGGCCCTGCCCTTGACCCGACCATCTTCGAACCGGAGGTCGGGCGTCTGGCCGGGCCAGACGCCGTCCCGGTCGGCGATTACCGCAAGCGCCTCGCCCGACACGAGCCGCCCGAGCAGCTCGTCCTGACCGCCGGCGACCTCGATCACCTTTATCGCGAGCACCTGTTCGAGATAGGGCCCGGGGAAACAGCGCTTGGCCATCTCTTCGCACACCAGGGCCAGTTCCACACCGCCCAGCCCGTGGCCGCCGGCAAGCTCGGGTGCGACCAGACCGAGGTATCCCAGCCCGGCCATTTGGGCCCATAGCTCGCGCGAGAACCCCTCGCCGTCGGACTCGGCGACCTCACGGGCCTTGTCGACCGACGACTCGTTGGCCAACAGTTCGGCGAACGAGTCGCGCAAGAGGCGTTGATCGTCCGAAAGGTCGAAGTTCATGTCTACAGGGTCGGAAGCGAGAGCACTCGCTTGGCGATTATGTTGCGCTGTATCTCGGAGGAACCGGAAAAGATGGTCTCGGCCCGCGACCACAGGAAGTTGCGCGGCCAGTCCACGTCACTGCGGGCGGCCGGTTCCGAACGCAGCAACTGCCCGCCGGGCCCGAGGATGTCGAGGGCGGCAAGGCGCAAGCGCTGGTCGTACTCGGACCACACCAGCTTCTCGATGGAAGACTCGGGGCCGGGCGCCTTGCCGGCATCGAGGTCGGCAATGGTCCGGTAACCGTTGGCCCGCATGACCTCGAGATCGACGACGAGCTTGCCCAGCCGGCGGCGCGTCTCGGTGTCGTCGATGCCGAGCTCGCGACAGGTGGAGATCAAGGTCCTCAGGTCGTTGCCCAGACGGGCGGCCTGATCGGCGGTCCCGGCGCCGCGCTCGTAGCCGAGCACGGTCATCGCGATCGGCCAGCCCTGGCCTATTTCGCCGACGACATTGGCGGCCGGAACCCGCGCGTTGTCGAAGAAGACCTCTCCGAACTCGTTCTCGCCGGTTATCTGCCTGAGCGGACGCACCTCGATCCCTTCCGTTGCGAGATCGACCAGGATGAAAGAGATGCCGCCATAGCGGTCGTCGGGGTCGGTGCGCGCGAGCAGGAATATCCAATCGGCCCAGGGCCCGAAGGTCGTCCAGCATTTCTGACCGTTGACGACGAAATGGTCGCCACTGAGTTCCGCGCGCGTGCGCAGCGAGGCAAGGTCGCTGCCCGCGCCCGGCTCGCTGAAACCCTGGCACCAGATCTCATCGCCGGCGAGCATCGGCGGGATAAAGCGCCGGCGCTGCTCCTCGTTGCCGTGGTGAATGAGAGCGGGCGCGCAAAGGTTGAGCCCGAGGACGTTTATACCCGGTGGAGCGTCGGCCCCGGCAAACTCCTCGGCGGCGATGACCTCCTCGACCTGGCCGAGACCGCGGCCGCCCCACTCCTCGGGCCAACTGAGCCCGAGGTAGCCGGCCTCGTTGAGCTTGCGCTGCCAGGCCCGGCGAAGCTCGATAAGCTCGTGCTCACCGTTGGCCGGGTCGCGCAGCTCCTGGCTCCAGGTCCTGGTGAGCTCGGCCGCTATCCAGTCGTGAAGTTCGCTCCGGAAGCTCTGGTGGTGCTGGCTGAGGGCGAGGTCCATGACGTTTTCCGCGCGGGCATCTCTAGCCTGCCGGTGGCGGTGTGACCAGCCTTGCCAGCCGGGCACGCGCGGATATACTCAGCGGCCATGACGAAAACGGTGAAACAGGACATCTGGAACCTCGGCGACGTGTTCGAGGGCGTCGCCCGTGTGGCGTCGGACCGCGAGGCGGTGCTTCACGAAGACACGGTGCTCACATGGGGCGAGCTCGACCGGCAGTCCAACGCGCTTGCCCGGCGTCTGCTCGAGGGCGGCGCCGGGACCGGCGACAAGGTCGCCATCTATTCCTACAACCGCCCCGAGTACACGGTCACGCTGGCCGCCTGCTTCAAGGCCCGCCTGGTGCCCGTCAACATCAACTACCGCTACCGCGACGAGGAACTTTCATACATCTTCGACAACTCGGACTCGGTCGCGGTGGTCTTCGAGGCCGGCTTCGGTCCCAACCTCGAACGCCTGCGAGGCGGTCTGCCAAAACTCACGCAGTTCGTGCAGCTCGACGACGGTGAGCCCGGGGTGGCCGGCGCTATCACTTGGGAGGCGGCCCTATCCGGCGACGACGGCCCGCTCGGTAACGAGCGCAGCCCCGACGACCTTCTCTTCCTTTATACGGGCGGGACCACCGGCATGCCCAAGGGCGTGATGTGGCGGCAGACCGATATCTGGACCAGCCTCGGAGGCGGAGGCGATCCCTTGACGGCCGAGGGCAAACCGGCCGACCTTGACGAGCACCTCGCGAAGGTGGAAGCGGGCGAAGGGCTCATGCGTCTCATGCCGGCCTGCCCTCTCATGCACGGAACCGGCCTGCTCACGGCGCTCAACGCCCTGATGCTGGGCGGCAGCATCGTTACGGTCGGCTCCCACACACTCGACGCTCACGCGCTGTGGCGCGCGGTGGCCGAGAAGAAGGTCAATTCGATCGCAATAGTCGGCGACGTGTTCGCGCGCCCCATGCTCGAGGCGCTCGACGAGCAGAGCTACGACCTGGCGAACCTTTTTATCATTGTTTCCTCGGGCGTGATGTGGTCGCCGGAGAACAAGAAGGCCCTGCTCGCGCATCATCCCGGCATGGTGCTGGTCGACTCCCTGGGTTCCTCGGAGGCCACCGGGTTCGGCAGTTCGATAACAACGGCCAACGAGACCTACAGCATCGGCACCTTCAAAATCGGCGACCGGGTCAAGGTGTTCAGCGACGACGACCGTGAGATAGAGCCCGGAAGCCAAGAACGTGGCCGTATCGCGCGCTCGGGCGCCATTCCGCTCGGTTATTACAAGGACGAGGAAAAAACGGCCCGCACCTTCCCGACCATAGACGGGGTGCGCTACTCGATCCCGGGCGACTATGCCCGGGTCGAAACCGATGGAACCATGATCCTGCTCGGCCGCGGTTCGGGTTGCATCAACACCGGCGGCGAAAAGGTGTTCCCCGAGGAGATCGAAGAGATACTCAAGCGGCACGAGGCCGTCGAGGACGCGGCGGTGGTCGGACTGCCCGACGAGAAATGGGGCCAGGCCGTGACAGCGCTGGTCACCGCGGCCGGCGACGATAGCCCGGAGGAGACCGTACTGCGTGACCACGTGCGTTCGGTGCTTGCCGGCTACAAGGTTCCCAAGCGTATCTTCACCGTCGAAAGCCTCGGCCGCTCGCCCTCGGGCAAGATGGACTACAAAGGGGTGACGGCCAAGGCCAAGCAGCTGGCGGGCCCGTCCTGACGGCCGCCTCAGCCGCCGGTGCCCGCGGCCCTGGCCCCCCTGGTAACGCCCCTGACCTCATAGGCGAGAAGCTCGGGCCTTAGATGCGGGATCTCGTGACCGAGGTCGCGGATGTTGCGGACCCTTAGCTGACCGAAGAAGGAATCGGACAGGCGTGCCGCGCTTTTGCGCACGCCTGCCGAGTCCACCGAGCCCAGCACGATCGTCAACGGCAGGTCCAACTCCGAATAAGAACGCGAGATACGGTCGAGTTCCGGCCCGAGACGGCCAAGCTCGTAGGCCCGCTGGTAGAGGTTGAGGGGACGGGCCGCAAAGATCGCGAACATCTCTTCGTAACCCTCCGGGATGGGATCAGGGGCGAAGGCCTCGGTGAGCCCGTCGTGGATGATCGACGATGCGAGCAGGCCGCTGATCGTCCAGTTCATGAGCGGTCCGATGACGGGACGGGCGCTCAGCAGCTCGATCGCTTCGACCGTAAAGGCATCGCTGTAGGCTGGCGCGCCGGCAATGACGGCCGCCTCGACGTGCTCGCCGTGCTCGACGGCCATGGCCAGCGTCAGGCAACCGCCGTAACTGTGCCCGACGACGGTCGCCGGCGATGCGCCGATCTTTTTGAGGAACCCGGCCATCAGCTCGGCCTGGCGAAGCAGGCCTGCGCCCTTGCCGCCGTCCAACCCGCTCCAACCGTGGCCCGGGCGGTCCACCGCGATCACACGGTGGTCGCGTGATAGGTCCTCGAAGAGGCTGAGCCCGGCGTCGCCCTCCTCGGGGCCCGCCGGCGGCACGACCTTGAAGTCACGAGTAAGTCCCGGCGAACCGTGGATGAGAAGCACCGGCCTGCCGCGGCCTGCCTCCTCGTAGTGGAGCCTCACGCCGTCGACCTCGACGAAACGCCCCTCGGCCGGATAGCGCGCGACGGCCAAGCCGGTACGGCGGCCCTGGCCGAGCCCGAGGATGCCGAGGGCAAAAAGGAGAAGGACAAAGAGGGAAAGGGAATATACGGCCGCTTTGGACACGTTTGCCTCCGCTCGGGCTAGGGGCGCATGATGGTATAGGCACCATGGCTACGACGGAAGAGTGGACCCCGAACAAGGCCTGGCTAGAGGCCGTTCCGCAAGAAGAACTCGACCGGGTCCTCGAAATGCAGGACTGGCGCTCCTGGCTTTCGCTCGGCATTGACTGGGCGCTGGTCGCCGCATCCATGGCGCTGGTCGCGACGAGACCCAACCTGCTGACCATCATCATCGCGCTCTTCATCATCGGTACCCGCCAACTCGGACTGACCGTCCTCATGCACGAGGCCGCGCACTGGACGCTTTTCAGCAACAAGCGCGTCAACGATTGGGCGGCCAACTGGCTTTGCGCCTATCCCGCCTGGGCCGATCTGCGCCCCTACCGGGCCTACCATCTGCAGCACCACACCAACAACTGGACCGACGAGGATCCCGACCTTGCCCTGGCCTCCCCCTTCCCGATCACCCGTGCGAGCATGCGCCGCAAGGTCTGGCGTGACCTGTCCGGACAGACCGGCTGGAAGCGGGCAAAGATAACGCTTCGCCGCGACCTCGGCGGTGCCGGCAAGGAGGGCGGCCGCCTTTCGATGAGCGAGATGAGCCGGCGCCGGGGCGACGGGACCAGTGCGCTTGTCGGCATGATCGTGACCAACAGCCTGCTGCTGGCCCTGCTCTGGGCGCTCGGCCACCCGGCCCTCTACCTGCTGTGGGCCGGAGCCTGGATGACGACCTACAGTCTGGTCATGCGCATTCGCTCCATCGCCGAGCACTCGATGCCGCTCGACCCGGCCGACCACATGACCAACACGCGAACGACACGCGCCTCGTGGTGGGAACGTCTCGTGGTGGCCCCCAACCGCGTCAACTATCACCTCGAACACCATCTCCTGGTGGCCGTTCCCCACTACAAGCTTCCCGCCATGCACCGCATGCTCGAACGGGCCGGCCTGCTGGAGAACGCCTCGGTGGCCCCGGGTTATTTGAACGTCCTGCGGCTGGCCTCTTCGAAGACCTGAGCGGGAAGCCTAG
This sequence comes from uncultured Myxococcales bacterium, assembly GCA_964469485.1. Lineage (GTDB taxonomy): Bacteria > Desulfobacterota > Binatia > UBA1149 > CAYXZP01 > CAYXZP01. The sequence continues at coordinate 4,415 of CAYXZP010000027.1, read as the reverse complement.
TCGCGGTCGAGCCGTTCGGGAACAAGCTCGTCGCCACGGGCCCGTTTGAGCCCGATCTCTTCCACCGTCCGTTCGAGCGCCACGGCCCGCTCGGAAGTGGCCGGGTGACTGGCCAGAAAGCCGCCACCGCTTATCGAGGCCGGATGTTCGGCGGCCATGCGACGCCACATGAGAGTGGCCGGCGAAATGTCATAGCCCGCACGCGCGGCGAAGTAGCAACCGAGGTAATCGGCCTCGGACTCGAAATCCCTCGAATAGGCGCCCTGACCCACGCGGCCGCCCAACTCACGGCCGGCACCGCGGGTGTCGACCCCGGCGGCGGCGGCCCCGGCATCGACGAGCGCGCCGAGCAGGAGGCCGGTCAGAGTGTTGACCTGCTGCTTGTCCACGTGCTGTTCGACGTTGTGTGCCAGCTCGTGACCGACGACCAGGGCCAGCTCGTCGTCGCTTTCCACGAATCGCATCATGCCGGTCGTGATCCCCACCCTGTTTCCGTCGGCGAAAGCGTTTATCGCGTCCGAGAGATCGAGAAAGACGGGGTAACGACAGCGCTCGACACCGTCCAGCTCCACGCGGTGCTCGCCACCGGCCGTGAGCACCACCAGCGACAACCGCCGGCCGGTCAGACCCTCCATCGCGCGCGCAACATCGGCCGCGCTGGTGACGTCCTTGCCGTCGACGCTAACTATCTCGTCACCATCCTCGAGGCCGGCCCTTGCCGCCGGCGAGCCGGGCACTATCCCGTGCACCCGAGGCTTCGAGTCGATGCCGAAACGCTTGCGGGCAACAGCCCGAAAACGTTCGGGCAGGGCCGTATCCGATATCCACCCCATGCCGAAGCCCGCCTCCACGGCCTCGCCACACAGCGGCGCGCCGTCGCTGACAAGCCGCCAGGCGACCTTCTGTAGCCGTTCGTTCCTGCCGAACCAGAGACCGAGGGCCATTTCCATCTGCCGCTCGGTCTCGCGGTCCACCGACGCGGTCTCGATCCTGGGACGCCTCAGCTCGGGGCCGCAGGCACCGAGCCCGAGGGCGGCTACGAGCAGCACGGCTGTCACCTGTCCGGGGGCCCTGGGCACGAAGGCAAAGATATCGCGCACACCAAAGGCTTCAAGCCGGCCCTTGGACGCGCGGCCGCCATCGGCAACCATACGCCGATGGCCGAGCGCATCCTCGACTACCTGGCCGCCGGGCAGGGCCCTTCTGCGCTGCTGTTCATAGCCCTGTACGCGGTGGCGACCATGGCCATGCTGCCGGGCTCCTTGTTCACGATGGCCGCCGGCGTCCTCTACGGACTGGGCCTGGGAACCCTGTACGCGTGGACGGGCGCCACGCTCGGCGCCACCGGCTCCTTCCTGATCGCCAGATACCTCGGACGCCGCCCCTTCGAACGCGCTATAAGAAAGCGCCCACGCTTCGAGGCCGTCGACCGGGCCATGGCCGGCGAGGGGCTCCGTGTGGCCGTACTGCTGAGGCTCTCGCCCATTCTGCCCTTCAACGTCCTCAACTACGCGCTCGGACTTACCGGTCTCTCGCTAAGACAGAACAGCATTGCCTGCATCGCGATGCTCCCCGGCGCCTTGATGTACGTCTATTACGGCAAGCTCGGCGGCAGCGTGCTCGCAGCCGCAGCCGGCCGCCCACAGGACCACGGAGCCGGTTACTGGATCTGGATCGCCGCCGGCCTCGGGGCCACAGTGGCGGCCGTGGTCATGCTGACACGCGCGGCCGGCCGCGAGCTTGGCCGCATAGAGACCGGGACCGGACAGGAGGACGGCCCGTGACCTCCTCGCCGCTGGCCGCCGAACTTCACCCGCCCGATTGGGAATCGCCGCGTCCGCTTCCGCTCTACGACCTCGTGGTCATCGGCGGCGGCCCGGCCGGCCTGGTCTCGGCCGTGGGTGCGGCCGGACTCGGCGCACGGACGGCCCTCATCGAAGAAGGTCTGCTCGGCGGAGACTGCCTGAACTTCGGGTGCGTCCCTTCGAAGACACTTCTGGCCGCGGCCGCCCGCGGCGACGATTGGGATAAAGCTCGCAAACGCATCGATGAGGCACGGCTCGAACTGGCACCCAACGACTCGGCCGCGCGCCTGGCCTCTGTCGGAGTACACATGTTCTTCGGACGCGCGGCCTTCTCGGGCCGGCGCAGCGTCGAGGTCGGTGGTCAGGGCCTGCGCTTCAGGCGCGCCGTGATCGCCACGGGCACCCGGGCTGCGATCCCGGACATCGAAGGCCTCGAGGCGGCCCGCCCGCTCACCAACGAGACGGTGTTCGATCTCGAGGAGCTGCCCGCCCGGCTGGCGCTGCTCGGCGGCGGGCCCCTCGGCTGCGAGCTTGCCCAGGCCTTTGCCCGTATGGGCAGGCGTGTGACCATTGTGGAGGCCGAACGGGGTCTGTTGCCTCGCGAGGACAGCGACGCCGCCCGGCTGGTCGAAGCGGCGCTTGCCCGCGACGGGGTGGACTGCCGCAGCTCTAGCGCCTTGGAGCGTGTCGTCGGCGAGGGCGCAGATCTCAGGCTTGAACTGTCCGAAGGCGCGCCCGTCGAAGTGGACCGGATAGTGGTCGCCGCCGGCCGGCGGGCCGGTCTCGAAGACCTCGGACTCGAAGCTGCCGGCGTCTCGTGGGGCGGCGGCGGCGTTATCGTCAACGATCGCATGTGCACGACCAACCCGCGGGTGTTCGCTTGCGGGGACGTCGCATCGACACCTTACATGCTTACCCATGCGGCCGACGCGGAGGCCCGCCTGGTGTTGCGCAACGCCCTGTTTCGCGGCCGTGCGCGTGCCGGCCGGCTCGTCATTCCGTGGTGTACCTACACCAGCCCGGAACTCGCCCACGTGGGCATAGGTTCACGCGAGGCTGCCACGACAAAGGGCGTCGATAGCATCACGGTGCCGGTGGCCGGGGTCGACCGCTTCGTCGTCGAGGACGACCGCAACGGCTTTCTTCGCCTTCACGTCAAAGGAAGCCGCGGGCGCATTGTCGGAGCCACGATGGTCGGCAGCCAGGCCGGCGAGCTGATAGCCGTGGTCACCGTGGCAATGCGAGCCGGCCTCGGCCTGGCCGGTCTGGCCGAGACGGTTCTTCCCTACCCGACCAGAAGCGAGATCATCCGACGGGCGGCCGACGCCTGGCGGCGTAAGAAGCTGACGCCCGGTGTGGCCCGGGTCCTGCGCGCGCTCGCGCGCCTGCCCGGCTAGCCTGTCAGGCGAACAGAGGCGGGCGGCGTCCGGCCCAGGGCCGGGCCTCTTCGAGCTGCCCGGCAACGCCGATGAGAAGGTCCTCGCGGCCATAGTCAGCGACGAGCTGTATACCGAGCGGCAAGCCCGTCCCCTTCCACGAAGCGAGCGGCAGGGAAATGGCCGGCTGACCGGTCACGTTGAAGGCTGGCGTATAGGGTATGAGCGCCAACACAGCCAAACCCTTGCCGGTGGGATCGTCGTCGTCGGGAACCAGTTCGCCGATCTCGGGCGGAGGCCCGGCAAGGGTCGGTGTTATCAACAGGTCGTAACCGGAGGCCCACCAGGCGCCCATGCGACGGGTGTAACCGCCCAGCCATTTCACGCGATCGACGTAATCGACGGCGCTGACAGACCTGCCCATCTCGACGAAGACGGCGGTTCCGGGTTCGAGTTCTCCCTCGGCGATCTTCTCACCCGTGCGCTGTTCGAGTTCATCGACGGCCGAAGCCGTCCAGCTCGTGATGATGGTCATGAAGGCCGGCTGGAACTCGTCGACCTCGTCGAAGGCCGGCGGATGGACCTCGGCGACCTCGTGACCGAGCTCGGCCAAGAGCGCGGCCGTTTCCTCCACGGCCCGCTTGCACTCGGCGTCGAGCCGGCCACCGCCGGGGAGCGCCGTCATGAAACCGGCCCGCAGGCGGGCCGGGCGCTCGGTCAGCTCATCGGCGTAGGGACGCCCGGGGGCCGGTGCCGCGTATGGGTCGCCGGGCATGGGGCCGTGGATGCAGTCGAGTATGGCGGCCGAATCCCTCACGGAGCGCGAGACCACGTGCGAGGTCACGCAGCCGGCCCAGTAATCGTTGCGGTCGGGGCCGAGAGAGATGCGGCCACGCGACGGCTTGAGACCGACTAGGCCGCATTCGCTGGCCGGTATGCGGATGGACCCGCCGCCGTCGCTGGCGTGCGCCAGCGGCACCATGCCGGCGGCCACGGCAGCCGCCGAGCCGCCGCTCGAGCCACCGGTGGAATGGCTGGTGTTCCAGGGATTGCGCGAAGGGCCGTAGGACCTGGGCTCGGTGGTAACGGTCACGCCCAGTGCGGGGGTATTGGTCTTGCCCAAAGAGACCAGGCCGGCCGCCTTGAACTTGGCCGCCAGAAAGCTGTCGTGGTCCTCGTGCCAGTCGAGGCGCTTGAGAAAGCGCATGCCGCCGTGGAAGGGCTCGCCCTCGGT
>CAYXZP010000026.1:22820-25856 GCA_964469485.1 uncultured Myxococcales bacterium | reverse complement strand
GCCACCCTTATCGAGACGATCGAGGCCCGTGTGCCCGGCGACACCATCATTGTCCTAACCTCCGACCACGGTGAAGAGTTCGGGGAACACGGAGGCCGCGGCCACGGCGCACAGGTCGTGGCCGAAGTCCTACGTGTGCCCATCCTTTTTCACGCCCCGGGCATACTGCCGACGGGAGTTCGTAGGAAGGGCCCGATGAGCGTGGCCGACCTGATGCCGACCCTGTTAGACCTTATGGGGCTGCCAGTGCCGCAGGGGCTCGACGGCCGCTCTCTGGCGGCCTATCTTCGCACCGGTCGGAGCCAGAAGGTTAGGGACATCTTCGCCGAGGCACGCGGTGCCGTGTTCACGACCTATGGCGGCCAGCGGGAGGACTGGATGCCGCCTTCCCTGGGCGTGACCCGCTGGCCCTGGCGGTTGGTCAGGGTGCGGAGCAAGGCGGGGCCTCGCTGGGAACTCTACGCTCTCGACAGCGACCCTGCAGAGAGCCGGAACCTGTACCGGCCCGGTCACGAGCAGGCCCTAGCCCTGCGTCCCCTGCTCGACGGTTACGAGGCACGCTCGGCGGACCGCGAAAGGGAACTCGAGGCCATCTATGGATGGGGTCCCGGGACCGTCAAGAACCCGGTTCAGCCCGACACAGACCCCCAGTTGCGCGAGAAACTACGTTCGCTCGGCTACTTGGGCGACACGCCTTAATCGCCGGCGGCTAGAGCCGCCTCCATATCAGCGCGCACACGAACGAGCCCACCGTCTATGCCGCATAACCGAACTCCAAGTTCCGCCACCGAGGGCGAACTCAGCAGCCCCCCGCGCAAGGGACGCCTGGCTGCCTGCGATAGCTCGGCCGTTGCTATCCCCTCAACCGCCGAGCTATCGAAACCGAGCGCTAGGGCGGTTCGCCGGGCAAAGCTGAGACGGTCGAGGTTCTCGGGGCCGGCCATGTGGACGGTCCCGCACAGCTCGGAGCGGGCTACAAGGAGGACCGCCCGTGCCAGGTCGGATGCCAAGGTCGGAGACCCCCACTGGTCGTGGGGAGCCTGGACGGGCCGGCCCTGGGATAGCCTCTCAATCAGACCCATCACGAAGTTCTTACCTCCGGCTTGGTAACCGTAGAGGTTGCAGACCCTTATGACGAGATGGTCCGCGGCTAGCTCTGCAGCCCTGCCCTCGGCTTCCAACTTATGCTGGCCGTATACGTTGAGCGGCACCGGCGATTCACCGTCCTCGTGTGGGCCCTCTCCATCACCGAAGACATAGTCGCTGGAGAAAGTGAGCAATCGCGAGCCGGCCTCATGGCAAGCTCGGGCCAGCGTAGCAACAGCCTCGACATTGGAGCGGTACGAACGTTCGGGCTCCCGTTCGCAGAGGTCGACGTTGCTCTCGGCCGCTGTGTTGATGACCACGCGCGGTCGTAGCTCGTCCAGGGTGCGGCCAACACTTTCCCGGTCGCCAAGGTCGAGCGCGAGCAGTCCGGGTCCGGCCCTGGCAAGGAATGTTCCGGCGGCATCGATACCGGCACTGGCCAGTTCGGCCATCAGCGAAGCGCCCAAAAGGCCGGAAGCTCCGACCACCAGCACTTCGGTCGACCGGGCTGCAGCGGCCATCACCCGGCCTCCCCAGCAGCAGCGGCGGCGAACATGACGCCGGGCGACAAGATGCCGCCGGGGTCGAGAGCGTCCTTGACGGCGCGCATCTCGGCAATGCCGGCATCGCCGTAGAGTTCCCCAAGAAGGGCCTGTTTCACCGGATTACGTCCGGTCCCGTGTTCCGACATCGGCGAGCCGCCGAGTTCGATAGCAATACGCCCAATCTCGAGCTGGGCCTCACGGGCACGCTCCATCTCCTGGCCGCTATTAGCAATCACATTGGGATGCAGGTTGCCGTCAGAAACATGACCCCAGATGGCGTGGTCAAGGCCGCGGCCCTCCATTGCCGCCCGGTAGCCGGAAATGGCCTCGGCTAGCCTTGAGAACGGCACGATTACGTCGCTGGCCGCCTTGCTCACCGTCGGGTGGCCTGCACGCTGCACGCCGGCCACACGGGCGTTGACCGCTTCCGGCACCGCCTCCCGGACCTCGAAGAGCGCGCGCCGCTGTTTGTCCTGGCCGGGTAGGGCCACGGCCGCATCATCGAACACGCCATGGTCGCGCAACATGCGGCAGAGCCTGGCCAGTCGGCCACCGCCGCGCGGGTTGGAAATCTCGGCCGCGGCCTGGTCGCCCGTAGTGTCGGCCGGCAGTTCGGCCTGTAGTAAAAGGGCCGCCTCGGTCCCGGAGCGCAAGGGCAAGGAGCGCGTTGCCGGGGCCCCGGCTGCCAGTTCGAGCGAGCGGCGGTCCATGTACTCTATGGCGGCCAGGTCTATGTCGCCCGACCGCGAGGCCTGGCGTAGTTCATCGGTGAGCGCTAGTGCCGCATCTTCGCTAGCTAGGGACAAAAGGGCAACGAAGCAGGCCGGCCGCTCAGTAGCCAGCCTCAAGCGTAGGGAACTGACCACCCCCAGGGTTCCCTCGGCACCGATGAAGAGGTCGATGAGGTCCATCCCGGGCCTACAGAAATAACCGGCCGAATGCTTGGGAACATCGGGCATGGTGTAGCCCGGCAAGGGAATAGGAGTGACACGGCCATCGCTTGTCTCAACTTCGAAGTGGCCGTCGGGAGAAGCGAAGCTGCGGCCTCTCTCTATGTCGAGAACCTCGCCGCTTGCCATCACCAAGCTCAGCCCTTCGACCCAGTCACGGGTGGTCCCATACTTAAAGGTAGCCGCACCCGCTGCGTTGGTCGCCACCGTGCCCCCCACGGTGGCCCCATTAAAGGTGGGCAGGGGCGGGTAGTACATGCCGCGCCCGGCTAGTTCGCTCTCGAGTACGGCCAGCACAAGACCCGGACCGGCGGTCAGAGCGGCGCTGTCCCATCTTGCAATATCGGCCATGCGCTCGGTCGAAAGAACGCTGTCACCAAAGGGAGTGGCCCCACCGGTAAGCGAAGACTGCGCCCCCACGGCTATGACCGCATCCGAGCGACGCAAGACCTCGG
>CAYXZP010000026.1:21610-22810 GCA_964469485.1 uncultured Myxococcales bacterium | reverse complement strand
CCACCGGGAGACCGCGCGGCCGCGGAGAGGTAGGAGATGATCCACTCCGGGTCCCTTTCGCAGGCTCGAGACTGGGTGTTCCCACGCGGTCGTCTCGCGCAAATCCGCCACTCGGGCTGGTCCGACCGTTCGCTCATGGGCTAAGTTCTATGCAGATATTTCCGGCATCCCGGACCAACAAGGCCCGCGCATCGGCCGGAAGAAGGGACCTTGCCCACACGGCCGCCGCTTCGCGTGTCTCAAACACGGGCAGGCCTATCTCGTCGCCAAGGCTCGGGGGCAGACCGCGGCTCACGATTCCTATCCTCACCCCGCGCCCGTCGCCCAGCCCACGCAGCCGCACGGCCTTATGGTCGCCGAGCCGGTAACCGCGGCGTTCGACGACGGCCAACGCAGCCACGTGGTCGGGCGCCTCGCGCAACAGGTCTACGAACTGGTCCAAACCCACGCCCTGACCACAGTCAGCTTCCAACAAAAGGACCCCACCGTCGCACACGGCAATTTCGGTGTTCTTTATCCCCTTGTCGGCCTGGTAGAGGTCCCTGTCCAGGGGGGGGCGAACACAGGCCACGACCAGGTCGCAACGGGCCTTGACCGTTTTCACGTAGTGGGTGTGAACCTCCCCCAGGCCATCGTAAAGGGCGGCAATGGGGTGGCCGGCCGTACGTGCAACTACCTGGCCGTCGACTATGATCTGATTGAGAACGAACATGCGAGCGCCCGATGCTTCGAGCGCGGCTATGGCCCGAACCACCCCTTCGTGAACAGGATTACCCTCGAGCTTCATCGGTCGTGCCGCCAGCAACATCGCGGCAGCGTGGTTGGCCTCGATGCCGGCACGCGACATCACGCCAATGGTCAGTGTCTTGTGCGCCCCGGTAATGCCGGCAAAGTAGTGCGGTTCCATGCTTCCACAGCCAAGATAATGGCCTCCTTCGGTCATCCAGGCGTGGTAAGCAGCCTCGCCGACGGTGACCAGTGCCGCATCGTCATAGGCATCATGCCAGGCAACGTTCTTGAAACGGTCGAGCCAGGGTCCGGCCTGGGCCGCGAGGTGTCCGGCTCTTTCCTGTTCGCCCGCCCTGTGGCTTCCCGCTGCCACCAACAGGCGCAGTTCCGGTAGTTCAATTGACATCCCGAACAGGGAGTCGAGAAAACCGCGGCTATCGGTGTGGCGGTGGCCATCGTTGATGACCACCG
>CAYXZP010000026.1:17042-21600 GCA_964469485.1 uncultured Myxococcales bacterium | reverse complement strand
GCATTCGGCGACAAAGTCCTCGATACCGGCCCCGGCCAAAGGTTCGGCCACCGACAGCGGCTGCGGACCGGACGGGCGGACCGGTGCCAGCAACTCGGCGGGGATACCAGGGAAAGCCGCGCGCCAGTTCTTCAGGGACCCGCCTTGCATGGTCCGATTATACAGTTCATCGACGCCGGGGCACCCGCCATTGGCGGCCGCCTTCGCTGACCTATAACCTCCGCAAGGCTCGGACGTGAAAGAGACCCCCGCAGAACGCATCGCCGAACTCGACACACTGCGCGGCATTGCGATTACGGCGGTCGTCGGCCTGCACGTGACCTGGGGCTACTTGCTGGTGGCCCCACTCGGCCACACCGCAGGTAAGACCGCCGCCGCACTACACCTGCTAACGGGTTTTGGCGTCCCCCTTTTCGTCATGCTTTCGGGCATCGGACTGGCGCTGAGATATTCGGAACCCATGACGGCCCGAGCCTACGGCAGTTTTCTGCAGCACCGGGCCGCGCGTCTGTTGCCGGCCTACCTGTCGTGGAGCCTGCTCGTGGCCGCTGGGACCGACCCCGCGCTCTTGTGGCCACCGGGCCGTCTTGCCTCGCTCTTGCTGACGGGGGGAGCGGGCCCACAGTTCTACTTCATCCCCCTTATCGCCGGGTTCTATCTGCTCTGGCCCCTGCTGCGGCCCCTGGCCAGGGTCGCAAGTATCTCGCCGGCACATGCAATAGCGACGGCGGCAGCCGGGGCGGCACTCAGTGCCGGATGTTGGAAGCTCTCGAGCATGGGTTTGGTGCCGGCCGGTACGCTGACCTTACCGGCCTTCTTCCTCTTATATATGGTCGCGGGCTTGGCGCTTGCCCCCCACCTCGGCCACTTGTCGCGTGTGGGACTTGCGCAGCGTTTGGCAGCGGGGGTCCTCGTGGCCGCTGCGGCAATGCTTATGTTCCTGGGCTTCTTAGCCATGGTGCACCCGCCTTCCTCGACCCTAGAACTTCGTATGGCCTCGACCATCTTCCGTCCCGCTTCGATGTTCTACATCTATGCGGCCATGGCTTTGGCCTTCGCCGTGGTCTTTGGCCGGGGCGAGAGCCGTACCGCCGCGGGACTGGCCAGGCTCGGTCGCCATTCATACGGCATTTTTCTGATTCACATCCTTCTGCTCGGCGTCGGAGTGGAACGGTTCCTCGGCGCCCCGGCCCCGGAACAGTTCTTGGAGCCGTGGTGGATACTTCGCATGGCGGCAGGCTGGGCGCTCTGCCTTGCGCTGAGCTATGCGGTCACACGGGCCTTCTCTCGCTTAACCGTTCTCTCGTTGAGCTAGGTCATGTTTCGTGTAACGTCTGCGCGTGCCGTCGAAACGCTGGAAGATTGTGGCCTTGCTTCTCTTGGCCGCTGGGTGTTCGAAGCCGATTGCCTACGATGGGAGAGAAGTGGCCGCCCGACTCGCCGATGAGCTCTACGCTTCCGGAGCGCGCGTAGCCGGCACCACCGACACCTACCCACGAGCCGCAATACAGAACGACACGCGCGTTATCCTCAAAATGCCGCGCACTAACCATCTGGGCGGTGTCCTGGCCATCGCCACAACGGTCCCGAAACGAACCCGGCTCGAGCTAGCCTACGGTATGGACGGAGAGGGGGGCGGAGCCACTTTCAAGATAACCGCCGACTCTGGAGTTCATAGCCAAATACTGCTCGAGGACCGCGTCGAGGGCGGGGACGGTTGGAAAGAGGCGCGCATAGACCTCGGCGCATGGGAGGGTAAGACCGAGTTCAGATTCGAGGCGCGGGCGGACGAACCGGAAGCCGGCAGTAGCGGTCAACCACGGGCCTATTTCACTGCACCGGTACTGACCAGAACGGCCACCAAGCCGCGGCCTACCAACGTCATCCTAATCTCTCTCGATACCCTACGGGCCGACCACCTGGGCATATATGGCTACGGCAGAGACACCTCGCCCACAATGGACCGCCTCTTTGGATTATCCGGCGTGGTGGTGGACCGGACCATCGCGCAATCGACGGAGACCTTCTACGGCCACATGGCAATGATGACCGGCATGCGGCCGACCACGGCGGTGACCACCACAAAGGACAACGTAATCGGCCGCCAACGCGATTGGGTGCTGAATATCGCCGAGATAATGAGGTCGGCGGGATACCGCACGGCGGCGGCAACTGAAAACGCCTTACTGATGGGGCCGGTCGGCTATAACCGCGGCTTCGAGGCCTATTATGAGGAGAAGGGGGTGCAGCGCCGCGGCAAACTGAAGGTGACGGGCGGCCACATAGAACGAACGCTCGCACGCGGACTGGCCTGGCTCGAAGGCCACCAGGATGAATCCTTCTTCCTGTTCCTGCACACCTACCAGGTCCACAATCCCTACCTGCCGCCGCCCGCGTACAACCACCTGTTTCGGGCACCCAAGGGGGCGCCGAGGTCCCAGCGCACGGATGTGGACCGCTACGACCGCCTGATTAGATATACCGACGACGAGGTCGCGGGCTTCCTCGAACGGTTAAAGCAGATGGGGTTGCTCGAAAACACGCTGTTGGTCATTACCGCCGACCACGGCGAGGAGTTCGGGGAACACGGAGGCCGCCTCCACGGAGCACACCTGACCAGCGAGATTCTCCATGTGCCGATGCTCATGCACGCGCCCGGACTATTGCCCGAAGGCGTGCGCAGAAGCGGGCCCATGGCCCTGATGGACCTTCTGCCGACGCTCGTGGACCTGCTCGGACTCGATACCCCGAAGCAGATAGGAGGAAGGTCGATGGCCGCCCACATCCTCGAGGGAGAGGCCGTCGCCCCGGCGCCGCTGTTCTCGGAGGCGCGGTCGCCTTACGCGTTCACATATAACGGTATGGACAAGTCCTGGATACGGCCGGCCTTCGCGGTAACCCACTGGCCCCACCGCCTGGTGAGAATACGTACTCCCAAGGGCCCCCGTTACGAACTTTACGACCTCGACGAGGACCCGGGAGAGACGGAAAACCTGTACGCTGCCAACACCGCGCCGCTTATCCACAAACTGAAGCGTTCGCTCGACGGATATCAAAATGATTGCGAGGCCCGGGCGCGCGCGCTCGCGGCGGAGCTTGTGGGCAAGCGCAACGTGGCCACGGCCGAAGCACATGTCGTCGACAAGGCCCGAGAGGAGAAACTGCGCGCCCTCGGTTACATCCAGTAGGCGGCCGGCGCGCCACAAGTATCGTCTTGCTCAGAAAGACTCTGATTCTGGTGGCCGCCGTGCTGGCCACATTGGCACTTGCAGAAACGGCGCTGCGTTTGGCGGGACTCGAGGTGGACGACCGCCTCCACGAGTTACGCAAGTACGTCGCCCTTATGGAGCTGGATGCAGAAGGCGGCTACTTCCGCCACCCCCGCGATGCAAGTTTCAAACTCTGGGGAGCACCGGCGTATTTCAATTCCCTCGGCATGCGCGACCGCGAACCCGAGCTACCCAAACCCGCGGGCAGGTTCCGCATACTGCTTCTCGGCGATTCGATTGCCGTCGGGCAAGGAGTCACCCAGGACGACTCATTCCCTTACCGCATACGGGACTCTCTATCCGCTCCGTCAGTAGACATTGTCACAGCCGCCGTAGCCGGCTGGAACACTTCCGAACAGAGACGCTTCCTCGAAACGGAAATCGACCGGCTCGAGCCCGACCTGGTCGTGCTACTGTACGTCAGAAACGATAGGGAATTGGATAACATCTACCGCCGCGAGATGGTGGCCGGCAGGTCTGGCGCCCAACGTTGGCATCACCGTACGGTTGCGACGAGCCGTCTGTATGAATGGGGGACGTTCTTCCACCGCAGAACCTTCTACCGGCCGAGCCGCGAAGCTCTGCAAGCCGTGGCCTTTATGAAGAATCAGCTGGTGCCGGACCCGTTCGCACGCACAGACAGGGGCTGGCTCGCAAGCCGGAACGAACTCGGCAGGATAAACGTACTGCTGAGACGAAATGGCACCGACCTCGCCATCTTTCTCTACGATGTGGGCGGGGGTCGCTTCCGGCCGCCGGCCAAGGCAATGAGGCGGCTCAGCGAGTTCGGCAAGGCCAAGGACCTGCCCGTATACGACACGTCACCGTTCTTTGCCGGACAGGGTGTAAGAGTAACGATGCTCCTTCCCCTGCTCGACCCGCACCTGACCCCCCGGGGAAACCAGCTCATGGCCGACGGCGTCATCGACACGCTATGCAAGGACGGCTTCCTACCCTCGGTGGCCCGGTGCCCGGGGCCGCCGTTGTAATGCCCCCATAGCTAGGGCAGACTTGACGCGCCTCCCCCACACGAACACCGACCCCATGCGGCCGAACAAGCTATACCTAGAGATATTTCTCATCTCCTTCGCGGCCCTGTTGCTCGAAACGAGTTACACCCGCGTGTTCTCCTACAAGCTGTTCTACTATTTCACCTACCTCATCATAGGAATCGCGCTGCTGGGCTTCGGCGCCGGCGGCGTGTTCGTGGCGATTTTCCCACGACTCAGACGCCTGTCGTTGGAGAGACTGATATCGGCCTCCTGTTTGACCGGGGGTCTGGTGGTCGG
>CAYXZP010000026.1:4780-17032 GCA_964469485.1 uncultured Myxococcales bacterium | reverse complement strand
ACTGGGATACCTCGCAATCTCGCTCATCGAGTTAAATACGACGACGCTGTGGGAGGACCCGAAGCAGCTGCTCGCGATGGCACTTATATGTTCGGCCTTGTTCGCCGCCTTCCTGCCCATCGGAATCATGATTGCGGCGATGTTTGGAAGACACCCATCCGACATCAACAGACTTTATTTCTCTGACCTCTGCGGCGCCTCTCTCGGCTGCGCGCTCTGCGTCCCGCTGATGGCCATTATCAGCCCCCCGGCTTGTGTATATCTGGCGGGTTTCGCGCTGACAGCCGCCGGTCTGAGGCTGGCCTACCAAGAGTCCAGAGCGTTGTTCTCGGCCTCGATTGTGGTGTGCTTGGCCATGGCGGCCATGGTCGTCATGCCACACAGACTGCCGGACCCGGTCCCCGACAGCATGAAGACCATGAGCGATAACCGTACTCCGGTGAAGAACGTGATGTTCTCGAAGTGGAATCCGGTGTTTCGCATCGACCTGCTCGAGTGGCCGCTTTCGGGCGACAAGCTGCGCATGATTATTCATGACGGCCTTCTCGGTTCCACTCTGCACCGTTTCAACGGCGACATTTCGACACTGTCGCGCTTCGATACCGACTTGCGTTCGTTCCCTTTCGAGGTCGGCCCGAAAGAACCCGAGATTCTTATCATCGGCTCGGCCGGGGGGCACGAAATACTCGCCTCCTTACATTTCGACGCCAAGCACATCACCGCGGTAGAGTTGAACCCGGTGACCGTCTCCTTGCTTACCGACCATTTCGCCGACTATTCCGGCCATCTGCCCGAGATAGACCGCGTTTCCCTCATCAACGCCGAAGGGCGGTCGTTCATGAAGGAGTCGGGCAAGAAATACGACATCATATATTTCGTTGCCCCGGACAGTTACTCGGCGATGAATGCGGCGACCGCCGGCGCCTTCGTCCTTTCGGAAAGTTATCTGTACACGCAGGAAATGATTACCGACAGTCTCGCCCACCTCAAAGAGGGCGGTGTCATCTGCATGCAGTTCGGCGAGGTCGCCTACGCCACAAAGCCCAACCGAACCGCGCGTTACGCCGCCACGGCCAGGGAAGCGTTCCGGTCAATAGGGGTAGACGATTTCGAGAAGCACGTTCTGGTAGCGACCTCCCCGAGTCTCTTCTCGCTATCGACCCTGTTGCTGAGCAGAGAAGGGTTCACCCAGACCGATATCGACGCCTTCATAGCTGCGGTAGGAAGGGTGGAAAACAGCGAGGTCAGGCACGCTTGGGGGCGCACCTTTGACGACGGCCCCGTCAACAAGGTGATAACGCTCGGCGACGACGAACTTACATCATGGCTCGACGATTACGGCTACGCGGTACACGCTATAACCGATGATTCCCCCTTCTTCTGGCACTTCGCCAGATTTCGGGATGTCATCACGGGCAAGCGCGTACGCAATACCAGGTTGTCCGACATGGAAGACGCCCTGGGCGAACGGGTCCTGTTGTTCGTTCTCGTCTTCGCTGCCTGTTTCGCGGCCATATTCTTGCTGCTGCCTTTCGTGGTCATCCGCAAAACATGGGCGGAGCTGCCCTACCGTTCGCACGCCATCCTCTACTTCGGAGCGCTCGGGATGGGGTTCATGTTGTACGAGGTTTACCTGATACAACGGTTGACGCTGTTCCTGGGATACCCCACCTACTCGCTCACGGTAACGCTTATGGCGATACTGGTATCGACTGGCATAGGAAGCCTTCTCAGCGAGCGCTACCTCGATCGGCGTAATTCTGCCCTTACGGTGATATTCTGTTCACTGTTGGTGGTAACCGGCTTTTACCTCTTCGGTATCACGCCTCTCATCAACGGCCTCATCGGGACCCCGCTTGCGGTGAGGGTCGCCACTTCCATCATCTTCGTATTCCCCTTGGGGATATGCCTGGGCGCCTTCATGCCGCTCGGTCTGGCCACCGTATCGGACCTGACCGTACACAAGGAGCAGTATGTGGCCTGGGGTTGGGCGGTCAACGGATTTTTCTCCGTTCTGAGTTCTGTCCTGGCGACGATACTCTCGATGTCCTACGGGTTTAGAGCCACCTTGGTTCTCGCCGTCGTAATCTACGCCGTGGGCACGCTGACCCTGCGTAGTATTCCCACCGCCCGGAAAAGCGCCGCCTAGCAAGCCGCATACTCCACGGGCGCACCGTGTTCGGAACATACAGATACATCCTTGCGAACATGGTGGTGTTCGGCCACCACTGGCCAATCTATTTTGGACAGTGGAACTGGAACGGACACTATGCGGTGTTCTCCTTCTACGTTATCAGCGGATACCTGATGTCGCTGGTCCTAAACGAACGGTACTGGCTCATGCCGCGCGGCATCTGGCGTTACTTCCTCAACCGCGCGCTACGAATATATCCGCCCTACTGGGTCGCCGTACTCTGCAGCATCCTACTGCTGCTGCTGGTGCCCGATGCGGTCAAGTCCATCAACCTCCATGTGTCGATGCCGGACCCGTGGGACCAGTGGCTTAAAAATATTACTATTCTCGGCCTCAAGCCCGGCATTGGCACTATCCGATTCAGATTGGTTCCAATAACCTGGTCACTACACGTCGAGTTGTGTTTCTACATCATGATGGCCTTTGGTTTGGCGCGCTCGCGCTACACGGCCATTCCCTGGTTCCTGGCAAGCGTGGCGTACACGGCGTGGATTGTTTACCACGACTGGTCCTTCCCGCTGCGCTACGGCCCCCTCCCGGCAGCTTCGTTGGCCTTCAGCACGGGTTGCATGCTCTACTTTCTGCGGCTGAATAGAAAGCTCCCGGCATGGCCCTCCGTCGTCGTGGGCCTGCTCTTCGTGGGCGGTTCGCTAGGGGGGGCCACCTTGTGGGGCGACGTGCACGGCAGCGGGTTCTATGTGCAGTTCTTTCTCGGTGCCTGCCTCGTCTATCTGCTCTCGCATGTGGACGGCAAGGCGCTACCGAAGGCCCTAGCAGGGGCGGACCGCTTGCTCGGGGACCTTTCCTACCCCGTGTTCCTCTTCCACTTCCACGTCGGAACGCTCATCGTATTCGCCGCAGGCATCGGAGGCTGGGATGTAGGACCCGGCGGTCGCCCGCATTCCTACGTTATGTTGCCGCTCTCGCTGACCTTCTCTACGATAGCGGCCTACCTGGTCCACCGCGCGGTCGAGGTGCCGGTCGAGAAAATCCGCAGTATCGTGCGCGACTGAACCGCCTAACTACAGACGGGCGTCCATACGCCTGAGAGCAACGGTGGCGAACTCTCGCACGTCGGTCGATGCATCCTCCGACAGGCGTTCGAGGATGCCGCGCTCGGCCTCCCCGCCACGGCTGCCAAGCGCCCAGGCTATGGCCATACGGGTACCGGCCTCGGAATCATCGACCGCGTTCGCCAAGGCCTCCATCGTCCGCTCGCCCCCGGCGAGCGCGGCCAGCCATGCTGCGCGCTGACGTGTTCCGGGCGGTTCGTCGGCAGCGATTAATTCGATTAGATAACGCTCGGCATCGGGAACCTCGCGCAATACCGACAAGGCCACGCGTGGCGCGAGCATGTCATCGTAGGCAATCAGCTTGACGGCCTGTTCCGCGACCACAGGGGCCTGACCGTTACGGACCATCCCGAGCAGGAAGAGCAGCTTGGCGGTCAGCTGCCTGCCGAACAGGGCCAGCTTCTGGTCGGCGCGGCCGCTTATGACCTCTCTGCCGCAGGTGCCCTGTTCGAGCCTGAGGGCCGCCAGGCTGGCTCGCATCTCGGCGCTAATCTCGGCGCTAAGTTCCCCGCTCGTCGTGGCCTCGAGAGCCGCAACGGGCGCATCACCGACATTGCAGAGCATGGACACATGCTCATCCTGCAAGCGGTGCGCGGCGGCCTCGCCGGCCACGTAGGCGGCAAAGATACGAACCCGCGTATCCGCGAAGGGGTTCTGTATCCAGCGCCTGACCATGCGTATCCAACGGGGGTCGTTGCCGAGAAGCGGGGTGCCGGGCAACGTGGAGCGCCCCGGCCAGAACGACTCCAGATATCCATAGCGCGCCATATAGCTCAGGCAGACAACTGCCATCTCGGCTATGCGGGGGTCCATCGCCTGCGTAAGCCCCATGCACACGGGGACCATCTCCGGGCTTATCTGCGTGGGAATAACCCGGAGGGCGAGCGAGCGCTCGCGTGCCGAGAGGCGGCCGGCCTCGACGGCCCCCAGCAGGGCCATGCCCACCTCCGCGTCGCGGGCACGGGCCAGGGCCCGCATGGCGGCGTCGCGGACCTCTTGTTCGGGAAGCTTTAGTGCCCAAGTGACGGGAGGATAGTCGGTCTCGAGCAAAAGGCTGCGCAGATAGCCGAGCATGCGCACCTTGGACGCAGTATCGCCGGCACCCATCGTGGCCACGACACGTTCGTGCAATTCCGGGTCAAGCGCCTCTTTTATTGACAGAGACCTGGGGGGCTCGAGCGTTCCGGCGGGCCCCAGCCTGTTATGGGCCAAAACGGCGTAGCGGCCTATCTGCACGTGGGGGTGGTAGTTTTTCTCGAGAAATTCCCCGAGCGCGTAATAGAACACCGGGGCATTCGAGAAAAACAGCGAGTGCTCATGAAGAACGACCGCGAACCTCGGCGGCCTCTCTTCGAGCACGGCGAGAACTTCGGCCTCGACCTCGTGGCCGGGCCAGCGCGGAAAAAAATAGCCGTGGCGGGTCGGATTGTCCCTTCCCGCGAGAAAGGAGACGACGTCCAGGCTCGGAAAGGTGAACACCTTCTCGTCGGGTTCGGTCTTGTCGTGCAGGAAAGCGATTAGCTGCGACAGCGATTCGTACTTCTGCGCCCGCCCTACGTTCATCCATATCGGCGCCCGTTCGCTGCGTAGCTCGATGGCCGGGGGTCTAACGGGCCGCATTCCTTCCACATCAACGACGGTGGCTATGCCGGGCGAGACCCTCAGGATGGCCACGAACACGACAGGTGCCAGGAAGAGCGCTTGCATTGCGGCCCGCCGCAATGGCCCGGCCCCCTGGGACCAGTTTTTGGCGGCAAGGCCGAGCAGCACGACGGCACCCGTCATCGTGACCGGCGCGGATGTGACCCAATGCATAATGTCGCTTCGCGGGTAGACCTGCAGGTAGAGGAAAATCGAGCCGATGCTCAGAACGCTTATCCCCAAAGTACTCTCGCGGCGCTCGCGCTCGGGGCGTGCCCGGTAAAGCCCGAAAACCCACGCGCACAAGAGCACCCAGTGGACCCCTATGGTGACCCCGAAAATCTTCTCCTGGAACTGGCTCATGACCGCGTCAACGAGCCCCTTGGGCATAGGGCTGGTGACCGCTACCAAGATAAACAACACGGCCGCCACCGCGCCGCCCGCAAACGCCACCGTAGTGGCCCGCAAACCTGCGGAACGGACAAGACGCGGCCCGACCGCCGCTGCGGCCGCCGCCGCAATGGTCAACCAGCACGAAAACCACACCAGCGGGTGAGGCCTGAAGAAGTACTGCTCGAAGCCAGAGGCCACGAACATCACACGCACGATGAAACGGTCCAGCGGCATGGTCGACAGGAAGTAGCCGAGCCATGGGAGGTTCACGGCGAGAAAGGCGCCGGTGAGACAGGCGCTGGCCACCACGATATTGGGTGCGCCATCCACCGGAGCCACCGTCCGCGACCGCCACAGGACCAGGACCGCGCAAGCCAAGGCGGGCAAGATCAACATGACCACCTCGCGCCGCCCCGCGCTACCCGCAAAGACCACAAAGAGGCCGAAGAGCACGGATGCCCATACCAACCACCACCACGGTTTCTGGAGACGCCGGACAAGCTCCGAGCTAGGGCCACCCGCCCCCGGCGGCACCGCCGACAACACGATCATCATCGAAGCCGCGAGCTGGAACAGCCCGACGTTGGGCTTGAAAAAGAACCCGAATCCGGCGGCCAACCCCGCGGCCACCAGCCAGCGGATGCTTCCGTAGAGGGCAAAACGCTGCGTGCAAACGAGACCGGTGGTCCAGAATGCGAGGTTGTACCAAACCGGATACGGGGTGTTGAAAGAGGCAAAGTTGCCCGTGTAGACCGGCGGCAGGGACATGTAGAACAGCGCGGCCACGACTCCCACCATGGGGCCTGCCATACGCATTCCGATGAGAGCCAGGCATGCCATGGTCGTGCTGTTCATAAGGGCGAGCAGCAGGCGGCCGGGCACGACCGAGTTATCGAACAGGCCCTGCAGGAAGGAATGGACGTAGTAGACCCCGAGCGTGTATCCCACATGTAGGTCCCGGTAGGGCTCCTGCCCACCGGCTATGCGGTCAAACTGATAAAGGAGCGTGCCCTCGTCCTCGAAGTTCATCCCGTAATCGAGGAACAGCGAGAAGTAGGCCATCCCCACCAAGAAGACAGCGAGCGCCGTCAAAAGGTCGCGTTTCATCCGCGGCTGCTCGCCAGCGTCACTCGACGTACCCAAGGCTGCGCAGTTTTCCCAGGTGTTCTTCGGAAACCTCGATCGAACCGCTTTCGAGTGTCTCGGTCGCGGCTGCCGTCAACTCGGCAAGCGTTTTACCGAGGTTCCATTCGATGGCCTTTCCCTTGCCCGCCATGTTCTCCAATTCCCCGGGATCGGAGTCGAGCTTGTAGAGCTCGGCGCCAAGGAAACTTTCCGTCAGTTCCCCGGGCAGTTCGATTCCGGGATCGTCATAAAGGGGCTGCGGCTCGGTCCTTATGTACTTCCACGGCGGTTTGAGCATGCCGCGGCGGCTGACCCCCACCTTTACGCGTGTTCCGTCTGCCAACTTGCCGTCTTCGGCAAACACGGAATGCGCCGGCATGTATGTCTCACAATACATGGCCTCGCGTGCCGGGAGTCCGGTTTCAATCAGGGGCAACAGCGAGCGCCCGTCCATGCCCCGCCCGGCGACCTCGATACCGGCGGCTTGTAGCATGGTCGGCGCGATGTCGACGTTGGCGGCCAACTCGGGGCTGCGCCAGCCGGCGGGTATCCGGCGAGGCCAGCTCACGATGAGCGGAATGCGCAGATTGTCCTCGTACAAGAAGCGTCCGTGGCCCACGAATTTGTGCTCCCCCAAGGCTTCGCCGTGGTCGGAATGAAAGACCACCATCATGTTGTTGGTGATGCGCGAACCATCGAGAGCATCGAGCAATCTGCCGACCTCCTTGTCGGTTCGCACTACCTTCTCCGCGTAAGTGTCGATATGGCGCTTGAAATTGACGAGAAAGTGCAGGCGGTCGTCCGGCACCGAGTGGGGACCGAAATAGTGCACCCATAAGAAGAACGGTGGCCTACGAGAGAAAAAAGACCGGGAGCGAAGGCGTTTTAGCGCCTCGACGGCCGCCTCGGTCACCTCGCTGTCGAGTCTGCGGCTATCGTGCCGCGACTTCTCCCGAAGAAAATTCTGCTGCTCCTCGGCGTCCTGACTCCAATCTGCATCGTCCCCGCCAAGGGCGGTAACGGGCTCATCGGAGGTCACTATCAACGGCACCGTGAACTTGTCGTCGTACACGTCGAACCCCTGGTCCAGGCCGTAGACGGAATGGAGGGGGTAAGAGCCGACCACGGCAGCCGTTCTATATCCGGCGTCCCGAAGCCTCTCGGCAACGGTAACGTTCGCATCCGCCAGCCGGTGGAAGTTGGACCGCAGACCGTGGCGCAGGGGGTAATTGCCGGTCATCGTGGAAGCCATCGAAGGGGTGGTCCAAGTCACGTCGCAGTGCGCATTGTCGAAGGTCGCTCCCGAGGCGGCCAGACGGTCGGCAGCCGGCGTGCTGTGGCCATAGAATCCGTAGGCTGAAAGATTGTCCGCACGAAGCGTATCGACCGTAATGAGCACGATATCGGGCTGGCTGTAGCGGATTAGCGTCCACGCGGTGGCCAGTAGCGCGAGAGCACCCAACAGGAACAGCGACCACAGAGTTCTCGGGGAAGGACTATTCATACCGACAAACTGGAAGGAGTCGTCGTGGGGATAATATCTCAAGCAAAGCGCGGCGTGCAACGCGCGGCAACCGGCATGATAGAATTCGCCCAGGGAGCTTAACCAGACGGTGGGAACGGTCGGCACAGCGAACGGTTATGGGGCCAAAGCCGCCTGGGTGGCTTCGGTCCTCGCCTGCGCCGTGACGGTGGTCGTTCTGGTCGGCCCCGGCGGAGATTTTCCCCTCAGCGACGACTGGTCCTACGCCCACACGACCAAGCAGCTCTGTGAGGACGGAGTTCTGGAGTTCCTCCCCTGGACGGGGGCAAGCCTGGTCTTCCAAGCCGCCTACGGCGCGCTCGTATGCAAGCTGACGGGATTCTCCTTCGAGGCCCTTCGCTACTCGACGCTGGCCCTGGCCCTCGTTGCAGTGGTCTGTTTCGGCGTACTGCTCGGGCAACTGGGCGTACGCGGCAAGGCAGCGGCACTTGCCATGGTGCTGTTCGGGCTCAACCCGCTGTTCGTGAACCTCTCCTTTACCTTCATGACCGACCTTCCCTTCACCGCCCTGGCCCTGGGAGCCGGCTGCCTCTACGTCCGCGGACTGCACCGGCAAAGTTCCATGGTCCTGATGACAGCCGCCCTGCTCTGCGCAGCCTCGCTGCTGGTACGTCAGCACGGCATCTTCGTCGCCGCCGCCGCCGCGCTCACAGCTCTCGTCGTTTACAAAGACCGACCATGGCCGGCACGTCTCAAATTGGCCGCAGCCTCGGGTGCGCTACCGGCAATCGTCTTCGTTCTGTTCAACCTGTGGCTCTTCGGTCGCCACGGCGCACCGGCAGGACTCGAGAACAAGGTCGCCGAACTCGGAGCCGCCTCCTTCCTCGAACTAGCCAACTCGGCCTTCCGCGGCATCGAATACCTGGGCCTCCTGCTGTTTCCCCTGGCTGTGGCGCTGGCCGGAACAGCCGGGCGGCGTGAACGTTCCCACGCCACCGTGGCCATATTTGTTCTCGGTGCCACAGCCCTGTTCCTCTACCTGCGCGAAGGCGCGCTCATGCCCTACCTCACCAATCTAATCTACGACCTCGGACTCGGGGCAAGCTCACTACGCGATACGCAATTCCTCGGCCTTCCACCGCCCACGCAGCTCGGCGGGGCCTTCGCGCTGGTCTTGACGTTAATGGCAACCACGGGCGCTGCGGTCCTGGTCTCGGCCGCGATAAATAGCGGCGGCCAGCTCGATCGTGACCCGGGCAGGTGTTTCGTCGCGCTGGCGGCCTTGTTGTTGTTCGCGGGCTCTTTACTGCACGCCGGTTTCTACTTCGACCGCTACCTTCTTCCCGTACTGCCCTTTGCATTGGCCGCGCTGCTGGCCCCACACGCTGGGCTGCGGCTCGGCAGCGGGGCGGCGGCGTTGGCGGCCCTGATGGCATTCTACGCGGTGGCCGGCACGCACGACTACATGGCCTGGAACCGCGCCCGCTGGCATGGCCTGGCCAAACTCGAGGCCACCGGCGTGACCGCCCGGGAGATAGACGGAGGCATGGAATTCAACGGCTGGCGGCTGGCCAGGGAACTCGACCGCTGGCCGAACAAGGAAACGGCGCGTATCGGGCAAGCTGCGGAGCTAAAGAGTTGGTGGTGGGTCGTCGATGACCGTTACGTCGCCAGTTTCCGCCCGCTCGACGGCTATGGCGTAAAATACCGCATCGACTACCGTCGCTGGCTGCCGCCGGGCTCGGGGGCCGTGTTCATCCTCGAGCGCGAGAAGAACTAGGGTTGCGGGCCAGAACCATTACGCGCGCACTCATCCCGACAAGGCTCCCGGTCTGCAATACCAGGGCCAGTACGGTCCGCATCCAGAACGGCAAGCGGTAACGGCCCAGATATACGTTTCCGCCGCGCACCCCGATGGTCTCCATGCCGGCCCTCCGGATGGCCTCTGCCAGAAGCCGTGGATTGAAGTAATAAAGGTGCGGCGAGACGTAGAGGCGGTCCAGAAACCAATCGGCGCCCGGGCCACCCAACCATATGTAGCGGTCCAACAAGACCGTCAGCAACGAGCGTTGATTGGGGACGGCAACGAACAGCACGCCCCCGGGGCGCAACAGTGACCGCGCCCGCGCGAGAAAGGCGGTGGGATCCAGGCAGTGCTCTAGCACGTCGAGCATCGTGATGCAGTCGAAACTCTCCGGCGTCAGGTCGCTCTGCATAAAATCGCCGACCTGCACATCTATGCTGAACTCATGGGCGGCCTTCTCCGCGCTCAGGTCGCAGATGTCTATGCCGTGGGGTTCCCAACCTCGTTCTCTGGCCAAATGAAGGAACACCCCGGTGCCGGCCCCGACATCGAGAATCCTGCCGGGCTCGCATACGGTCTCAATCCACTCGAGCATCGCGCCGAACCCGTGAATAACGGCATCCGGCTTGTAGTCCCGGCTGCAGTTGCGGAAGAACTCGGCGGTCTCGGGAAGCACCTCGCCCTCGTAGGCCAACCTCTCGGTCTCGTGCTTCTCCTCGTTAGTTGGGAGCGGGTCCGCGTATACCAACCCACAGTTGCGACAACGGAACAGCTCCCGGTAGGACTGCACATGGTAACCGCGTGTGTCAGTCGAGCCGCAAAGATTGCAGGTCCGGTCACTCATCGGGGCGGCTCCCGCTGTGGAATATCGCCGCCGACCCCAATCGCGAAAGCTCCGTACGGTCGATCACCCGAAAGACGAACAGCGCGGCAAAGTATACGACGGCACCGGCCGTGAGGCGCAATGGAAGCCCGAGCGCCGGGTAGAGGGTTGCGACATATGCCAAGCCGACGGCCGCGAACCCACCGAGCGCCGAACGCAGGCAGGGGCGGACGAAGTCACGGGTAGCAGGCAACAGGGCCAGGGCAAGCTGCGATGCCGCGCTGGTGACCACCATCGCAAACGCCGCCCCAGCGTAACCCGATTCTGGAATAAGCAACAGACAAAGCAGCACGTTGGCGACGGCGAAAACCATCGTATTCCGGTACAGGGTGCGTTCTCGGTGCGCGGCAACCAGAAGGTTGAGGATTACCGTGCCGGTAGCGCTGAGAAGCGCCATGACCGAAAGCAGCGAAAGCACGGGACCGGCCTGCGAGAAACCGTCGCCGTAAAGCAGCGCCATGATTTCACGACCCGCCACCAGGCAAAGGATGACGGGAAAGCCTACTGCCGCGACCAAGTATCTTGACGAGGTCTGTGCCGTCTGTCGCAACCGCAACGCGTCGCTCGGGGCCAGACCTGCCATCAGAGGGTAGACGCTAATCATCAGTGCCTCGGGCAGGAAAGTGAAGGCCTCTATTACCCGCGAAGCCGCACTCAAAAGACCAACTTCGACAGGTCCGCGCATGGACATGAGCAGCACCTGGCCTGCACGCAGGCTCACGGTAAGCGCAAAAGCGTTGCCGGCAAGCGGAAGCGCGCCCCGGATGAGTTCGGTCCACAAAGCGAGGTCAACCACCGCCGCCGGACCCACCCGGGAGGACGCCGCCACCGCAATCGCCACAAAGGCGCAAACGTTGGCTATCGCCATGGCCGCAAAGATTGCGTGCAAGCCGGGCGCTACGGCCACGGCCACCACAACGGCCGAGGCAAGAAGCACCGCCCGCACCAGCGCTATGGCGAACACCCAGCGAATCTCGAGAGTGGAACGGAACAAGGACCGGTAGGCCGCCCCCATGCCGGTCACCATGCCCAGTGAGGCCAGGACCATGAGGCCGAGCGGAACCTGTCCTCCCGAAACCGCACCCGCAAGAACACAGGCCAGAACAGCGGCCAGTACTGCGGCTGCGATCTTTAGACCCAGTCCCGCCTGGAAGATCGCGGCGCGCGCGCGCGGCCGCTGGCTCATGGTGCGGACCAGTACGGTATCGAGGCTGTACTCGGCGGCTATCTGGAAAAAGGCCAGGTAGGCGATAACGAAGCTGTAGATGCCGAATTCCCCGGCGCCTAGGCCACGCGCCAGGTAAAGCAGGATGGCAACAGGGAGAACCTTGTCGATTCCCTGGGCAAGCATCCCCCAACCGGCCCCTCTGGCCAGCTGGCCGGTGTTGTCGCTCAGTGCCTGCAGAGAGCCACCAGATCCAAGGCCCCATCGGTATGGTCGGCACTGACGCTAAAATCTTCGGGTACTATGTTCACCCCCGGCCCGGCCTTGTTGGCCGAACGCCGGACCAGCAGGGCCAACCTGGCGAAGGCTGCGTTGACAAGCCAGGATGGCAGTATGTTGCGAATGCCCAAGGGGTCGAGCTTCAGTATCCGCGTGACCGCACGCTCCCGTTTGCCGTCGGCGGCAGAGACCGTGTCGTTACCGTGCATGCC
>CAYXZP010000026.1:1213-4770 GCA_964469485.1 uncultured Myxococcales bacterium | reverse complement strand
CGACCTGCCCGAACGTCGAGCGGAGCAACGAGGCAAGTTCCTCGGCGGTATATTCGCGAACGTGATACGGATTCTCCGAGAACGACATGAGCCGGTTCGGGGTCGTCAACATAAGGGTGCCTCCGGGGCGCAGCCGTTCCCGCAGGCCCGCCAGGAAGGGCAACGGGTCCTCGATGTGTTCCAGGACCTGGAAGTTGAGTACCAGGTCGAAAAGCTCATCGAACCCGGCGGGCGTGGTTAGGTCGAGTTGTCGGAAACTGAGATTGGCCGCCTGCCAGGTCCGCCGGCACGCCGCCACGGCATCGGCCGAATAGTCGACGCCGGTCACGCTGCGGGCCGCCTCGACCAAGTGCCTGGTCCCGAAACCCTCTCCACAGCCGGCATCCAAGACATCGAGCCCTGAGGCCAGGCCACGCGCATAGACATAAGCGGCAAGATGACGAGACTCGTCATACTCGAAATCCTTGCCCCATCCTGGCCTCTCGCCGGTAAAACTAGACATCAATCCCGTCAGTCCCAGGGCGCGCTGACCTCGGTCAAGGCGCGCCTGAGTTCCTCAGCCACGTCGCGCTGGCAGATACCGTATTGTGCGATACGACGAGACACCAGTTCGACCGCCGCCTCGACGTGTGGCCCAAGGTATTCGAAATAGCTTGTCGCGTCGAGGTCGTTCGCCCAACGGTGTTTCGCGGCCGAGTACCTGGCCACGACCCTCTCGGTTGCACACAAGGCCTCTTTGCCCACGCGGGGGTCGGGGTCGGCTAGGCCGCGGGTCAGCCAGCCGAGCGCGCGCAGGTCTCCTCCGTCGCGCAAGGCGCGTAAAAGCAGCAAGGCGTCACCGGCACCCGGAGGCATCGTGGCCTCCCGGGCCTCGGCCGGCGCCAGGACCGCCATCCACCTGCGCACGGCCTGCCGGCGTCTGGCATTGACGTGCTGGAGCACGCTAGTGCCTGCCTCCGGGGGCGCCCATAACACCCTTTCACGCTCAACCCCTTGGTCCTTGTGCCCCAGAACGTCATAGCGTCCCATGCGGGCCTCCAATCTGTAGTGGGCGACCGCGTGGTCTCGCAGTTCCATGAAATAGGGCGGCGAGTCCATGAACCAGGTCCAACCGTCGTTGAGCGTCACCACGTAGCGTGGTGCAAGGACCCTTAACCGTTCGAGCTGCTCGGCCTCTGCACCGCGGTCCGGAAAACCCGCATACCAGTAATCGTGGGCGGTGGGATTGGTAAGCCTCGCCCCGAACAGCACGGCACCGAGGGCGGGAAAAGCCATTACCGGCTCGCCGGGGCCGGTGTGGCGCTCCAGGTATGCCACGGTCCTGGCGAGGGCCCGCAGGTCGTCGCTCGCCTCTGGTTCGAGCCAGACCTCGAGACCTTCGGCAATGCGTATCCGGTCACGTTCGGCGGCCGCCAACATGGCGGGACCGAGAACCGGCGACACACGCAATACGACCGCCAGCAGGGCCACCGCGGCCACCCCGGTGCCCACGATAAGACCGCCCCGCTCTCCTATCGCACCAGCCCACCATGCCATAACTCTTCGCAGCATTGCGGTGGCCACCACGGCGGCCAGCGGCACCGAGATGAGAAGGTGCATGAAGTCGGTGCGCGGATAGAGTTGCAGATACATGCCCGCGGCCAGCGGGGTGACGACGTAGAGCCAAAGTCGCGTGCTGCGCGAGCCACGACCACGGCGGGCGACGTGAAGGTACATGATGGCCGCAATATGCGTCGCGGGCACAATCAAGAACGCGGCATTCTCGAGTTGCAAGGACACCGACAGGGAAAAGCCCTCGGGCATGAGCGCCGTGGCCCGAAGATAACCGAGGGCCGCGAGCAGCAAGCCGACGGCCGCGAGGAGGACTGACCGTAGCCCCAGGAAGCCCGTACGCAGTAGATGTCCAACCACACCGACCACCAGAGCCCCCACCGCGACGACGGTTCCCCAGAACTCGGGAGCAGGATGCGGCGCGTGATAAATCTCGGCAGCCTCAGAAGCGAGAAAGAGAACCTCGGAGAGGAAGCGCTCGAGACCAAGATGCAGCAGAAGGGGATAGACCCACATCGCGGTCGGTATGAGAAAGGCCGCTCCGAGAAGCGCCAGCGACACCGTTACCCGTTTCCCCTGCGGCCGGACAACTCCGGTGGCGGGAAACCATGTCCACAGGCAGGCCAAGGCCAGCACTACGGGCAAATGGACGGCCGCATCGACTCCCCACAGCGGGAAACCGAAACCGGCCCAGATGCCTAGCGCCATGAAGGCACCGGCCATTGCCGCTGCCGTACGGTCCAGACCCCCGTTGCGGGGAGCCAGCGAGGACACGATCCAGGCAGAAGCGGCCAGCGAATAGGCTCCCGCGTTAGGTTTGACCGAGAAGGCCAGTGCCGAAGCTAGCCCGGTGACCAGCAGCGCACCGGTTGCACCCGAACGCGCCCACAGCAGCATTGCCATAGCCACGACCACCCAGGCCAGGGTCGCGAACCAGGCCGGGTACGGAACGTTGAAAGAGGCAAAATCACCGATGGCCACCGGGATGAAAGCGGCCCAACCCAAGGCGGGCAGAACGGCCAACCAGGGCCCCACACCCCGGCCGGCGATCTCGTAGATGAGCAGCACGGTCGATGCGTTGACAAGAGCAAGTACCGTTCTTAGCGCGTTGACGTCGCGGCCTACGGACTCAAGCAAGAAAGATGCAAGCGCCCAGTAGCCCGGGGCATATCCCGTATGGAAATCTATGTATGGGCGCTGGCCTTCGAGAACACGCGATATCTGGAACAGCAGGGTCCCCTCGTCCTCGACCTGGAACCCGTAGTCACGCAGGAGGAGAAAATAGAGGAGCGAGACGCAAAAGACCGCGGCCCGGCCGACGATATGGCCCGGCATAGCGCTCACCCCTCGAACGGCGATGCCGTCAACCGTACCGGCTCGGCACCCGGACTAATCGCCTCCTCAATCAGGCGCGCAGCGTCCCCGGCCACCGCGTCCCAAGAGAAGCGGGCGGCCCAACGCAGACCTTCATCGGCGAGTGCCCGGCTAAAGGTCTCGTCGCCCAGGATGCGAAAGAGCGCCGCCGCAAGGGCCCCGGAATCGCCGTAAGGCACAACCAGCCCCGTCTCGCCGTCGCGAACCGAATCGCGCAGGCCGGGAACATCACTGGCCACGCTCGGCGCCCCGCAGGCATTGCCCTCAATCATGGTCATTCCCCAGCCTTCCTTCTCGGAGGTATTGACCACGGCTGCCGCGCGTCGGTACCAATCGACCTTCTCCCCTTCGGACACGAAACCGGTGAATGTGACGGAAGCCTCGATTCCGGCGGCTTTGACCGTTTCCTCCAGGGCGGCGCGGGCCGAACCCGCGCCGATAATCACGAGACGGGCCTGCGGCCTCTCGGCGACAACCCGAACCATCGCCTCTATCATGACATCGACCCGCTTGTAGGGCTCCAGCCGACCTACCCAGACCACGAGAGGCTCGCGCCCACCGAGTTCCCCCTCGAGCCGGTATATGGCCGAATCCAATCCCGGCGGGACGACCCATATGTTTCCCGCAGCGAT
>CAYXZP010000026.1:0-1203 GCA_964469485.1 uncultured Myxococcales bacterium | reverse complement strand
CTTCGTGCTCGGCGATATAGCCAACATCGGAGACCGCCGGTAAGCCAGCGGAATGAGCTTCTCGCTGGCCCAGGTTACCAGTGCAACGGGGAACGACACCTGCCTGAAGGCGGTAGTGCCGAACAGGTGGTGGGCAATGGTAAAACAGGGCAGCCCCGTCGTCCACGGACTGAAGAACGGCAGTTTGTTGAGAGCATCGACAACAACATCGTAGCCGCCCCTTGACGCCTCACGGCGGGCGATGAAAGGGGCCAACGCGTAGTAGAGATACCGATTGGCCAACCGCCGGACCCTCACGCCCATGATTTCTTCTTCCGCGCTGCCGCCGCGGAAGGAAGCGGCGAGTTGGGTTATTTCGTAACCCCGCCCGGCGAGCCGGCTGAAGATTTCGAACAGGTGGGTCTCGGCTCCCCCCGCGAGCGGGTGCTCGGGGTCCCGCTCGTTGAGAACGAGTAGACGCCTTGCCATTACGGTCGCGGCTGTTTCCTTTCCAGACGCCCCAGTGCCCCCTGTATTCGCAGCCACCAGACCACGAAGAGCGCCTCGAACGCGATGCTCTTGTTCATCTTCGAGGTGCCGTGACGGCGGTCCGCAAAGATTATCGGAATCTCACGCAGCCTATAGCCCATACGCCATGCCCTGTAGCTCATCTCGATTTGAAACCCATATCCGTTGGCACCCACACGTTCGAGATCTATGGCCTCAAGTACCTCGCGCTTCCAACACTTGAACCCACCGGTGGCGTCCTCGACCGGAAGTCCACCGAGAACTTTCTTGGCATAGACGTTGCCGAAATAGCTGAGCATCAGCCGTCCCATCGGCCAATTGACCACAGTAATGCCGTCGATGTAGCGCGAGCCGAGAACAACATCGCAATCCGAAACGGCCGAGTAGAAGCGGGGCAAAGCGTCAATCGGATGCGAAAAGTCGGCGTCCATCTGAACAATGAGGTCTGCGCCGAGTTCGAGGGCACGGGCGAATCCCTCCCGGTAGGCGGGCCCAAGGCCCTGCTTGCCGGGACGGTGCAGAACGTGGATGCGTGGGTAAGGGGCCGCCAGGCGGTCCGCTATCTCGCCGGTCCCATCGGGCGAGTTATCGTCAACGACAAGCACCTCGTTCTCCGAATCGACCGCGAGCACCGCCGCACTAATTCGTTCGAGGTTCTCCTTCTCGTTGTAGGTGGGTATTACGACGACCTTTTTC
>CAYXZP010000025.1:2721-26377 GCA_964469485.1 uncultured Myxococcales bacterium | reverse complement strand
GCCGGCAGCGCAACGAGGGGGGCGGACTGGGTGTCTATGCGCTCGAGCACCGCGGCGATGCCGTTGTACTCGCGGTCGCTCTCGGGCCGCGGGCGCCCGCCCAAAGCGGCGCCGAAAATGTCGGCCTGCCGCCACAACACCCCCTTCGGCTTGCCCGTCGTGCCGCCGGTACAGACCATGTAGAGGTCGTCGGGCGACTGTTCCAGACCCGGACCGGCCGGGCTGCCGGCCACGATTGCGTCCTCGTACATGACGGAACCCGGCGCTGGCGGGGACCCGCTTCCGTCGTCGACGGCGATGAGGAGTTCCAGGCTTTCTAGCTTGTCGGCGACGGCCGCCACCATGGGCGCAAACTCGAGGTGGTAGACAAGCGCCCGGGCCGAGGCATCGCGGAGCAAGTAGGCCAGTTCATCCTCGACGTAACGGTAGTTGACGTTGAAGGGCACGGTGCGGGCCTTGAAGGCGCCGTACATGGATTCGAGGTACTCGGGCCCGTTGTAGAGGTAGAGGGCGACGTGGTCCTGGCCCGAACGCCAGGGCTCCAAACGTCCCCTTTCGGTCACCCGCCCGAGGCCGCGGGCACAGAAAAAGTCGGCCAGCCGGCGCGTGCGTTCGGTGAACTCGCGCCAGCTGATGCGCCGGGTTCCCTGAACGACGCAGTCGCGGTCGGCCAGCCGGCCGGCGATGGCCTCATGGACCTCGGCAAGATTGAAGTCCATGCGGCGCTCAGGCGCCGAGTTCGGCCTTTTTGTATATGCCGACGACAGCGGCACCACCCAGTCCGAGGTTGTGCTGGAGAGCGAGCTTGGCGCCGTCGACCTGCCGTTTGTCGGCCTCGCCGCGCAACTGCCAGTTGAGTTCGGCGCATTGGGCCAATCCGGTGGCGCCCAAGGGGTGTCCCTTGGAGATCAGACCGCCCGAGGGGTTGACGACGGTCTTTCCGCCGTAGGAGACGGCGCCCGAGGCTATGAGCTCGCCGCCCTTGCCCTGCTCGCAGAGCCCGAGCGCTTCGTAGGTCACCATTTCGTTGCAGGAGAAACAGTCGTGCAGCTCGACCACGTCGAGGTCTTCGGGGCCGACCCCGGCCTGCTCATAAGCCGATTGGGCCGCAGTGCGGGTCATGTCGGAACCGACCAGCTTGATGCAGCTCTTCTCGAAGCTGGTCGGGAAGTCAGTGGACATGCTCATGCCGAGGATCTCGACCGCTTTGTCCTCGAGCCCGTGCTCGCGGACGAAGTCCTCGCTGGCCAGCACGGCGGCCCCGGAACCATCGGAGGTCGGGCAGCACTGGAGCTTGGTCAGCGGCTCATAGACCACCGGGGCGGCCTGTATGTCGTCGAGTGAGTACTCGTCCTGGAACTGCGAATAGGGGTTGTTGACCGAATGCCTGTGGTTCTTCTCGCCTATCATGGCGAACTGTTCGGGCGTGGTGCCGTAGCGCTCCATGTGTTCGCGGCCGGCGTTGCCGAAGAACTGGGCTGCGAACGGCGCATCCACCACCCCGCGCATTTCGATCATGGCCGTGGCGTGTTTGTCCATCGGGTTGGTGCGGTCCTCGAAGTGGATGCCGAGCGAACCCTTTTTCATTTTCTCGAAGCCGATCGCCAGGCAACACTCCGCCAGGCCGCCTTCGATGAACTGTTTGGCCATGAACAGGGCCGTCGAACCCGTGGCGCAGTTGTTGTTGACGTTGTAGACGGGAACCCCGGTTAGCCCGAGCTCGTAAACCGCCCGCTGGCCGCTGGTCGAATCACCGTAACAATAGCCCGCACAGACCTGCTCGATGCTTTCGTAGCTTATTCCGGCATCGGTCAGGGCGTTGCCTCCGGCCTCGCGTGCCATGTCCGGGTAGTCCCAATCACGCGAACCCGGCTTCTCGAATTTGGTCATCCCGACGCCGACGACGAATACTTTCCTTCCCATTGTTCCCTCTCCTGGCGGCGAGCTTAGCCGCGGCTGCCGGCTAGGCAAAGCCACCGGGGGCTTTTCTTGAGCGCGAGCTTCCAATATCTGTCCCTGCCGTGGCCGAGCAGTTCGAACTGACCGAGGAGATGAGATCCGTCATCGGGGCCGAGTCGCCGCCCTGGACATACGAGGTGACAAGCACGGGGGTACGCGCCTTTGCGCGCGGGGTCGGATACGCCGACCCGGTCTATTTCGACGTCGCCGCGGCTCAGGCGGCCGGCTACCGCAACCTACCGGCCCCGCCAAGCTACGTCGGTACGCCGGTGTTCATCCCGGGGGTCTCCCACCCGGTCTTCAGCGCACCGGCCGAAGGCTTGCCGCAGGTCAAGCACGGGTTGGCCGGTCTGTTGGACGGCGGTACCGAGACCGAATACCTCGAAGAGGTCTGTGCCGGCGACACGCTCACCGCGGTCACGAGAATTGCCGCCCTCGAGGTCCGTGAGAGCCGCAGCCTCGGCAAGATGTTGCTCGTAACGACCGAGTCGACCTACACCAACCAAGAGGGCCGTCGGGCCATCGTTCAGCGCAGCCAGGTGATTTACTACTGAGATGGCGCTCGACTGGGAACAGGTCAAGGAGGGCGACGAGCTGCCCGAACTCGTCAAGCGTCCCGATCTCAGACAGCTGGTCCAGTACGCGGCGGGTTCCGGGGATTTCAATCCCCTCCATTACGATTACCGCTTTCCGCAGGCCAAAGAGATAGGTTCGGTCATCGTTCATGGGCGCTTCAAGTACGCGGCCCTCGGCGAGTTGGTGTCGAACTGGCTTGGCCACAGCGGCCGTATCCTCAAGCTCAGCTGCCAGTACCGCGGCATGGACCTGCCCGACCAGGACATCGTCTGCCGCGGCCGGGTCACGGCCAAGGCCGAGCGCGACGGCCGGCGCACCGTCGAGCTGGAGCTCTGGACCGAAAATGCCGAGGGCAAGCGAACTACCCCCGGCAGCGCCACCGTAAGCCTGTCCCGGTAGGGGCTTTTCGCTTTTTCATTGACGGGGGCGAAAATTTTTCATTGACGCCGGACGGGCTTCACCGGCATCTCCTTGATGCCGTTGGTTTGGTTGGACCGTAGCCGGCGCACCGGCCCGGCCAGTTCCCAATCGGGTATGCGGGCGAGCAGTTCCTCGAAAAGCACACGCAGCTCGAGACGGGCCAGGGCCGCCCCCAGGCAGAAGTGCTCCCCTACCCCGAAGGCCAGGTGCGGGTTGGGCCGTCGGCCGACGTCGAAGCGGTCGGGGTCGGCGAACACATCCTCGTCGCGATTCGCCGAGCTGTAGAAGAGGACGACCTTATCATCGCGCCGGATCGACTGGCCGGCCAGTACCACGTCCCTTGTCGCCGTACGGCGGAACTGGTGCAGCGGGCTTACGAAGCGCAACATCTCTTCGACTGCCAAGGGCATGAGCTCGGGACGGCCGGCCAGCCGTCGGCGTTCCTCGGGGTGTTCTATGAGCGCCAGCATACCGCCGCTTATGAGCGTGCGCGTGGTTTCGTTTCCGGCCACCGTCAGTTGTACGAACAGCCCGTTGAACTCTTCCTCGGTGATACTTTCCCCGTCGACCTCGGAGTTGACGAGCACGCTGATCAGGTCTTCCCCTTCCCCGCCCCGGCGCCCTGCGGCCAGCGATTGCGCGTAGGTGTACATATCGACCGAGGCGCTAAGGGCATCCTCGGCGGTGGTATCGAACTCAGGGTCGTCGAAACCGACCAGGCGGTCGCCCCACGCGGCAAGTTTCGGACGGTCGGGCTCGGGCACACCCATGAGTTCGCCGATGACCTGAAGCGGCAGTGGTGCGGCTACCGCGCTGACAAAATCGAGCTCGGTCGCCAGGCACGCGCGATCGACGATGGCGGCGGCCAGCGCGCGGATACGCGGTTCGAGCAGGGCAACCATGCGCGGCGTGAAGCCCGACTGCACCAGCGACCGGAACTTACCGTGATTGGGCGGGTCCAGATTGAGCATCATCGTGCGAACGAGCGGCAGCTGCTCGTCGCTCGGGTCCTCGATCTGCGTCCCGCGCCGGGCCGATGAGAATGTGGCGGGGTCCTTCGACACCGCTGCCACCTCGGCGTGCCGCATGACGGCCCAAAACCCCTTCCCTTCGGGCTCGGGATGGAAGAAAAGCGGGCTCTCGCGTCTCAGTTGACGGAAACTATCGTGGGGTACCCCCGCCTCGTAGATGTCGGGGTCGTAGATGTCGGGCCGGGCCACTCGGGGCTCAGTCAGCCCGGCCGCTACCACCACCGACGAGGCGGCGGATGGCCTCGTACAGGAAACGACGCTGGCGCTCGACCGCCGTGTCCGACAGCGGGTCCTCGCCGACTATCTTTTCGAGAAGAGAGGCATTGGCGAAGTAGCCGATCACCAGGTTAATCAATGTGGCCATGAGCAGGGGCAGCTCCTCGCGGTCCCAGCCTTCGAATCGTGGACTCTTCTCGATGAGGGTTACGCCGTCGGCGAAGATCGGCGCCAGCCACCGTGCGGCCAGACCGGCCAGCATGTCCCCCCCGGCCAGGGTCTCGTGTTGCACGAGGCGGGCTATTTCAGGTTTGGCGGCAAAGTGGTCCAGGATCCGGTCCATCCCGCTCCAGAACTCGTCGCGCGACCAGGCCCCCGCCGCCATGCTCGCCATGTCCTGGACTATCTCGAAGATCGGCCGCAGGCCGCGGTCGAGGACGGCCTCATAGAGGCCCGCCTTGCCCGGGAAGTGATTGTAGAGGCTGGCCGGATTGAGCCCGACCTGGGAGGCGATATCGCGCACGGCCGTGCCCGCGAAGCCACGGTCGGCAAAAAGCCCCTCGGCCGCGTCCAGGATGCGGTCAGCCGTGTTGGTCTCGCCGGTCTCTGCCTGGGAACCTACCGTCATAAGCTGCCAACAAACGTTCGTTTATCCCCCTTGGCGAGGTTGCGCAAGGCTTGAAGAACAAGGCTCCGCCCGGCTGTGGACCGGCGCTGGCGAACAGGCTAGAGAAGTAGAACACGTTCTAGTTTGCTAGTTACGGAGGAAGCCACCGTGAGCTTGGCCCACATAGACCTTTCCGACCCCGACAACTTCAACGACGGTGTCCCCCACGACTGGTTTCGCGAGTTGAGGTCCGAGGACCCGGTCTACTGGCACGGGCCCACCGAGTTCGACGAGACCGGGTTCTGGTGCGTGACCAGGTACGAGGACCTCAAGCATGTGTCCTCCCACCCCGGCGAGTTCTCCTCCTGGCGGGCCGGCACCAACATGTTCACGCTCGACGACGAGTCGCTCGAGATGACCCGCACCTTGATGATCAACATGGACCCGCCCCAGCATGGCAAGTTCCGACGTATAGTGTCGCGCGGCTTCACGCCGCGTTCGATCGAGCAACTGACACCACGTGTGCACGAACTGGCCGCCGCCATCATCGACGACGTCGCCGGGCGCGGCGAGGCTGAATTCGTCACCGACATCGCCGCCCGCCTCCCCATGGAGGTGATCTGCGAGGTCATGGGCGTGCCCGAGGAGCTGCGCTCGACCGTATTCAATCTGAGCAACCGATTGATCGGCTTCGACGACCCCGAGTATCAGACCAGCTTCGAGGATGCCGGGCTCGCCTCGGCCGAGATGTATGCGGTGGCCGAGGAGGTCGGCGCCCTCAAACGCCGCTGCCCGGCCGACGACCTGAGCACCAAGATCCTTCACGGCGAGGTCGACGGCGAGAACCTTTCCCAACAAGAGTACGACTCCTTCTTTCTACTGCTGGCCCTGGCGGGCAACGAGACAACGCGCAACCTCACCTCGAACGCCATGCTTCTGTTCATCGAACACCCGGACCAGCGCCGCATACTGGTCGAAGACCCAGGCCTGATGGCGCGCGGTGTCGAAGAATGTCTGCGCTACAATCCGGCCGTCATACATTTCCGCCGCACCGCGACCGAGAACATCAAGCTCGGCGGCAAAACGTTCGCGGAGGGCGACAAGGTCATCGTGTGGTACCCCTCGGCCAATCGCGACGAGGAAGTGTTTGACCGTGGCGACCGTTTCGATGTCACCCGCGATGCCGGCGACCACCTCACCTTCGGCGTGGGCGAGCACTTCTGTCTGGGCGCCAGCCTGGCCCGCTTGCAGCTGACCGCGATATTCACGCAGATACTCGGTCGCATACCCGACATGGAACTGGCCGGAGAGGTCCGCAGGCTGCGCTCCAACTTCATTGATGGTATCAAGGAGATGCCGGTGCGTTTTGCCCCCGAGGCCAACGGCGGGAGGTCACGATGAAGATCAAGGTCGATTATGATCTCTGCGAGGCCAATGCGTTGTGCATGAAGGCCTGTCCCGAGGTTTTCTCCGTCGACGACGACGACAACCTCAACCTCTCGACCGAGCAGCCGGACGAACCCCTGCGCGCCAAGGTCGAGGAGGCTGTCCGGCTCTGCCCGCGGCAAGCACTGGCGATAGAGGGCTGACTCAGCGGGCCTTGTAGGCGGGCTTTCTCTTTTCCTTGAAGGCCCTCGGGCCTTCCTTCGAATCTTCGGTCCCGAACACGCGCATGCCGTGCTCGAACTCGATGTCGAGGGCCCTGGCCTCCGGATGACACTCGGTGGCCAGCACCGAGGCCTTGATCTCGCGAACGGCGATGGGACCGTTGGCGGCGATCTTGGCCGCGACCTGGCGGGCTTCGGACAAGGCCTGACCGTCTTCGACCACGCGTCCGATAAGCCCCATGCCCTGGGCCTGCTCGGCGGTATAGTGGTCGCCGGTGAGCAGCAGTTCCATGGCGTGCGTGAAAGGGA
Source organism: uncultured Myxococcales bacterium (assembly GCA_964469485.1). Classification (GTDB taxonomy): domain Bacteria; phylum Desulfobacterota; class Binatia; order UBA1149; family CAYXZP01; genus CAYXZP01. Next base: position 19,652 of record CAYXZP010000025.1, on the reverse strand, counting down.
TCTGACGGCGCAGCCGCACCGTGGAGCCGCCCATCGGGAACAGGCTCCAGCAGACCTCGGATATGCCGAACTTCGCCGACTGCCCGGCAATACGGATATCCGTGGTCTGGATGATCTCGGTTCCGCCGGCGATGCAGGAGCCCTCGACAGCGGCGATCAGCGGGGTCTTGAGCTGGTAACTGCGCAGCAGCCCCTTGAAGATCACGTTGAAGTCCTGGCGAATGCGGACCTCCCACTCATTCTCGGGTTCGGCCCCGGCCAGGGAGCGGCCAACGAGTTTGTCGAGGTCGGCGCCCGCGCAAAAGTGCCCAGCGGCGCCGGTGAGGATGGCCACGCGGATCTCGTCGTCGGCGTCGATCATCGCCCAGGCATCGGCCATGCGCACGAGCATCTCGGGGCTGAGCGCGTTGCGAACTTCGGGGCGGTTCATCGTAAGCGTGACCACGTGGCCGTCGCGTTCCACCAAAAGTGCATCTTCGCTCATTCGGGTCTCTCCTTTCCTACGATCCACATCGAGAAGAACTGCGAGCCGCCTCCGTAGGCGTGCCCGAGGGCCAGGCGGGCTCCGTCGAGCTGGTGCTGGCCGGCCTGCCCCCTTACCTGCATCGCGGCCTCGGCGAACCGCAGCATGCCGGAAGCTCCGACAGGATTGGATGACAGCACCCCGCCCGAAGGGTTGATGGGCATGTCGCCGTCGAAGGCGGTGGCGCCCTCCTCGGACATCTTCCAACCCTCATCAAGTTCTGAAAATCCGAGATTTTCCATCCACATGGGTTCATACCAACTGAAGGGCACATAGATCTCGGCGACGTCGAGTTGTTTGCGGGGCGCGGTGATGCCGGCCTGCTTGTATAGATCGGCGGCGCAATCGCGTCCGGCCTGCGGGTTTATCTGGTTGCGGCCCGGAAACATCGTCGGTTCGCTGCGCATCGCCGTCGCATGCACCCAGGCCGGCGCGTGCGGGGCCGCGGCGGCCGCCTTCTCGCTGGTGAGCACCATGGCGCAGGCACCGTCGGAACTCGGGCAACACTCGAGGTAGCGAATCGGGTCCCACAGCATCATCGAGTCCTTGACCGTGTCGTAATTGATGTCTTCCTTGCGGAGGTGGGCGTAGGGATTTTTGACCGCATTGCGGCGGTCCTTTACGGCGACCTTGATGCCGACGTCCTCGGGCGCTCCCGAACGCCTGATGTAGGCGCGAATTATCGGCGCGAAGTATCCGCCGGCCCCGGCCACCAGCGGCACTTGGAAAGGTATGGCCGCGGTGCTCGCCCAAGTGGCCTCGCTCTCGGACTGTTTCTGCCAGGCCAGGGTCAGCACGCGCTCGTGGATGCCCGCCTCGATCAGCTGAGTGGCCACTAGGGCGGTCGAGCCACCGACACTACCGGCCGTGTGAACCCGCAGCAGTGGTTTTCCCTGGGCGCCCAGGGCCTCGGCCAGATAGAGCTCGGGCATCATCACGCCCTCGAAGAGATCGGGGGCCTTGCCCACTACTAATGCATCGATGTCGTCCCAGCCGAGCCCGGCGTCATCGAGGGCGCGCAGAGCCGCCTCGCGTACAAGCCCGGCCATGGACAGGTCCGCGCGCTTGGCGCTGTGGTGGGTCTGACCGATACCGACCACCGCGCAGCGTTGCTTCATCAGGCGGCCCCCAGCGCGCACACCAGGTTCTGTTGCAGCCAGGGACCGGAACTGGCGTGGGCCAGGGCGCGCCCGGCCGAGCCGTCGATTATGCGTGAGGCCGCCTCGCCGATGCGGATAAGTCCCGTGGCCATGACTGGGTCGGCCGCCAGCGCTCCGCCCGACGGATTGATGTCCACCTCGCCGGTGAGCCCCAGCGCTTCGGTGAGCATGATCTCTTGGTGGCTGAAGGGAGCGTGGATCTCGGCAATATCGAAACCGGTCTTGCCGCCGCTCGCCCGTTCGGCCGCAAGACGGGCCGAGGGACAATCGGTCAGGTCGCGCAGGCCGAGCCCGTGCAGGTCTATGCGGTGGTCCATGGCCTCTATCCAGGCCGGGCGCCGGCAGAGCTTGCGGGCCAGATCGCCGGCGGCGATGACCACGGCGGCGGCCCCGTCGCTTGACGGGGCGCAGTCGAAACGCCGAAGGGGCGAGGCGACATAGGGCTCGGCAAGAAGTTCTTCGATGCTTCGGTCACCTCTCAGTTGGGCGTTGGTGTTGTCGATGGCCTGCAGGTGGCTGCGTCGTACGACCGCGGCCATGTCGGCCTCGCTCAGTTTGCCGTCATCGATCAAAGTGCGCGCCTGTAGCGCCGCAATGCTGGCGTTGCCCGCCCACAAGGGTCCGACGAAGTAGGGATCGAGCTGACGGCTCAGCACCTCGTCGGTGTTGCCCTGCGAGCACTTGCCGAAGGCGTAGATGAGGGCCGAGTCCACCTCGCCGGTCTGTATCTTGACCCAGGCCTCATAGAGCGCCCACGCGCCGTCCATCTCGACGTGCGACTCGCGCACGGGAGGCCAGGCTCCGACCGCGTCGAGTGCCGTTACGAAGGAAAAGGAGACCCCGCACAGATAATCGCTGCTGCCGGAGACGATGAAGCCGATCTCGGAACGCTCGATGCCGGAACGTTCGACGGCCTTAGACACTACCGGCATCAGTATCTCGACCTCGTTGACGCCGCCGGCATCGGCCTGGGCCTCGGACTGGGCGAACGATATGACGGCAACTTCTCGCATCACAGATGGTCCTTGTAGCTTTCGAAGGGCGCATCCGGCTCGTCGATGGGCTCGAAGTAGCGGATGTTGTCAAAACTGGGCTTGCGCTCCTCGGGGGGAACCCACACGGCCTGTACCCGCTGGCCCATGTGGACCTTGTCGACCTCGACCCCGGCCAGCATCCCGAAGAACGGCAGGTCGGCGCCGTCGAGCAACACGGAGCCGCACACGTAGGGCACCTCGACGGCCTGGCCGTGGAACTGCAGGTTGACGATACAGAAGGTCGTGACCGTTCCCTTGTCGGCGACCTCGACCTCTTCCTCGGTGGCAACCGCGCACACGGCGCAGGAGCCGCGCGGGGGCACATAGACCTTCTTGCAGGACGGACAGCGCTGGCCGCGGATCTTGCCTTCGATGAGGCCTGTCAGGAAGCGATTTTGGGCCCGGCCCGCCGTGTGGGTGTAGTCGAGGCGTACCGTGGTGATGATCTCGCTTATCGTTTCGGCCATGGCTAATCCGCCGCCTCGAAGCATTCGATGTCGGTGATCATTCCCGACCGTTCGGGGCGCCAGCGAGCGCGAACCCTCATGCCGGTGGCCATGTCAGCCTCCGCGCCGGCGTCTACGGCGTGCAGCAGGGCCGTGTCGGCGCCGTCGAGCACTATGAGGGCCCAGGCAAAGGGTCGGGCCAGGGGCTGCTTGTCGCCGGGCTCGGCGACCCAGGTCCATGTCTTTACGGTCCCGGCCGGTCCCACCTCGACGAAATCACCCTCGCCCTGCGACAGGGTCGCCGTGGTCTCGGGGTCGTACTCGGTGGGCGGCACGATGACCCGCCCCGACGGGGTGCGGATCCCCTCTATGCGGCCCTCTTTTAGGGCTCCGAGAAAGCGCCCCTGCACGGAGCCCACGCTGCGCGTGTAGGGATATTCGAGTATGTGGGCGGCCTTGAAGTTGGACATCGGGAAAGGGGGCGTGCGGCGGCGCAAATTGAAACGTGTTCTAATTGAAAGTCAATGCCGGCGGCAGCGGCCCCGACCTGGCCAGAAGAGCAGGAATGTTCTATGCCGGGACCATGCCGGTGGCCGAGCTTCCCTATTATCTGGCCAACCGGGCTCTCGCCCCCAACGGGGATCTCGAGGTTCTCGACAAGTATACGGGCAAGCCTCTTGCCCGCGTGGCCCTTGCCGGTCAGCAGGCCATAGACAAGGCCATCGCTGCGGCCTCGTCGGCCGCGGGTGCCATGGGCGAGTTGCCCGCCTACCGCCGCCGCACGGTGCTCGAGCACTGTGCCGGGCGCTTTGCGGAACGGGCCGAAGAGCTGGCCGGGACCCTGTGCGCCGAAGCCGGCAAACCGATCAAGGATGCGCGCGGCGAGGTCTCACGTCTTATCGACACTTTCCGCATCGCGGCCGAGGAGGCCACCAGGATAGGCGGAGAGGTCATTCCTCTCGACATAAGCGAGCGCGCAGCGGCCTACACCGGCTTCTGGCGCCGTGTGCCGATAGGGCCCTGCTCGTTCATCTCGCCCTTCAACTTCCCGCTCAACCTGGCCGCGCACAAGGTCGCCCCGGCCATTGCCGCCGGCTGCCCCCTCGTGCTCAAGCCGGCCAGCCTGACACCGCTTGGCGCACTGGCGATCGGCGAGGTGCTGGCCGAGACCGACCTGCCCGAAGGCGCTTTCTCGATACTTCCCTGTCCGCGTGAGGCGGCGTCACAGTTCATCACCGACGAGCGGCTCAAGCTGCTGAGCTTCACCGGTTCGCCCGAAGTAGGTTGGGCTCTCAAGGCCAAGGCCGGTCGCAAGAAGGTCGTTCTCGAGCTCGGCGGCAACGCCGCCGTGGTCGTCGATGAGGATTCCGACCTCGAGGACGCGGTTGCGCGCATCATTTTCGGCGCTTTTTACCAATCGGGACAGAGCTGCATCGGGGTACAACGCATCATCGTCCACCAGCGGGTCTACGACGGGTTCAAGGAGCGCCTGGTGGCCGCCACGGCAAAACTGTCTGCCGGCGATCCGCGTGAGGAGACGACCTTCATCGGTCCGATGATAACGGAATCGGAAGCGAAAAGGCTCGAAGGCTGGATAAAGGAGGCGGTCAGTGCCGGTGGCCGTGTGCTGTGCGGAGGCAAACGCGAGGGGGCCCTTCTCGAAGCGACCCTGCTCGAGAAGGTCCCGCGCGAGCAGGCGCTGGTATGCCGGGAAGCCTTCGGCCCGGTTGCGGTGCTGTCGAGCTTCAATGATTTCGATGCCGCGCTCGACGAGGTCAACGCCAGCGATTTCGGCCTTCAGGCCGGGATCTTTACGCGCGACATCCACAAGGCCCACCGTGCCTGGGAGCGGCTCGAGGTCGGCGGCGTGATCATCGGCGATGTTCCGTCCTGGCGCGTAGACAACATGCCCTACGGGGGCGTCAAGGGCAGCGGCCTGGGGCGCGAAGGCGTCCGTTTCGCCATCGAGGACATGACCGAGATCCGGCTGATGGCCGTGCGCACGCCGTGACCGGCCCAGGCACAAAGCAGGTGCAAAGGGTCGCCGACAGCCTTGATTTCCGTACTGGCCGCGGCTAGACGGGCGCTGCTATCCAGTGTCGACCCACCTGGAAGAACAACTTCAACGTGACGTAGATCGCATTCGCGACAAGGTTCGCGAAATGGGCGATCTGGCCACGCGTTCCCTCGAGGAAGCCGTGCGCGCGCTCGCCGACGCCGATACACGCCTGGCCTACGCCTCCATTATCCGGGACTCCCGCATCGATGACCTGGAAAGCAAGATCGACGCGATGTGCGTGGAGTTCATGATCCGCCACATACCGGTGGCGGCCAATCTCCGGTTCGCCCATTCGGTCGCCAAGATCGTCCTCGAACTCGAGCGCGTGGGTGATTACGCCGAAAGCATAAACCGGCAGGCCATCGTGCTGGCCACCGCCAAGAAACGCCCCGACCTTACCAAGGTCGAACGGCTCGCGGGTATCGCGATCGACATGCTGCGCCAGGCGGTACGCTCCTTCCTTGACGAGGACGCGGAGCTGGCTCGCCAGGCCCAGGCGCTCGACGGCAAGGCCAACCTCATGCACCAGAACATCTACCTCGACCTGCTCGGCGAGCACCCCGAGGGCCCCGAGGAACTGTCGACGCTGTTCGCCGTTCTGTCGGTGGCCAACCGCTTCGAGCGCGTGGCCGACCAGGCCGACAACATATGCGAGGAGGTCCTCTACATCTCCACGGGCGAGAGCACCCGGCACCGCCTGACCAAGGAGGTGCAGGTGCTTTTCGTTTCCTCGGCCGACTCGTGCCGCGGCCTGATGGCCGAAGGCATCGCCAACGCCATCGCGGGAGATCACTTCGATTTTCTGTCGGCGGGAATGGGCACCGAAGAACCCGACAGGCGCGCCGTCGAGCTTTTGGCCCGCAAGGGCATCGACGCGACCGGCCATCGCCCGCAGACGGTGGGCGATGTCGGCGACATTGGTCGTTTCAAGGTGGTGGTCGCCATCGGCAACGACGCGGCCAGGGGCCTGCCGTCGCCGGGCTACAAGACCATAGTTCAAGAGTGGGACGTTGCCGATCCTTCGACCGGGGCTGCAGACGACGAACAATCCTACGAGCTTCGCTATACGGAGACCTTCGACGATCTCGTCGGCCGCATCCGCGAACTCATTCACGGACTGCACGGCACAGCCAACGACATAACCGGGTGACACAAAGCACACCAAGCCGGCGCGCGCGGCTGAGCGCGGGCCTGGAACCGCTCATCGAGCTGCTTATACGCGCGTGCGGTTTCAGCGCGATATTCCTCGTGTTCGGCATTTTCGTGTTCGTCTTCGCCGAGGGCGCCGACTTCATGCTGAAACGGCTCGAGGTCGGCGAGTTCCTGGCCAGCCCCGAGTGGTATCCGACCTCGGTGGCCAACAAGCGCTACGGCACGCTGGCCCTGTTTGCCGGAACGGCGAGTGTGACCCTGCTTGCAATGGCCATCGCCGTTCCGCTCGGACTCGGCACGGCCATTTTCATATCCGAGTTCACGCGCGGCAAGCTCAAGGAAGGCCTCAAGATCATCATCGAACTGCTCGCCGCCATCCCTTCTGTGGTTTGGGGCTTCATCGGCCTGGTCATCCTCAACCCAGTCATCATCCGTGTCTTCGACGCGCCCATCGGGCTCAACGTCCTCAACGGCGGGCTCATCCTCGGTCTCATGAGCGTCCCGATCGTAGTTTCCATAGGCGAGGACGCCCTCAAGGCCGTTCCCGACCAGTACCGGGAAGCATCCCTGGCGCTGGGCGCCACGCGCTGGCAGACCGCCTACAAGGTGCTGGTGCCGGCGGCACGCAGCGGTCTGCTGGCGGCGGCGCTGCTCGGGGTCGGGCGCGCCATCGGCGAGACCATGGCCGTGCTGATGGCGACCGGACACGCCGTGCAGATACCCGGCTCGGCTCTCGATTCGGTGCGTACCTTGACGGCGACGATCGCCGCCGAGTTGGGTGAGACCGCCCGTGGCGGCGACCACTACCAGAGCCTGTTCGCCATCGGCGTGCTCCTGTTCATGCTGACCTTCATCGTCAACCTGACGGCCGACCTGCTCGTGCGCGGGGTAAGACGCAGGTGAGCCCGGCCGGCGGGCCAGCGCGGGCCTCCTTCGCGACCAGCCCCGTCACGGCCGCCAGCCGGCGGCGCGAGACCATGGCCGCAGCCCTGCTCGGTATCGTGGCCGTCCTGCTCATCATCCCGCTCATTGCCATTATCGGTGTACTCGTGGCCAAGGGCGCCGGCGCCATCAGCCTGGAGTTCTTGCTCGGTGCGCCCGTAGCGGGCATGACGGCCGGCGGGATATTCCCCGCCATTGTCGGCACCCTGTGGTTGGTCGGGGTCTCGCTGGCCGTGGCGGCGCCCGTGGGCGTGCTGGCGGCCATCTACCTCAACGAATACGCCGGCGACAACTGGCTGACCCGCATCATCATCCTGGCCATCGTCAACCTGGCCGGAGTGCCGAGCATAGTGCACGCGCTTTTCGGGGTTGGCGCCTTCGTGCTCTTCCTCGGCCTCGGGACCAGCATCCTGGCCGCCTCTTTGACGCTGGCGGTGATGACGCTTCCAGTGATCATCGTGAGCACCAAGGAGGCGCTGGCCTCGGTGCCGACAGCCTTCCGGCACGCCTGCTGGGTGCTCGGGGCTTCGCGCTGGCAGACGATCCGCGAAGTCGTCCTGCCCAATTCGATCCCCGGAATACTGACGGGCGTCATTCTTCAGGTGTCGCGGGCGGCCGGCGAGACCGCACCGATCATGTTCACGGGCGCGGCCTTTTACCTGCCCTTCTTGCCCGAATCGGTGCGCGACCAGTGCATGGCCCTTTCCATGCACCTGTTCACCATCTCCACACAGGTGCCGAACGTTCCCGAATCGTTGCCCTATGCCACCGCCCTGGTGCTGCTCGCCCTCGTGCTCGGGGTGAACCTCAGCTCCATCGCCTTCCGAAGTTATCTGCGCGCGCGGCGCAAGTGGTAAGGGGGCCATGCCGGACACGACCCGCAACAAGATAGAGGTCCGCGGCCTGTCGGTGTTCTACGGCGGCAAGCGGGCGCTCGAAGGTCTCGATCTCGATGTTCGGGAGAACGAGATACTGGCCATCATCGGTCCGGCAAATGCCGGCAAGACGACTTTCCTCGCCACCATCAACCGCATGATCGACACCGTCGCGGGGGCCAAGGTCTCGGGTTCCGTCAAGATAGACGGCACCGATGTGGCGTCGATACGGGACCCGAGCGCGCTCAGGCGCCGCATCGGCATGGTCTTTCCCTTGCCCGTCGGACTGCCGATGTCGATATACGACAACGTCGCCTTTGCCCCCCGCATGGCCGGTTCGCGCGACAAGAACGGGTTGGACGAGACCGTGGAACGCTGTCTTCGCCAGGCCGCCCTGTTCGACGAGGTCAAGGACCGCCTCGACGATCTCGGGACCAAGCTCTCGGGCGGCCAGCAACAAAGGCTGACCATCGCGCGCGCCCTCTCGCTCGACCCCGAGATCCTCTGTCTCGACGAGTTCTCGATTGCGGTGGACCCGGTCACCACGATGAGGATCGAGGAGGTGCTCAAGGAACTGCGCAGCCACATGACGATCGTTGTGGTGACCAACCTGGTGCTGCAGGCCAAACGCCTGGCCGACCGCACGGCCCTTTTCCTCGACGGCCGCCTGGTGGAGGTCGACCGCAACGAGGTGATCTTCTCGCGCCGCACCAGCGACATGCGTACCTTTCAGTACGTACAGGGGCTCTTCGGGTGAGTGCGGCCGAAGCGGCGGTGGTCCGCACCGAGGACCTTCACCTGTGGTACGGGCAGTTCGAGGCGCTCCTCGGGATCGACGTCGAATTGAAACGCGGACTCATCACCTCGCTCATAGGGCCTTCGGGCTGTGGCAAGACGACCTTGCTGCGTTGCTTCAACCGCATAAACGAACGCTACGAAGGGGTGCGAACCGCCGGGCGCGTGGTGATCGACGGTGAGGATGTCTACGGCGCCGAGGTCGATCTGATCGAACTGAGAAAACGCGTCGGCATGGTCTTCCAGCGGCCCAACCCGCTACCGATCTCGATCCGCGACAACGTGCTCTACGGCTACCGCCTGCACAGCGTCCGCCGCTTGCGCGGCCGTGAGACCGAGGAGGCCGAACTGCAGGCCGCCCTCGAGGCCGTCAACCTATGGGATGACCTCTGCGACCGCCTCGACACACAGGCCACCGACCTGCAGCTCGAGCAGCAACAGAGACTCTGCATAGCGCGCCTGCTGCCGTTAAAGCCCGAACTTATATTGATGGACGAACCCTGTTCGGCTCTCGACCCCGATGCCACGGCCAAGATCGAAGAACTGCTGAGGGAGCTCGAGGGCGAGTACTCCATCGTGATCGTGACCCACAACATGGCTCAGGCCCGCCGCGTCAGCGACGAATGCCTGTTCATGCTTCTCGGAAAGATCGTCGAACACCGCCGTACCGAGGACCTCTTCATCACCCCCAACGACGAGAGGACGGCCGACTATATCGAGGGACGTTTCGGCTAGGGCTTGCCGCTGTGCTAGCTAATTAGCCATGACCACGGACGAAAGGGCCGACTGGAAGATACTCGAGCTCGGAGCCGGCGGGGAGACCCGCATCTCCGAGCAGGACCTGGGTGACCGTTCGCGTCGCCTGGCAAACGTCCTGGCCGGGCTCGGCGTGGGCGCCGGCGAGCGGGTCTGCTACATGATGGAGAACTGCATACCCGTATTCGAGATCGTCAATGCCTGCCAGATGTCGGGTATTTACCCGGTTCCCATAAACTATCACTTCAAGTCTGAGGAGGCCGGCTACATACTCCGTGACAGCGGTGCCAAGGCGCTGCTGACCACCGGCACCTTTGCGGCCGTCGCGGCCGAGGCTTCGGCCGGCATAGAAGAACTGGAAGGCCGCCGTCTCGTGGTGCGCGGCACCGAACCGGGCTTTCTTTCCTACGACGAGGCGCTGGCCGGGGCCGGGCCGCGCGGTGAGGACGCCCTGCCCTCTCCCGGTGTGGTCATCTACACCTCGGGAACCACCGGCAACCCCAAAGGCGTGATGCGTGACGCTTACTCGCCCGAGGCGATGGAGCTGCTTGTTCGCGTCTTCAACGATTACGTAGGTTTCGACGCGGACACCGTGCACCTGGTGAGCGGACCGCTTTACCATTCGGCACCCAACGCCTTCGCTTCGGTTTGCCTGCTGCTCGGCGGGCGGCTGGTCGTGATGGGCAAGTACGACTCGGAGCGCCTGCTCGAGACCATCGAGCGTTACCGTGTGACCAACGCGCACCTGGTTCCCACCATGATGCACCGCCTGCTGGCCTTACCCGAAGAGGTGAGGTCGCGTTACGATCTGTCCTCCTTGCGTAACGTCCAGCACGCGGCCGCGCCCTGTCCGCCAAAGACCAAGGAAGCGATGATCGAATGGTGGGGCCCCGTCATCGAAGAGTACTACGGGTCGACCGAGTCCGGCATCAACACATACATCCGGTCCGAGGAATCGTTGCGCAAACCGGGCAGCGTCGGGCGGGTGATCGAAGGCATGTCGATCAGCGTTCTCGACGAGGAAGGCGGGGAGTGCGCGCCCGGCAAGATCGGCGACATCTTCCTGCGCAGCCCCTTCACCCACAGCTTCGAATACCACGGCGACCCCGACAAGCGCCGCGAGAACGTCAAGCAGGACATGTTCACCAACGGCGACATGGGCTACCTCGACGAGGACGGCTACCTGTTCTTGAGCGACCGGCGCGCGGACATGGTCATTTCCGGCGGCGTCAACATATACCCGGCCGAGATCGAGGCCGTCCTGCACGCCCACACACAGGTGGCCGATTGCGCGGTGTTCGGCATACCCGACGATGAGTGGGGAGAGGCCCTCCACGCGGTGGTCCAGACCGAGAACGGGGCCACGCTCACCCTCGACGAACTCAAGGCCTATTGCGCCGAGCACCTGGCCGGCTACAAGGTCCCGCGCAGCATCGAGCTGGCCGAAGACCTGCCGCGCCAGCCCTCGGGCAAGATATACAAACGCAAGCTCCGTGAACCTTTTTGGCGCGACCGCGAGACCCGCATTGTCTGATCTCCATGCCAAGGACCGCAATCGTCTCGACAAGACGCTGGCCGAGCTGGTCGAGCTCTACGGCGAGCACCTGCGTGCGGTCGCCCTTTGCGGTGAAGCGGTAACGCCGGCCTACAGGCCCAAACGCACGCGGCTCAAACTGGTCGTCGTGCTCGACCAGGTAAGCCCCGAGTTGCTACGCCGCATGCGGCCGCGCATCCGCGCCTGGGCAAGGCGGCACATCGACACACCGCTGGTCATGGACCCTCTCTACATCGAGAGTTCGCTCGATGTCTTCCCGCTGGAATTTCTCGAGATAGGCGACGAACACAGACTCATCCACGGCGAGACCGACCCTTTCGCCGAACAGCCGATCGACCGCGAGCACCTGCGGATCGAGACCGAGGAGCAGGCCCGCGGCAAGATGCTGCATCTGTGGGAAGCCTACCTCGAGTGCGGCGGCCGGCGCTCGACGATGCGCCGGCTGCTCGCGCAAACCCCGGCCGGGTTCCTGCCCGCGGTCCGCGCAATGCTCTACCTTGCCGACCGGCCCCGCCCGGACTCGCCCGCCGAACTGCTGGCCGAGGCTGAACGCGCCTTCGACTGCCGCTTGCCGACCATGTCGCGACTGCTCGACGCCGGCGCCAAGCGTCCGGCCGCTTCCGACCTGGAGCCCTTGTTCGAGTCCTATCTCGCCGAGGTGCGCGCATTGGTCCGTATCGCCGACGGTCTGGCCTCTTGATGGCCCGCCGCCCCCTCGTGGCCGCCCTGGGCCTGCTGCTGGTCGTTACGGCGGCGGCTGTGGCCAAAGAAGGCGCGCTCATCCCGGGGCGGGCCGGACCGGTCGTCGACGAGGCCGCCGTGCTGTCGGCCACCCACGAGGCGGCCATCGAGTCGCTGGCGCGCGAGCTCAAGGCCAAGACCGGGGCCGAGATCGCGGTGCTCACGGTCAAGAGCGTCGCGCCGCTCGATGAGTTCAGCTACGGAATGCGGGTGGTCGAGGCCTGGAAGCTCGGGCAGGCCGGCAAGGACAACGGCCTTCTCTTGCTCGTGGCCATCGACGAACGGCGTATTCGTTTCTTTACCGGTTACGGCCTCGAGGGACTCCTGCCCGACGGCAAGACCGGCGCCATCCTCGACCAGCACGTTGTACCACACGTCCGCCGCGGGGATTTCGGCACGGGGGTCTATAACGGCATGGCCGCCGCCGCGGCCCTCATTGCCTCCGACGCCGGCGTCAAGCTCACCGGTGTGGCGCCCTACCAAGGCCGCCGCGTACGGCGGCGCGGCAATCCCCTCATGCTGCCCTACTTGCTCTTTTTCGGGCTGCCCGGTCTATTCATGCGCGGGCGCCGCCGCCGCATGATGTTCATGCCGATGTTCTTCGGAGGCGGTTTCGGTGGTGGTGGCTTCGGCGGAGGTTTCGGCGGCGGGGGCTTCGGAATGGGCGGCGGCTTCGGTGGCGGCGGGGCCGGACGCGGCTTTTAAGGAGATCTCGATAGATGGAACGCGTGACAAGAACTGTCCTGGTGCTGGCCCTGTTGGCCATCACGCCGCTTGCGAGCGGCTGCGGCTACAACCGCTTGGTAACCCAGCAGGAGGGCGTCGATGCGGCCTGGAGCGAGATCGATAACCAGCTAAAGCGCCGTAACGATCTCATTCCCAATCTCGTCAACACGGTCAAGGGCTTTGCGGCCCAGGAAAAGGACGTGCTGTTGAGCGTCACCGAGGCTCGTAGCCGTGTGGCCGGGGCCGGCAGTCCGGCCGAGGCCATGGACGCGTCCAACGCGCTGAGCGGCGCGCTGTCGCGCCTGATGGTGGTCGTCGAGCGCTACCCGGAACTCAAATCCGACCAGAACTTTCTACGTCTGCAGGATGAACTGGCCGGCACCGAGAACCGTATCGCCGTGGCGCGCATGCGCTACAATGAATCGGTGCGCGCCTACAACACGACGACCAAGCGTTTCCCGACCAACCTGGTGGCGCGATTCTTCGACTTCGAAGGACGCGAGTACTTCGATGTGCCCGAAGCGGCCAAAGAGATCCCCGAGGTCAAGTTCTAGCCCGGTTGCTCACCGAGCCAGGCTTTTGGTCTCGAAGAACTCCTCCATTCCGAACTCGCCGAGTTCACGGCCGAGCCCCGACTGCTTGTAGCCACCGAACGGCGCCAGCGTGTTGAAGCCACCGCCGTTGATGTCGACCTGCCCCGTTCGCATCTTGCGGGCCACGCGCATTGCGCGGTCCTCGTCGCCCGACCACACGCCGCCGCCAAGACCGTAGATCGTGTCGTTGGCAATACGTACGGCCTCGTCCTCCTCGTCGTAGGGGATGATGGACAGCACCGGCCCAAATATCTCCTCCTGCGCGATCGTCATGCCGTTCTCGACCCCGGCGAAGATCGTCGGTTCGACAAAATAGCCCTTACCGAACCGTTCGGGCCGCGCACCGCCGCAGATCAGCTCGGCACCGGCCTCGCGACCCTTCTCTATGTAGGACAGGACCGTGGCCCGCTGTTTGTCCGACACCAGGGGGCCGAGCTTGGCCTCCGGGTCGTCGGAAAGGCCGAGCGGCAGCGTGGCAAGGGCGGCCTCGGCGATCTCTCCGGCCTCCTTTTGCTTGCCGCGCGGCACTATCATGCGGGTCCACGCCGAGCAGGTCTGACCGCTGTTAAGCATGGCGTTGTTGACGCCACCGGTCACGGCGGTCGCGAGATCGGCGTCGTCGAGGATGACGCTGGCCGACTTGCCGCCTAGTTCCAGGGTGACCCGCTTGATGGTCTGAGCGGCCAGCGTCATTACCCGGCGTCCGGCCTCGGTGGAGCCGGTGAGGCTCACCATGTCGATGTCCGCGTGTGCCGCTAGGGTTTCGCCCAGCTCCGAGCCCGGGCCCGAGACGATGTTCACGACCCCGGCCGGCAGCCCTATGGCCTCACATATCTCGCCGAGGATGAAGGCGTTCATCGGCGCTTCAGATGAAGGCTTGACCACGACCGTGCAGCCGGCCGCCAGCGCCGGCGCCACCTTGGCCATGATCTGGTGCAACGGGTAGTTCCAGGGGGTGATCGCGGCGACTACGCCGATGGGTTCCTTGACAACCAACGAGTTGCCGATCTCGCGCTCCCACTCGACCTTGTCCATGATGTCGGTGTAACTGGCGGTAACCGCGATCGGCAGCCCGGCCTGTATGGCCGTCGACATGTTGATCGGCATGCCGACCTCCTCGGAGATCGTCGAGCCAATGTCCATCATCCGCTCCTGCAGCCCGCCCGATAGCTTGCCGATCCACTCGGCCCGTTCCGCGTGCGTCCGTTCTCCCCAATGCCCGTCAAAGGCCGCGCGGGCCGCCGCGATGGCGCGCTCGGCGTCCTTGGCCGTGCCGGAGGGCACGCGCCCCGCCACCTCTTCGGACGAAGACGACACGACGTCGATGAAACCCTTGCCGTCGGGCTCCACCCACTGGCCGCCAATCCAGAACTTGTCGAACACTCTCATCTTATACCCCCTTTATTGTGCCTTTATGGCTCCTTGCCCTTGAACAAGGTGGCCGTGTTACGGCGCGCCGACCCTAGCTCGACCGACCAGCACATACCATTGTCGTTGATGAGCTGGGCCCGGACCTTGGGGTCCATTTCGAAATAGCGGGTGGCCGAGACAGGGCCCGGCAAGGGCAGGTTCTCGCCCTTGGCCGCAAGCATCGCCTTGGTCTTGCCCGACGGGCCGGTCTTGATCATCACCTTGTACACACCGTCGCCGCCGGCCCCGCGGTCCTTGAACTTGAAACCCTTGGCGCCGACCGCACGCCAGCCCGACCCCGTCGGGATATCGATGCGTGCGGCAAGGCCGGCCTCGCCCTCAGCGTCGTCGTACATGCAAAGGGCCATCGCGGTGGAAACGTCGGGCCGGCCCAGCTCGGCGAAGACCACGCGCGGACCCTTTTGCCACTTCCACTTGAGTTTGTCCTTGGCGCCGCCGGCCTTGTCACTTACCTGCAACATCTCTTTGGCAGCCATGGCGCAGTTGTTCCGCGGCGCCACATCGTGGCTGCAACCGGTCTCAGCCGAACAGCTGTCCAGGCTGCAAAGGTCGTCGTCGCGGCAGGCCCAGTCGTCGGGGTAGTAAAGACAACCCCCTTCCTGCTCGTCGCAAAGGTCAAGCGTGCAGTCTATGGCGTCGTTGCACAGAACCGCTTGTCCGGCCACACAGCCGGCGGCACTGTCGCAACTCTCGAGTCCGTTACAGACAAGCCCGTCATCGCAGACGACCGCTTGCCCGCCTGCGCACTGACCGGCGGCGCACTGGTCGGCGGTGGTACAGGCGTCATTGTCGTCACAGGGGGCGCTGTTGTTCGTGTGGGCGCAAGCGCCGGCGGCGTCACAGCTGTCGTCGGTGCAGGCGTTGCCGTCGTCCGTGCAGGCCGTTCCGGCCGGTGTGAGGCAGAGGTCGTTTTGCTCGTTGCAGTGGCGCTCGCATTCGGCCAGCTCACCGCAGGGGTCGCCGTCTCCCGTGCAAGAGCCGGCGTTACAGGCATCCGAGGCGGTGCAAAACAGTCCGTCATCGCAAGCGGTCCCGGCCGCTAAGTCCTCGGAAATACAGTCGTTTTCCGCTTCCGAGCACTGACCCTCGGTGCACTGGGTGTCGAGCGCGGAACAGTCGCGCGGACCGCCGCCCGTGCACTGTCCGTCCACACACTGGTCATTGGTGCTGCAATACAGTCCGTCATCGCAGACCGTGCCGTCGTCCCTGGCAAGACTTGCGCACGAGTCCGCCTCCTCGGAGCAGACACCGGTCTGACACTGCCCGTCAAGTTCGGAACAATCCCGCGGGTCGCCGCCACACTGGCCGCCGCTGCACTGATCGGTCACCGTACAATAGAGCCCGTCGTTGCAAACGATTCCGTCGTCGCGGGCAACGGAGCTACAGAGATCCTCGTCTTCCGAGCATTGGCCTTCGGTGCACTGAGTATCTAACGCCGAACAGTCGCGCGCGCCGCCACTAGTGCACTGGCCGGCCACACACTGGTCGTTGGTGCTGCAATACAGTCCGTCATCGCAGACCGTACCGTCGTCGTGGGCGTCGGCCACGCACTGCCCCTCAGCTTCCGAGCAGACCCCTTGGCCACACTGTGAGTCCGAGTCCGAGCAGTCCCGGGACGCAGCCTGTCCGCACTGCCCCGCGTTGCAGCTTTCCGAGACCGTACAAAAGAGCCCGTCATCACAAGAGCTTCCGTCGGCCTCGAGCTGGCAGGCGGCCGAACAGCAATCGCCGCCCGTTTCGTTGCCGTCGTCACACTGCTCGCCGGCCTGAACGACGCCGTCGCCGCAACCGGGACAGGCCACCAGGCTGGCATCCACCGTAAGCGCGGGCGCCGGGTTGACGTTGCCCTGGACCAACGGCGGCAGGGCCGCGTCCCGGTAGATAAGCTCGTTGGTGGAGCCGGCGCCGCTGGCTATCAGTTGGGCACCCGCGGCAATCGTTATCTGCTCGCGGCCGGTCAGGCGGTTGCTGCTGGCGTCTTCCTTGTTCTTGATGAAGGCCGAGCCCGTGATGTCTATCGTGCAGGCCGCAACGTCGAGACTGCCGTCGAAGATCATCGCGCCTGAGAATTCGGCCGCTCCGACCACAGCGGCGCTTATGCTGCCGTTGGTCCCGCCCGTGGTGCCGTCAACGTCGCCGGCCA
>CAYXZP010000025.1:892-2711 GCA_964469485.1 uncultured Myxococcales bacterium | reverse complement strand
CGGCCATCACCAGATCGCCGCCGGCCGTTATGCCGAGGGTGCCGAGGCCGGCCTGGCCGCCGCTGATATCGATAGTGGCCGTGCCTCCGACCAGAACGTCATCGCTTGCGGCGAGGTATATGGTCCCGCCGTTGGACTGGCCGCCCTTGCCGCGGCTTTCGAGCTGACCGGCCACGCTTATCGTGCCCCCGGCCGAGAACCACAGAGGCTGGCCCCATCCGTTGGGCTTGGCCCCGGTCGAACGCACGATGGCGTGGTCGCCAACGGCGATGTCACGGCCGGCCGTAAAAATGATGTCGCCGCCGGCCCCGCCCATGTTTTCTTCCTGCGAGTGGTTGCCGTCGGCGCTGACGATGGCCTTGTTGTTCGAATTCGAACCGTTGATGAGGATGTCGCGGCTGGCGATAAGGGTGATTGTGGAACCGAAGCCCGAGCCTCCATTGGCGTCGGTCCTCAGCTCGCTGGCCACGATGATGTCGTTAGCGGCCGTTAGATCGACAGTACCCCCGTCGAGATCGCCGCCGCTGGCGTCACAGTCTGCGTTGACCATGACATCGCCGGCGGCTGCGATCGCAATCTCGCCTCCGCTCCCTTCTATGCCCCCGGTTGTCGTAAGCCGTTCGTTGATGGTGACCGAGCCCATGTAGGAATCGATGAAGATGCCACCCCCGTCGGCATCATAGGTGTTGCCGTCGAAGTTGATCGTCTGGTCCACCGTGACATCGCCGGCGGCCATGATTGTGACCTCGGCCGTCATCTCGGAACTGCCCTGTATCTTGCCGTCAAGATGGACCGAGCCGTCGCCGATCGAGCAGGAACTGGTCGGGCAGTCGCTGTTCTCGAGGCAACGGATCTGGCCGTCGCCATCGCATCGGCGATAGACCTCGAGCGTGAAGTCACCGCCGATCATCGTTCCGACCACGTTGCCGCGCGCACGCACGGCTATGGCCTGGCCGACGGCGGCCTCGAAGCGGCCGCATTGCACGGTGCCGGCGTAGATGTCGACGTTCAGTTCGCCGCCGGGGACGATGCGCACCGTACGTGTGCCGAAGTCGAGGACGGCGTCGCGGGCCACATCCACCTGCGTGTCGATGATGCAGGGATCATCGCCCGGGTCACAAACTTGGTCGGCCGTACTGACCCAGGTCGCAAAGGCCGGGCCAGCATGGGCCAGCAGAAAGACGGCGCTCAGGAAGCCCGCGAGACTGGCACGAGCGTAACGCAAGACCGCTTAGGTGTACCAGACCGGGCCGTGCTAGGTCCACCGGGTCTGCCCCCCATTCGGGGCGAACAGGGCACAACATCGGCTTTTCGGCCTGTTTACGGCCCTAGCGCAGCCTCACCTTGATGTTGCCCGCGTGCTCGAGGAAACCCGCAAAGGTGTGTTCGGCCCCGGCGTAGGTCGTGATGGTTTTTACCGATCCGTAGGCCGCAAAGCCGCCCGCGGCGAAAGGATCCTGCCACGGTTCAGAGCTGTCGTTTCGAACCTCCAGGGTGTATCCGGCATTTACGGGGTACCAGATGACGTACTGGGCCTGTGTGTCCCCGATGACGTCCCCGGCCGTTGCACCCATACACTCCATGCAGGTGCCTCCGCTGCAGTCGGCGTCGGCTCCACAGGCCTCTCCCTCTGAATCCCCGCCCGAGCAGATAGATGCGCCGGCACAGATGACCGGACCCGCTGTCCTTTTGCCCGCGATCGGGATGATCTGCCCGTAGGTCCCGTGGTAAGCCCCGCCGTAGAAATGGCGAAGATTGTTAAGGGCTGCCTCCACGGTGACTGCCTGCGCTGCTGCTTCAGGGTATGCACGCAACAAAA
>CAYXZP010000025.1:351-882 GCA_964469485.1 uncultured Myxococcales bacterium | reverse complement strand
GCACGGTGGTATCGCTCGCACAGCTGGCGTTTAACTGGCTGTCGTCGACGGTGTCGCAGACCTGCGGCAGACGGTCGCCCGCCCTGAGGATTAAACAGGAACGGCATTCGACCCGATCGACGACACAACCGGCAAAGTCCGAGGCGCCGGCGCACTGCCCGGGGAAGAGCGCGTCGGTGTCCATACCGCCGCATTTCTTGAGTATGTCTATGCTCAGCTTGCTGATCGTTTTTTGAACCTTGCGTTTGTCGTCAGCCGTCATGCACTCGCCGAGCTGGGTTCTCGTTATGATCTCCTCGCTATCGACGGCTTTAAAGCCGGCCTTCTTGCAGTCGTAGAAGGCCTTGAGTTTAGCCGTCATGAGCTTCTCGTAATCCTTGATCACGGCCGCCTGGCACTTGGCCTGCTTCTTCGCCGCCTTGTCATTGCCGGCCACGATGACGGCCGCGTTCAGGTCGGCGCCGAAGACATCGGCCGTAAGTGCGGTCTCTTGCGCCACCCCTGCCGCGCTGAACCCTCGGGCTCCCCCGT
>CAYXZP010000025.1:0-341 GCA_964469485.1 uncultured Myxococcales bacterium | reverse complement strand
CGGTGGCGAGGTTCTTGCCAGCGGCCTTCTGTAGCTGCCCCTTGGGGTCGGCAGCCAGGCAAGCGGTGGCATCGAGCGCCTTGCCCTTTCCGCGGTTCTTGACGCACTTGAAGTTGGCCTTGCCGCGCTTGCCCGTGAACTTCGCCGAACCGGCGTTCATCGCCGTGATGCAGCCGGCCTGGTGCGTGTTCTGCGATATTTCCCACTCGCACTGGGGCGAACAGCCTTCGGCGCCGATGACGTTGCCGGGTTCGCACTGCTCGCCGAGTTCGGGAATGTCGTTGCCACACTCGGCCGGCCCGCCGCCTCTGGCCTCGGCCTGACAGGTTGCCGAGCAGCCG
>CAYXZP010000024.1:0-26756 GCA_964469485.1 uncultured Myxococcales bacterium | reverse complement strand
GATCCGGAAATACGTCGAAAGCTCCATCGGGCAGCGCACCCCGGGCGGCACGTAGACGAAGGAACCGTCGCTGAAGACGGCCGAGTTGAGCGCGGCATAGAAGTTGTCCGAATGCGGCACCACCGAGCCGAGGTATTTGCGGACCAACTCGGGGTGCTCCTTCAAGGCCTCGTTGAAGGAACAGAAGATGATGCCGAGCTCGGCCAGCTTTGCTTTGTATGTGGTGGCCACCGAGACGCTGTCGAAGACCGCGTCGACGGCCACGCCGCTGAGCACCTTCTGCTCTTCGAGCGGGATGCCGAGTTTCTCGAAGGTGCGAAGCAACTCCGGGTCAACCTCGTCGAGGCTCTTGGGGCCTTCCTTGGTCTTTGGTGCCGCGTAGTAGCTGATGCCCTGATAATCGATGGGCTCGTAGTCCACCTTGGCCCAGGCCGGCTCGCCCTGACCCGCCATGTCGAGCCAACGACGGTAGGCCTTCAGCCGCCAGTCGAGCATAAAGTCGGGCTCGCCCTTCTTTTCCCAGATAAGCCGGACGGTATCCTCGTCGAGTCCCGGCCGAACCACTTCGCTCTCGACGTCGCTGACGAAGCCGTGCTTGTACTCGCCGCGTTCCTCGATGAGGTCGCGCGCCTGGTTGGCATCAGCCATCAGACCCTGCCTCCGGGCGCCTCGCCGCCGGAACGGACAAGCCAGTCGACGGGTGAAAGCTCGTGCCCGGTGAGATCGGCCAAGGTCACCGTTTCGAGGAAGTTGCCGAGCAGGTCGCTCACCGAACGCCACAGGCCACGGATGGCGCAGTCGCTGGTGTGCACGCAGTCGCGCATCTGGCCCGGGTGGGATTCGCAGAAGGCATCGCTGAACAGAGGGCCCCCGCCGAGCACGTCGATGGCCTCCCAGATGTTGATGTCGGCGGGCTCACGGGCCAGACGGTAGCCACCCGAAGCTCCCCGGGTGCTCTGTACCAGGCCGCCCTGACGCAGCGTTCGCAAGAGCTTGGCCACGTACTCGGGGCTCATTCCCTCGGCCTCGGCTACATCGTGGATGGTGCGCGGGCCGCCGCCGTGGCGACTGAGCTGTACCAGACAGCGCAGCCCGTATTCCTCTTGTGAGAATAGGTGCATCCTGGGAGGCTACGAAATCTATACTGACAAGTCAAGATTGATTCTCGGCCCCAGCGGGCCCGGCTTTTCCCCACTCCCCCGGGTGCTGAAGCGTAGGTGCAGCGCGCGCACAGGCTGACCGGCGCTATGCCAACTGAAGGCTAGGGAGTGATGGGCCAGGTCGGGTTGAGCCCCGTCGAGTATTGGCTCCCCACGAACACCCGGTGCTCTCCGGGGAAGTAATCATCGCCGAGCATGAAGGCGTCGAGGTAGTACATGGTGCCCGACATGAGGCCGACGCCTTGGAGCCCGTACTCGCTGATGTCGTCGAGCCCGGTGCCTTCGGGAAGCTCGACCGTGGTCTGGCGCTCTCCATCGCTTACCCGCAGCCAGGTGCTGTCGGCCCCGGGCAGTACCTGGCCGGAAGGCACGCCATGGTCGGAAAGATAGGTCTCGCCGTCGACAACGGCGTAAGCCCGAACGACATTGCCTCCGACGCTGACGTCGATATCGAGTTCGAGCCAGAGGTAGTTCCTGAGATCGCTGGGCCGTGTCGTCCACGGGCGGGCCTCGCTCTCGGTCTTTGCCTCGCGCACAAGCTCCTTGGCCCCGACCATGTATGAGACAGGATCGAGCATGAGGGCTCGCTGGTGCGCTCCGGTGCCGTCGTAGCTGAAGGGATAGATGGCAAAGCGAAGCTTCGAGTCGCCGTCATCGGCGATCAGCCCGTTCTGCGTGTAGATACGCAGCACCGGATGACTGCCTTGGAAGGCCCCGCTAAAGACCGGCCAGGTGCCGGCTTCGTCGCTGCGGTAGCGCATCGAGAGAACCTCGCCGGAGTCGGCGACCTCGACCTGGAATATCGTCTCTATGTCGTGCGGGCGGCCCCAAAGAGCCATCAACACCTCGGGGAAGTAACCGGTGCCGCCGTCCTCGTTGCTCCAGATCATGGTGTAGCTGTAGGTCGTCTTGCCCGCGCCCGGCGAGGCGTCGTAATGGACGATTATCGGCACGTCGCTTCGTGTGTTGCCCGGATGCCCGTTGCCTGGGTTTAGATCGTCGTCAAAACCGAGCAGTACGGGGGCGAAACGCATCGCATCGTAGCGCGCATCACCGGCGCCGATGACCTCGACCGTAAAGTCGTGGATGACAAGCGGACTACGGTCGGCCCGACTGAGCTTCTTTGCGTGCTTGAGGGTTACCGCGTGCTGTCCGGCCTCCACATGGCCGAGAAGTATTCGGTAACCGGTCTCGAGTGCACCGCCATAAAGGACCGTGGTGCCGCGAAGCTCGCCGTCGATGCTGTAGGCGGCCACGATCGACTCGCTGCCGGCCACACCCCAATCGGCATCGGGCGATGACAGCCGTATGGCGGCCACCGCCTCGCCGGCCTCGGCGGCCGTAAAGGACACCTGTCCGGTGCCGTTGGCCTTGACGCTGGCCGGATAGACCTGGTCGAGCCAGAGCCCGGTGCCGTCGCAGAGCGCCTGTCCGCCGCAGGCGCCCCGGCGGTCGGCCAGCCGAACGCACTTGGCCACGTCCTTGACGTACTTGTCCATCTTGGCAGTGCGCCGGCGCTTGAGCCGCTTGGCCAGAAGCTTGCCCGAAGCCTTCGCGCGCGCACTTTCACAGCTATCGGCCGCCGACACGGCGCACCCTGCCCCGCCTGAGACCGACCACGCCGAGCCCAGTGAACCGGCGGCCAAGGCCTCGACGTGTCCGTCCAGCGTGGCCGCGCAGCCGGCCGCTATACCGAAGCTGCTCGGTGCCGGCACCGGACAGGCCTCGGGACAGGCCGGCTTGGCCTTCTTGGCGCACTTGCGGATGCCCTTCCACTTTTTCTTGACGTATTTCTCGATGGCCTTCGGGTTGCCCGACAGCTCGGCCGCGCACCCGGTGGCCCCAGCGCCGCCGCAGGGGTTGGCCTCTATCGCGAGCGTGGCGGCCGAGTAGTCGCCGTCGGGAAGAACGGTCGGAAGCGCGAAACTGCCCGCCGTCAGAAGCGAGTGGATGCCCGGGTCGCCCGCGGCCACGAGCGCGGCCGTGTTGAGCGGCCACTCCCCTGCGATCTCATTGAAGCGCCCGGGCGCATCCTGGCCGCCCAAGATCGAGGTCATGGCCCAGTACAGGTACTCGGTAATCATGCAGGCGTAACTGCAGGTCGGATCGTCGTATGTGTACCAGGCCCCAGCCGGGTAGACGCCGCCCGGCGGCAGCGCGCATGCGACCCCGCCCGGCGGGGAATCATCCTCGCAGTCGTCCTCACTGTCCTCTTCGAAGTGCCCGCCGCGGGCGGCATCGACCAGGGCGGCCACGGTCGAACCCGGGGCCGGGTCGAAGTCGGCCGGATAGGCACCGGCCCATCCCGCGTCGGTTATTAGATGCAGCACCTCCTCGAGCGAGGCATCGAACTGGCTTGTCTGGCCGGGGTAGCCGATGACGGTCTCCTCGCCATAGAGCCCCTGCAGATACATATCGATGTCGCCGAGCGCCCCGATGTCGTAGTTCTCCTCCTCGTCCTCGGTGGCGAACATGACCAGGCCGGCCTTGGCCGCGACCATGGCCGCCGTGATGGCCGGGTCGTCGGCCTGGCCGTCCTCGTCATTGTCGAGGTACTCGGCCAGCACAGCGGCCGCGTGCAGCACCTTGTCGTCGGGCGTGGCCGCGGTCGCGAACAGGTGGACGCCGAAGACATCGACGTACTTCGTGAAATAGTTCTCGAGACCAGCCTGCGGGCACTCGCCGGCCCGGGCGCTCGGGGCCGCGGCCAGGAGCAAGAGGGCCGCAGCCGCACAGGTCAGAACGCGGGTAGACACCCGGGGACTATAGGCCGAAGCCGCGCTGACTGTCCACGCTTTAGCGACCCACCCCTTTGGGGGGTTTGCCTGGTCAGCCTTCCTTCTTAAGCTCGGCGTAGCTACGGCCGGCCCCGGCCGTGGTCGTCACGGGAAGCTCGCGGGCCTGCCAGCCGGCGCAGACCACCTGGCCCGTGGCCGGGTCGTGCTCGCCGCCGAAGCCGCCGCGCATGTCGATGATGTCCGTGTAACCCTCGGCCGTCAGGATCTCGGCCGCCCGCAAGGACCGGCCGCCGCTCTTGCAGCCGACCACCAGGCGGGTCTCCTTGGCGAAGGCCGCTTCTACCTCGGCGACGAAGTCCGGGTTGGCCTGCATGCGACCGCCGGCCGAGTGCATGATCGGAATGTTGTAGGCCCCCTCGGGATGACCCTGCTCGAACTCGGGCACCGAGCGCACATCAAGGTAGCTCCAGCCCTCACCGATAAGTCCGGCCGCCTCGTCCGGCTCCACACGCTTTACCGCCACGGGCGCCACATACCATGACAGAGCTGTGGTTGACAGCCTGGGCGCCGCGCTGTGCGGCACGCGCTTAACCTCGCAGGCCTACCGCAATAGTTTCGGCGGATGGCCAAGCGCAAGAAAGCCCGTCGAAAGACGCTGGCCTCACAGGCCGACCGCTACCGCCTCTACCTCGAGGCCGTGCAGTCGCCCGATAACGAGGTCCCCTTCTTCAACCGGGTCTTCAGGTCGGCCTACGGCCGTGTGCCGCTGCGGCTGCGCGAGGACTTCTGCGGCACCGCGGCCGTGTGCTGCGAGTGGGTCAAGAGCCGGCGCGACCGCCGCGCCATCGGCGTCGACCTCGATCCCGAGCCGCTGGCCTGGGGAAAGACACACAACCTGGGAACGCTTCGCCCGGACACACTCGACCGCATAGAGCTGCTAAGGGGCAATGTCCTCAAGGTCCGTGGCCCCAAGGCGGATGTCCTGGCCGCGCAAAACTTCTCCTTTTTTATCTTCAAGACCCGCAAGGAGCTGCGCAACTACTTCGCCACGGCGCGGCGCAACCTGGCCCGCCAGGGCGTGCTGGTGCTCGACGTTATGGGCGGGGCCGAGGTCATGGAGGAGAACCGCGAGGAGACCCGCGGCGAGAAGGGGTTCACCTATGTCTGGGAGCAGCGCCGCTTCGACCCGATAAGCCACGAGGGGCACTACTATATCCACTTCGAGTTCAAGGACGGCAGCGCCATCCGGCGAGCCTTCCATTACGACTGGCGCATCTGGACCCTGCCCGAGATTCGCGAACTGCTGCTGGAGGCCGGTTTCAGCCGCGCTGAGGTCTACTGGGAGAACACCGACCTGGACACAGAGGAGGGCAACGGGGTGTTCCGCCGCTGCCGGTCGGCCCCGGCCGACCCGGCCTGGGTCTCATACGTCGTCGCCATCAAATAGTTCCGCTACAATGGACCCTGCGGCGGGGACGGTGGAGGAGTTCCGTAACTTTACGGGCGGGCTCGAGAAGGCCGAGGCCTTCATCCGGGCCAAATGCGAGCAATTCGCCACGGCCGGCCTTTCCCTCCACCTCAAGCACACCCGCGCCAAGCAACGCGACTTCGACGGCTACTACCGTCTCGACGACCACCGCGTGGTCGTGGCGGTCAAAAAAAGGCTCCGCTACCCCCGGCGCGCCGCCTACGGTGTGGGCACCGTCAGCCACGACCAGTGGAACGGCACGGGCCTGCCCTACCGCCTGGTCTGGCACGAGGAGGATTTCTCCTCGCCCGACGACCTGGCCGTCTTCGGCGCCGGCCACGAGCTTTGGCATTTCCTGTGCCACAGCGGGCAGCGCCGCCGCGACTTCGAGACCAAGGCCAACTGCAACGGTTTCCTATGGCTCCACGAGTTCAAGGGCTGGCCGGGACCGGGCTTCCCGGTGGCCAGCCAACCGGCTCTCCCTCCACGCCCCGACCAGGACGCCGGCCCCCGCGGCGCCCCGGTCGGGGTGCAGCTCGGGCTCTTCGGCGCCGACTGCGCCTCAGAGCAGCGTATCTAGCTGCCGCTCCAAAGATTCGAAGGCTCGGTTGCAATCCTCGTGGCCCGGGCCGCCGCCGCGGTGGAACTCACCGCCGTCGTGGACCCAACGGATCTTACCAGCCTTGTCGACGAGGAGACTCACCGAGGTGAACTGCCGGAAGGCCGTGCCGACACCGTAGCTGCGAACCGTCTTCCAATCGTCGTCCATGCCGACCGCGAAACCGAAGCCCATCTGCTCGGCCGCCTTGCGCACCAGCTCGGGGTCGCGGGCTCGCTCGGACTTCGGGTGGTGGATACCGACCACGACCAGCCCGCGCTCGCCGTAGCGCTCATGCATCTCGTTAAGCGCCGGGGCGCTGGCGGTGCAATGGGGACACTCGGTGAGCCAGAAGCGCACGAGCAGCGTCTTGCCGGCGGCCGCCGTCCCGGACACGCTCACGGGTCCGCCTTGGAGCCACTCGATGCCCTCGATCTCGGGGGCCGCCCGGCCGATGAGTTCACGGCCCTCGCGAGGAGTCCACTCGGTAGCGCCGGTGGCGTTGGCCATGACCGTGACAGCAAACACCGACAGGGCGGCGCCTTCAACGATGCGAGCGACTCTGTTAAAGGTAACGGGCTGTGGGGACGGACTGATGGCGCGTAACGTATACGAGAAGATCTGGGATGCCCATCTGGTCCACGCCGAGGCCGGCCGCGACGCCATCCTTTATATAGACCGCCATTTCGTCCACGAAGTCACCTCGCCGCAAGCCTTCGAAGGTCTGCGCCTGGGCGACCGCGGGGTGCGCCGTCCCGAGCTGACCTTCGCGACCATGGACCACAACATACCGACCACGGACCGGTCGGCCCCCATCGCCGACGAGCTTTCGCGCCGGCAGGTGGAGATGCTCGAGACCAACTGCCGCGAGTTCGGGGTCGAGTGTTTCGGCATGGGCGACCGTCGTAACGGCATCGTCCACATCATCGGCCCCGAACTCGGACTCACCCTGCCCGGCCAGACCATAGTCTGCGGCGATTCGCACACCTCGACCCACGGCGCCTTCGGTGCGCTGGCCTTCGGCATCGGCACGAGCGAGGTCGAGCACGTCCTGGCCACCCAGACCCTGTTGCAGAAGAAGGCCAGGACCATGGAGGTCCGTGTCGACGGACCGCTGCCCGTCGGAGTCACTCCCAAGGACCTCATCCTGGCCGTCATCGGCAGGATCGGCACGGCCGGCGCCACCGGCTACGTGCTCGAGTACACCGGCGAGGCCATCCGTTCTCTTTCGATGGAAGGCCGCATGACGGTCTGCAACATGTCGATCGAGGCCGGCGCGCGGGCGGGGCTGATCTCGGCCGACCAGACCACCTTCGAGTACCTCGAAGGCCGCGAGTACCTGCCGGCCGGACCGTCCTTTGCCGAACTTAAGGCCGAATGGGAACACGCGGCCTCCGATGAGGGCGCGAGCTACGACAGCTCGGTCGAAGTGGCCGCCGCCGAGGTCGAGCCGCAGGTGAGCTGGGGCACATCGCCGGGAATGGTCACGGGAATCGGCGGCCGCACGCCGCTGCTTTCCGAAATAGAGGACGACGTCGACCGCCAGGCCGCCGCCAAGGCGCTCGACTACATGGATCTGGCCGAAGGCGTGGCCATCTCCGAGATCAAGATCGACCGCATGTTCCTCGGCTCCTGCACCAACGCGCGCATAGAGGACCTGCGCGAGGCCGCCCTTGCGGCGCGCGGACACCGCGTAGACCCCTCGGTGTCGGCAATGGTCGTACCGGGCTCGGTGGCCGTGAAGGCGCAGGCCGAGGCCGAGGGACTCGACCGTGTCTTTGCCGAGGCCGGTTTCGAGTGGCGCGAGCCGGGCTGCTCGATGTGTCTCGGCATGAACCCCGACACGCTGGCCCCGGGCGAGCGTTGCGCCTCGACGTCCAACCGCAACTTCGAGGGCCGCCAGGGCCGGGGCGGGCGCACCCACCTGGTAAGCCCGGCCATGGCGGTTGCCGCCGCGGTCAGCGGCCACTTCACCGACATCCGCGATTGGGAGTTCAAGTAGCCGTGCGGTCGTTCAGGAAACTCGACGCCGTGGCGGCGCCGATGGACTCGGCCAACGTCGATACCGACCAGATCATCCCAAAGCAGTTCCTCAAACGCATCGAGAGGACGGGCTACGGTGACATGCTCTTCTACGACTGGCGCTATCTGGATGACGGCCGGAAACTGAACGCCGACTTCGAGATGAACGCGCCGCGCTACCAGGGCGCCGGCATCCTGGTGGCTCGTGACAACTTCGGCTGCGGCTCATCGCGCGAGCACGCGCCCTGGGCGCTCAACGACTACGGCATCCGCTCGATCATCGCGCCGTCGTTCGCCGACATCTTCTACAACAACTGCATCAACAACGGCATGTTGCCGGTGGTGCTGGGCGCCACGGCCGTGGACGTCATTTTCGAGGAGATGCGCGCGACCCCGGGCTACCGTCTTATAGTCGACCTGGAAACCAAGACCGTCACCAAGCCGGACGGGACCAGCCTCGCTTTCGAGATCGACGGCTTCTTGCGCGAGCGGCTGCTCGAGGGGCTAGACCAGATCGGACTGACGCTGCGTCACGAAGAGAAGATCACGGCCTACGAGAAGGCCCGCGGCCTATAGCTGCAACAGGTAAAGCCCGACCAGGATGAGCGTGAAGTAGCTGGCCAGCACGGCCGCACCTTCATAGTCCTTGGCCAGGCGCTGGCCGAAAAAGAGCATCAAGAGCGCGAGTGCGCCCGCGAGCGCGCCGGTGACGGCCAGCACGCGGCTGCCGTAAACGAGCATCGCCAGAGCGCCGGCACCCGAGAGGAAACCGGCGGCCAGCTCGACGACGGCCACAGTGGCCAGCATGGTGGGCACCAGACCGGACAGCGGCGAGTCTGCGAAGTGCTCGGTGAGCCAGCCCATGTTGCCCGGCCAGTCGAAGACCTTGTCGAGGCCCGACTGCAAAAAGAGCACGGCCAAAAGGCTCGAGAACGCGACGCGCGCCAGGCCCAGGGCCGACAGCGCCGCGTCACCACATTCGAGCCCTATGCAAAGAATGTCCGCCACGAGCTTCGGGCTATCTTAGTTGCCCCGAGCCATGTGAGTCCAACCCCGACTTATCACGGCGCTATCATTGCGCCGCAGGGACCGGCGCTTGTACCTCGCCTGGCGGCCGACAAGCGGGACCTCTCTCGGCGGTGTTCGACTCGCGCGATAGCAGGCCGGACCTGCAGACGCGCTCGATGAGCATACCGCCCGCCCACATCATCGCTACCGAGACGGATTCGGTTCCCGAATCCGTCGATGGCTAGGCCGAGGAAGTACCGAGAACTAAAACGAATCCTTCTAGCCCACGACCGGCGTTTCATGTTCATTCAAGCGCGGGGCGCAGGGTGCGCGCCAGCCAGGAATCGAACCTGGGACCTACGGCTTAGAAGGCCGTTGCTCTATCCAACTGAGCTACTGGCGCCTGTCACGTCCGGCTATCTCCCCGGTGGCCGGTAAAATGGTCGGGGCGAAAGGATTTGAACCTTCGACCCCCTGCTCCCAAAGCAGGTGCGCTACCAAGCTGCGCCACGCCCCGTCCGGGTGATTCTCACCCCGCCCGCCCCTGCTTGCAAGAAAGCCGGGCCAGCAGCTCGCGCACGGCCGCGGCCCGGTGACTGCGCGCGTTCTTTTCCTCGAGCGACGACTCACCGAAGGTGCGGCCGAGATCCTCGCGGTAAAAGACCGCATCGTAGCCGAACCCGTTCGAGCCGCGCTCCTCATCGATCACCCGGCCCTCGCAGCGGCCTTCGCTCGTCAGCTCACGGCCGTCGGGCCAGGCCAGCACCAGTGAACAGACGAAAGCGGCGCGGCGGTCTTCATGGCTGGCGAGCCGCGCGATCAATTTGAGGTTGTTGGCGTGGTCGTCGCACTCGGGACCCGCGTAGCGGGCCGAGACGATGCCCGGTTCGTTGCCGAGGGCGTAGGCGACGATGCCCGAGTCATCGGCCAGGCAGGGCATGCCGGTGGCCTCGACCCCGGCCCGCGCCTTGAGCCGCGCGTTGTCCTCGAAGCTGGCCCCGGTCTCTTCAACATCGAGACTCACGCCGTGGTCCGCGGGCAGCTCCAGCTTTATGCCCGAACCTTCGAAGAGCAGACGGAGATCGGCCAGCTTCCCCCGGTTGGAGGTTGCCAGCACGAGGCGTTCAGGCCGCGTGGCCGAGGACACTTTTTTGGGCCTCTAGCAGTTCCTGTATGCCGGCCCAGGCAAGGTCGGCGAGCGTGTCGAGCACTTGCCTGGGAAAGGGCGCGCCCTCGGCCGTGCCCTGCACCTCGACGAAATCACCGGCCGAGGTCATGACGACGTTCATATCGACGTCGGCGCGCGAGTCCTCTTCGTAACACAGGTCGAGCAGCGGAAGCCCCGCGACAATGCCGACGCTGGTGGCGGCAACACCCTGGCGAAGAGGATCGCGCGTGATATCGCCCGCCTCGAGCAAGCGCCCGCAGGCAAGGGCAAGGGCCACCCACGCGCCGGTGATGGCGGCCGTGCGCGTTCCGCCGTCGGCCTGGATGACGTCGCAGTCGATCTTCACGGTCCGCTCGCCGAGAGCTTCCATGTCCACGACAGCGCGCAAGCTGCGTCCGATGAGCCTTTGTATCTCCATCGTGCGTCCACCCACGCGTCCGCGCGCGGCCTCACGGTCGTTGCGGGTGTCGGTGGCGCGCGGCAGCATGCCGTACTCGGCCGTCACCCAGCCGCGGCCCTGGTCGGCGAGAAAGCGAGGTACGCCCTCTTCGACCGAGGCCGTACAGATGACCTTGGTCCTTCCCGTCTCCATCAGGACCGAGCCTTCGGCGTTCTCGATAAAACCGGGCACTATCGAGATGCCGCGCAATTCGGAGGGGCCGCGCCCGTCTATTCTCTTCATATCCCCCATCCTAGCCGCGCCCCGAAAGGTAGGGATTGAGGCGCGGGTCGTTGTAAGCCTTGAACTGGCGGTAGATCTTGAAGTAACGCCGCCCGGCCCGGCAATCGGCGAGCAGGGCGTCGAGACAGACCGCGAGATCGCCGCGCTGTTGCCGGAGAACCTCGAGCTTTCCCGCGCACTCACGCGCCACCTCGTCGTCGCCGTCCGAGAGCGCGGTCATGTTGCCGATCTTGAGCGCCAGTATCGAGAGGCGGTCTATCATCATGCCGGCCGTCTCCGAGTGCTGAACGGCCGAGTCCGCGGGACGCGGCAAGAGCGCGAGCAGACCCTGGTCGACGGCCTCGATGAGATCGTTCCGGCGCTGGTTCCACTCGTCGATGGCGCGTTTGACCGCGGCTATGTGCGCATCATCGACGTCGGTCCGGCGCGCCTCGTCCTCGAAGGCCCAAAGCTTGAAGTTGCAGAAGTGCTGCGAGGCGATCAGTTCCGTCAGACCGTCCGACCCGGCGGCGGCCTCCGAAGCGGCGTGGTCCCAGGTCTCGAGCGCACGGTCGTGTCCGGCCGCGACATCGGCGGCCGCGGGCAGCCGCTTGTCCTCACTCACGCTGGTCACCGCCGGGGTGGCCGAGCAGATCGCGCACGGCCGTCAAGGCTTCCTCCACACTTACCTCGGTCACGGTCTCTTTGGGTTGGCGCCCGTACCTCCTGCCCTCGACAAGGTAACGACTAGCGCACAACGCGCGCGAAGGCACGGGCGCGAGCGGGGCATCGGTACGAGCCAGCCGCGGGCCGCTGAAGAACACCGCCGGAACCCCCTGCAGCCACGACATGTGCATGGCGGCGGTATCAGCCCCGACGAAACAATCGAAGAGCCCGAGCATCGCCATCATCTCGCCGAGCGTGCTGCGGGGCGCTAGCTCGACACCGGCCCCGTCGGCGATCTCGGCGGCGGAGTGCTGGTCGGAGGGGCCCCAAAAGACCACCGGTCGTACCCCGTCCCGGGCCAGCTGGGCCAGCAGGGCTATCCACTTGTTCGAGGGCCAGCGCTCACCGGCCCGCCGGGCGCTGGTGCCGGGATAGACGGCCAGCCGGGGCCGCCCGGCCTTCTGGTGCCACCCCTGCGCCATCTCGAGATCCTCGGCCTCGAGGTCGAGACCGGCCAGCTCGGGTCCGTATTCGGTGGGGATGCCGAGCGGGCCGAGCAGCTCGAGATAGCGAAGCACACGACTTTCCGAGGGATCTTCGAGCCTTACGTGGATATTGGTGAACAGATGGTTGCCTTCGGTCGCGTCTGCGCGGCCGTAGCCGATGCGGCAGGGCGCGCCGCTCATGCGCGTGACCACGCCGCTCTTGAGACGGGCGTGAAAGTCGAGGGCCACCTGGTAACCCTCGGCCGCAAGCTCGGCCTTGAAGCGGGCCAGTTCCGTCAGCGCGCCGCGCGGACCGGCGCCGAGCCGGCCACGGTCGAGGATGTGGAAACGGTCTACCGCGCTGCAGGCCGAGACCGCGCCGTGGGCCCAGTTCTCTATCGCCCAGGCGATGTGAGCGCCGGGACGCTCGCGTCTCAAGCGCCGCAGGGCCGGCACGACGCGCAGGCAATCGCCTATGGCGCCGAGGCGGACCACCAGGAAGCGCGAGGCATCGTCGGGGACGGACCGCGCCATCGAAAGCTGCCCTAGCCCAGGGCGCGGGCGCGCACAATCAGCGCCGGTTGGATGCGACTGGCGGCTGCGGTGTAGACTGTCGGTTCCGGCGATGCGACGGGTCCTGCCCAGCCTCATTCCGCCCACAAAGCTTCGAGCCTACTGGTTGTTCGTTGTCCTGGTCCTGTTGATCGGGCTCCTGTCGGTCAAGGGCACGGCGCTACGGCTGTGGACCCTCGAAACCGTGCCGCGCCAGAACCTGGGACTGGTCATCGGCACGGCGCTGGTCCTCTCCATACTTGTGGCGGCATGGTTCGGCCTGAGGCGTTTCGGCTGGCGGCGCGCCTTCGAGATCCTGCCGCTGCTCGCCGGCGTCTACATCGTCAACGAAAGCCTGTCCGCGGCGGAGGAACGGCTTCACTTCATCACCTTCGGTTTTCTCGGGGCCGCCTCGGTCAACGCCTTCGGCGTTCTGTGGGGTTGCCTGGCATCGGCGTCCACCGCGGCCTGGGACGAATGGCTGCAGTACATACTGCCCGACCGTGTCGGCGACTGGCGCGACGTGCGCTTCAACCTGATCGCCAGCGCACTCGGCATATGGACGGCGGCACGACTCAGACGGTGACGCGCAGCCCCACTTTATAACAGCCGGGCCATTGCCCGGCCGGCCCCTGTGTCGGCAGACTTCCCGGCGCAGGCCCACCTGGGCCTGACGAGGAGGAATGTCGATGGGGTATCGAAGAACACCCGCGCTGCTTTTGTCCGCTCTGGCCCTGGCCCTGACGCTCTGCCCTCTCGACGGTTTGCGCAGCGCCACGAGCCGGACCACCCGCCGTAGCAGTCTCGATTGGACGGCGGACCTGAGCCCGCGCCGCCAGCTCTTGCTCGACCATCTCGCGAGGCGCTGCATGCCCGGCTGCCCCGGCACGGCACAGGACCGGCCCCGGCAGGAACCGGACCGGGCAAGGGAGGATGACCAGCGATGACGGTAACGCTTTTGGTCCTAGCGGCCCTCGTCTCGCTGCCGGCCCCCTGCCACGGCGCGGTCGCGACCCCGGACCCATTCGAGATAGCGGCCCCGGCCGCGGCCGGGGCCATGACGGGCGACGGCGGCGGACCCTTCAGCGGTCTGGCCTCGCTGCCCGAAGCCTCGGCCTTTACCGGGGCCGCCGCCACGGCGGTAACCATCGAGGTTCCGCCCGGACGCGCGGGCATGACGCCGCGTCTGGCACTTTCCTATTCGAGCACGCTGGGGCCCGGCCCCTACGGACAGGGCTGGAGCATGGGGCTGGCCCGTATAGCCCGTTCGACCAAGCAGGGCCCGCCCGCCTACGACGCGAGCGACCTGCTGTTCCTTCACACCGGCCAGGCCACCGTTGAACTGCGGCTGAGAGATGACGGGCTCTATTCGACCTATCCGGAGGCCGCCCACCTCCTGGTCGGCTTCGACGAGGCGGCCAATACCTGGAAGGTGTTGGAAAAGAACGGCACCACACACCTGTTCGGAACCGGTGCGCGAGCCCGCCGTGGGCCGGCGCCCGCAGAGCCGGGCGGCACCTTTTCCTGGTACGTCTCGGAGACCCGTGACGGGTTCGGCAACTCGATCGAATACCGTTACCACGAAGCCGCCGACGTCGGCGGCATGCAGGCCCTGCCGGCCTCTGTCCATTACGGCGGCAACTCGCAGCAAGGTTTGGCGCATATGTTCGAGGTCCGATTCGCGTGGACCGCCGCGCCGCGGGCCGCCGACAGGCCGGTCTCGTGGGCGGCGGGTTTCGCCGAACTGCGAACACGGCTGCTCTCCTCGATCGACACGCTTGCCAGCGGCCGTTTGGTCCGCCGCTACGCTCTGGGCCATGAACATGACGCGACCAGCGGCCTGATAACGCTTGCCGGGCTCAGCCTGGAGGGCTTCGCCGCGGAGCCCCGCGATGACGTTGTCCTGCCGAGCACGGTCTTCGTCTATTCGGACAGGGCCGAGATCCGCGAGAGCGCGGCCACGGTCTTTCCCTCGCCCGGCCCGCTGCGCGATGTCGGCCGGCAGGTGCTCGTGGACACCTTCGATATCGACGGCGACGCCATCCCCGACCATGTCGACCTCCGAACGGGCACGGCCCGGATAAGACGCGGGACCGGCGCGGGCTTCGGCCCGCCCGAAGCATGGCCGTGGCCGTCCGGCTCACGGGCCATCCGCGCCACCAGCGGCGGCAACGACCTCTATATCGCCGTCATAGACATGACCGGCGACGGCCTCATCGACCTCGTCAACGCCTCGCCGTCCGCCTGCGGACCCGCCGCCTGGTGTGTGTACCGCAACAACGTCGATGGTTTCGACGAACAAGCGATTCACTGGCCCGCCCCTCACCACAGTCTTCGCATTGCGCACTCGGGCGGCAAGACCGTCCTGGCCGATACGGCCGACATCAACGGCGACGGACTGCCCGATTCGGTCGACGCCGGCTACTGGACCCCGGCCCATCCCTACTGGCGGGTGCACCTCAACAACGGAAACGGCTTCGAAGGGGAAGCCGTCGAGTGGCGGGCCCACAAAGAGATGGTCTCCCGTTACGTGTCCTGTGGGGACGACGTGTGCCCGCTTTGGCGGCTGGCCGACATGAACGGCGACCGCCTTGCGGACCTCGTGCAGGCCGACCCCCATGAGACGGGAATCGCCGAGATTGCCGCCGTCAGTTACTGGAGCGTGTATCTCAACACCGGCCGTGGCTTCATGGAGGAAGCCCGCCAGTGGCGGGTCGATGACCACACCGGCGACATCCTCCCCAGCTTCATAAGCAAGACCGGCGGCGACGCCGACAGCTCGACGACCCTGGTCGATCTTGTCGACCTGACCGGCGACGGCCTGCCCGACCTCGTGCGCCCCGGGGTGCCGGGGGACGCCGGCCACCCCGAGTGCTGCCAGGGGCTTCTCGTGTTCGTCAACACGGGGGTGTCCTTCTCGGCCCCGGTGACCTGGGCGGCCTGGGACCCTACACGCCTGCGCCACTACCTGCGCCATGACTCTTCCGAGCGGCAGTTCGACATATTCGATGTCGACGGCGACGGCCTCATCGACCTCGTCGAACTCGAAGACGGCAATTGGCGCGTGTTCGGCCGCCCGGCCAAACCCGGACTGCTCCTGGCAATGATGAACGGCATAGGCGGTACGACCCTGCTCGAGTACCGCGCGGTAGCCTCTCTCGACGGCAACCGCCTGCCCTTCGCGCATTGGGTGGTGAGCGCGCGCGAGCTGGTCGACTCGGTTTCCTGGCAGCCCGCCTCGCGCACGACATACGAATACCGCGGGGCGCTCTTCGACGCGCCTGCACGCGAGTTCCGCGGCTTCAGGTCCCTGTGCAAGAAAACCGGCGGCCGGCCGGCCCTGCGCACGGTCTTTCATCAGGACGAGTTGCGCGCCGGTCTCATAGAACGCTCCGAGACGCTCGCGGGCGGCGACGACTCCTCCTGTGAGGGACGCCCGATACTGCGCCGGGACAGCAACGGCTGGCCGGACACCGAGCCGCTGCTGCTCGAGAGCCGGCGTTCGGTCCCCTGGACCGCCGGCATGCCCGTCGATGAACTGGCAACCCTTGTGGAGTTCGCCTACGACGGCCTCGGCAACATCAGTAGTGAAACGGTGTCCTCGCCGACCGTGGCGGCCGTCATGACACAGACCCGCTACGTCGAGCCCGTGATAAGCGCCGCTAACGGCATTCCCTCTCTGTACGTCGCCGACCGTCCCGCATCCGTGGTGACCAGGACCGTCGGAGAGACCGTCCCCTTGCTCGAACAGGACTTCGAGTACGGCCTCGCCTCCGGCGCACCGCGTGAGACCACAAGCGTGGCCCAATGCATGAACTGGGACGGCTCGGGCCTCTGCGAGCGTTGGTCCAGGACATCCTTTGCCTACGACGGCTTCGGCAATCCCGTCGAAGTGCGTGCCCCGGAAGCCAACACCACGAGCTACCGGCTCGACGAACATCGCCTCTACGCCGTTCGCACCTCGAACGCCTACCGGCGGACCAGCGAGCAAGCCCACGACATCGCGACCGGACGGTTGCTGTGGTCGGCCGACCTCGACGGCCGCCGGCGCGGCTTCGGCCGCGACGGGTTGGGCCGTCTCGTGCGCAGCTGGGGTCCCGGTTTCACGAGCGATAACCCCCGCACCATCATCACTTACAGCGACGGCGCGCCCGGTTGCCGGCCCGGGCAACTGCGCATCGACCGTTTCGGGCAGGCCCCCGTGGTCGCCTTCTACGACGGGCTGGGACGGCAGCTGGCCACCAAGACCCTGCGCGAGACCGGCCAGGGGCTGGTGACCGTCGTAAGCGGGCTTGGCCGTCACGACAGCGCCGGACGCCTGGTCGCGCGCGCCGCGGACTTCGAGGCTCCCGAGACGGACCTGGAACGGCTCGCGGCCGGACCCGAAGATGCCCGCGCATGGACCGAGTGGACATACGACGGCACGGGCAGGCCCACCGAGACCCGCTGGCCCGACGGCAGCCGTTCGCTGTTCGACCTCTCTCTTCCCGGGCTTGCCGTCACGGCGGACCCAAACCTCGCCGCCGGCGCCTGGCCGGGCAAGGCGCGCCTAGAGCTTCTCGACGGATTGGGCCGGGTTTGGCGCCGCGACCTGTGTTCGGCCATGCCGGCAGGACCGGACTGTCCGCCCGGCACGCTGCTAGCGCGCACCGAGTACGAGTACGACGGGCTGGACCGGCCCGTGCTGACACGACATCTCGGTACCGACCTGACAGGTTCGGTCGAGACCAAGATCGCTTACAACGGCCTCGGTTCACGCGTCACCGTCACCTCGCCGGCCGGCGGCATCTGGCGTCACGAGTACGACGAGGCCGGCCGTTTGCTGATGTCCTCGAGTCCGGGCGGCTCTGCGGTGCGCAACCGCTACGACCGCCTTGGCCGGCTTTCCATGCAGCGCGCCACCGGCTTCAAGACCCGCTTTCGATACAACAAGCGACCACCCGGTGCCGGCCTGCTGCGACGGGTCCAATCGAAGTCGGGCAAGGCCAGGACATCCAAACATCTCTATTACGATGCGCGCGGACGTGTTGCCGCCGAACGCATCCGCATCCGCGCCAACGGCCCCAACCGGCGCTTCAAGTTCGAGTACGGCTACGACGCGGCCGACCGTCGCACCAGCATCGTCTACCCGTCCTCCGAGCACCGCCGGCCCGACCGCCTGCACACCGGCTATTCGCAGTTCGGACTCCCCCTGACGCTCGAGCTGGAGAGCGCCGTGGGGAACCGTCGCCTGGTCGAGGCGGCTGATTACGACATCCGGGGGCGGCTGGTCGCCATAAGCTACGGCAACGGCCTGACGGACCTGTTCGGTTTCCAAGACAACGGGACCTCGCGCCTGGCCTGCCTGCGAACCACCTCATCTCGGCCGGCCGGCCCGGCCTGTGAGCCCGGCAACGCCGACCTCACGGCCACCCTTGTCGAAGAACGAGACTCGGCCGGCAACATCACCTTTCTCACGGAGCCCGGACGGGGCAGTCTCACGCAACGTTACGACGAACTGGGCAGGCTCGTCGAGTGGACCGGTCCGGCCGGCGCCGCCGTGAGCTTCGATTACGACAGCCTCGGCAATTTGCTGCGGCGCGACCACGAGCACTACCTCTACGAGGCCGCCAGCCCTCAACGTCCCGTCAGCGCCGGCCAAAGGTCCCTCGACTTCGACGCCGACGGTCGTCTCCGGACCCACGGCTCCCGTTCATACGACTATGACAGCCTCGGACGCTTGGTCGGGGTGCTCGACGACGGACAGGCGCTGCTGAAAAACTACTTCGACGAGTCCGAACGGCGTGTGGCCAGCGTCGAGCACGCCTCGGGCAAGCGCAGTTACTACTTCGGCGAGGTGTTCGACGTCCGTGACGCCGAGCTGCACCGCCATTTCCGTTTTGGCGACATGATTGTGGCATCCGACATCGTGGCCGCGGGCAAAAGGCTCACGCTCGCGGCCGGCGGCGGCGCGGCCGGCGGCCCGGTCACCGAGGCGACGGCTTTCTACCACCGCAACCATCGCGGGTCGGTGACCCTGGTGAGCGATTCCGGCGGGCAGGCGGCCGCGCGTAGCAGTTTCGGACCTTATGGCCGGCGGCTCACGGGCGCTGCGGGCGTCGGTTTTGCCGGCCGCAGGGAGGAGCCGGGCGGACTCATCTATTTCGGCGCGCGTTTCTACGACCCCGAGCTGGCGCTTTTTACGAGCACCGATGCGCGCTCGCAGTTCGCCTCGCCCTACCTCTACGGCGGCGGCAACCCGGCCAACGGTCTCGACACGGACGGCGAGCTGTTCGGACTGCTCGGGGCCATATTCCAACCGATACTGTTTGCCTCGGCCGTTTCGGGGACGATCTCGGCCGTCGTTGCCGGTCTCAGCGGCGGCGATATCGCCGACGCCTTCACCGCCGGCCTGGCATCGGGAGCTCTCGGGGCCGGCATCGGCACCGTGCTCGGGGCGGCCAACATCGGCTATCAGACGGCCGCCGGCGGCGCGCGCATGATCGAGACGGCCGAAGCCCTGTCAAAGCTCGTCGAGGTCTCGCGACGCGCCTCCTTTGCCGCGACCGTCGCGCACGCGGCCGGCTCGACGGCCGATGCGCTCGGGCTCGGTTCGGACTGGGTCACCGGCGCTTCACTCGTCGGCGGACTTGCCGGCTCCTACTACTACGACTCGCGCATGGTCGCCGACTCGGGCGCGGCTTCGACCAGTCAACGCGGACAGGCCAAGGCCGCCGTCACCAACGCCAACACCACCACGGCCCACGCCAACATCACCACCGAGGCGGCCGTAGACACCGGTTGGGCGTCGGAGTCGGCCTCCCTGCTGCGCGAGAACCTGGCGGCCGATGGGGGCGGCGGCGGGCTCACCGAAAGGATCACGGCTGCCTTGAACAACCAGGGGCACTTCGGACGGCTCCCGCAAACCATGAAGAGCATCGTCGCCGGACTCGAGGAGGTCTACGCCAGCGCCGACCCGTCGCGCAGCGGGCTCACTGCATACCGCGGCGAGATCCTGCGGGCCATGGGACGCGCCACCCACCTAGTCCAGGACCACCTCACCCTCGGCCACATGGTCCCGGGCACCTCGGCCTTCGCCGGGGCGTTGGGCGCTCCGTTGCGCTTCGTGATACACCAGAGCTTCGGCGGCGAGATAGCCTTCAGGCGCGCCCAACTTTCGGCCACGCGCGCGCTGCTCGGGAGCTTCCCGCCACCGAACGCCCTCTAATGAGACCACCGGTCGTTACCGCGCGCCTTGTGACCCGGGCAACGCTGCCTTTGTTGTGCTTGCTTGCGGTCGCGCCCGCGGCCGGCGCCGGCCCCTACGAGATCCCGGCCCGCTGGACCGAACCAGCCGGTAGCGGCGCCGCGGGCATGGACTTCCGTTTCACCCGCATCGAGAGCCACACGGATGCCGGCACGGTCATACTCGGCGACTCTGTTGTGCTTTGGATACGGCAGGGCCGCCCGTTCGTTACGCTCGCTTGGAGCGAGGGCGGTTACGTCGTAAAGGGCGCGGCCGACCGGGCCCTGGCCATAGTCGCCGACCGCAAGGCCGTCTTTGCCGGCCGCCGTCCGAGTAGCTCAGACCCCGGCTCCTACGAAAACTTCCTGCTCGAGCGCAGCGGCTCCGAGTGGCGCGAGGTTGCCGGGCCCCGGGACGAGAACGGCAAGTGGTCGATCGTCGAACTGGCCGCGCGCTCCGACGGAACCCTTTTCGCGCTGCTCGGCGGCCGGGCCGGCGCGAGCCGGCTTGTCATGCGCGCCGGGGACGAAAGCTGGCGGAGCTTCGACCCGCCGCTGGCCCGTCCGGACGCTACCATCCAGGACCTTTGCATGGACGGCGAGGACGGCCTGTGGCTAGCCATTGCCTCGCCCGGCAAGAACGGCGCCGGAAGGCGCGGTTTTCTGCTGGGACATGTGCGCGGCATGTGGCGCACCTTCGTACCGCCGCCGCCCGAGGGAAGACCCGAACGTTGGAACATGGCCCGGCTGGCTTGCTCGGGCGGCCTGGCCTCGCTGTGGGCGCTCGGACACCGCGGCGACGGCGGCGGCAGTGTATTGTGGCAACGCAGCTCGGACGGTTGGAAGATGCACGAGAGCCGTGATCTCGAGACCACCAGTGGAAAGGCCGCCTGCACGGAGCTTTCCTCGCTTGCGACCGACGGCAAAGGCCGCGCCGCCGTGGCCTGTCACAAAGGCAAGGCCCGGACCGACAGCGTTCTTATGTGGGAGGGCAATAGGTGGCGGGAACAGGCCCTGCCGGCCGTCCCCGCTGCGGCCCACTATCAGGTCGGCGACATGGCCTTCGGCGCCGACGGCACCCTGTGGGCGATATCGGGCGTTTCGGGCGGCGCCACGACCGGGCGCGGCCGTGGCTTGATCCTCGGCTTCGAAGACGGCGTGTGGCGCGAGCGAGGCTTTGCCTGGTCGAGGCTGCGACAGCGATTGCTCGGACTCCTCGGCGGCCTTCTCTAACCGGGCCGGCCCTCGTCGACCGACACCGACTCGAAAGCGGCCAGGCCGCTACCCGCCTCACC
This sequence comes from uncultured Myxococcales bacterium, assembly GCA_964469485.1. GTDB lineage: Bacteria > Desulfobacterota > Binatia > UBA1149 > CAYXZP01 > CAYXZP01. The sequence goes on along the minus strand of CAYXZP010000024.1, from coordinate 5,711 downwards.
CTCGACAGCCGCCGTCCCGAAACTTACCCTCAAACGCCTGCCGTCGATCTCTCGCAGCAGGGGCACCACCGCTATCGGCCTCATGCGCCAGCGTGCCCCGTCGCGGTCGGCAAGCTCGGCAGCTTCATCGGGCAGCGGACCGGCCAGCTCTATGCGCCGGGCCGCCAGAGACCCCTCGGTAACGCGCAGGACCGTCCGCGGCCCCTTGCCCGCGGCGAAACGCGAACCGCGCCCAAAGGCGGCGGTCGCCTCGACCTGCCATGTCTCATGGCCACGGGTGATGCCGCCCCTTACGCGGCCAAAACCATCGTCCGTGTTGTCGTAGACCAGATGCACGGCTGCCTCCTCCAGTCCGGCCGAGGCCAGGCCGCGTTCCAGATCGAGGAAGGCATCGTGGCGGGGATAGGCGATCATCGGGCCTTCGAAGTCGATCGTCATGTTGCCGGACCCGTCGGCTTCGACCGTGAGGCCGGCGATCGAGTATCTGCCGGTCTGCCCGTCCCAGGGGCCTTCGGCAACGAACAGCGACATCGAAGCGTCGTCATCGAGCAGGCAAAGGCGAGTGGCCATCGAGCGCGGACCGGTGGCTTCGACGCCGAAGAGCACCGAAAGCCGGCCGCCTTCGAGAACGGTTTGCAGGGAATATCCCTTCTCGGCAAGCCGCTCGGCGGCGCCAACCTCGGCGACCTTCGCCTTGGTGGCCGCTTTGCGCCCATGGTCGCGCGCGACGGGCCGCGAGGCGGCGGGGTAAGCTTTTGCGGCATCGACGACACTGTCGATGAACAGTTGGCAGCGCCGTCCGGGCCAGCGAAGCGGGATGCCGATCTCGAGCTGCATGGCATCGACACGGCCGGCCGCCCCGAGTTCGGCCAGGCGGCGCACGTCGTCGCTTTCATGCCCTCGGTGGCGGCCGCTAAAGAGCTGGGTCGCATTGTCGGCGGCGGCCGCCGGGTAACGCTGGCCGAGCGTGGCCATGAGCCCATGGCCGGCCAGGCCCTGGCGCAAGACGGCGACGGTGCTTTCCATGCAATCCGCTCCCACCGTCGGATAGCGCCCCCGGGCCAGGCCGTCCCGGGTTCTCAGACCCACGCCGATGTCGCAGCCCGGCAGGACCATGTTCCAACCGTGGACCAGAAGCACCAGTGCACGGCCGTGACGGTCGACGATCGAATCGATGAGGCCGCGCATGCCCGACAGAAAATCCGGTGCCTGCGCGGCCAGTTCGCCTATGCGGTTGAGGTCGGTCTCGTTACGGTCGAGACCGTGGTTGACGAGCGCCGAGGCACCGAGCCTGGCGGCCAGCTCGCGCGCGATGCCGGCCGTGTGGAGATCGTTCACACTATCACCCGGCTGCACCCCGCGCTTGCGCCGTCCGCCGTGGGGAGCAAGCACCAACAGCGGCGCCGAACCCGTGATCAGGTCCGACCATGACCCGGCGGGTACCGTCATGGGACCGCGGTCACGTTGCCGGCGGTCCGCGCTCTGACAACCCGTCCGGTAACACGGGCCATGACGGCGGCGGCGAATATGCCGATGGCCGGGACCGACATGGCCACCAGCATGCTGCCGCTCGTGTCCGACGCGTAACCGACCACGAAGGGACCTAACGCGCTACCGATACCGCCGAGGAAGAAGATGTTGACGGCGTAGGCAAGCCCGTGATTCTTGGCCGGGACGATCTCGAGCATCACGGTTTGCAGGCTCGGGAAGAAAGCGTATGCGGCAAGCGGCGTGAACACGGCGCCGACCATGAACAAGGCCGGCAGCGGCGCGAGCAGAGTGAGGAACAAAAACGGGACCGTGATGAGGGCCGCGACGGTCGAGACATCCATCTCGCCCGCCAGGCGGCGGCGCCGCATTCGATCGGCAAACAGGCCGCCGAGGATGGCGCCGACAATGCCGCCTCCGACGTTGGCCACTCCGAACAGATACCCGACGCTTGCTATGTCCATCTCGCGTATGCGCACGAAGTAGGACGGCACCCAGGCGGCGTAGCCCACGGCGGAACCGATCATGACCATCCCCGTCATCCACACCCACATAAGACGACCGTCGCGCAGCAGGCCGCCGACCGTGGCGACCGGACTGTCGTCGTTGCTCGGGCGGGCCGGGCGGGCATCCGCGGCGATGGCCGCGAGCGGCGGCAGGAGCAACAGGCCGGCACCGCCGTAGATGAAGAACACCTGCCGCCAACCGAGCGCCTCTGCCAAGACCCCGCCCAGTGCCACCGCCATACCGCCACCGAACGCGGCCGCGGCGCCGAATATGCCCATCGCCCGGCCGCGGCGTGCCACCGGGAAACGCTCGGCTATCAGGCTCATGGCCGATGGGTAAAGACTGGCCTCTCCCACGCCGGTAAAAAAACGCGCCGCAAAGAGAGTACTGAAGTCGGTGGCCAGCCCGGTCGCGGCCGTGGCCAGGCTCCAGATGACCAGCCCGCTCATCATGAGGTTGCGGCGGCGGTAACGGTCTGCGGCCCAGCCGAAACCGAAGGCCGCCACGGCGTATATGATGGAGAAGGAAAGGCCCCCTATTATTCCGAGCTGGGTGTCGGTCAGCCCCATCTCGGCCCGTATGGGCGGGAACAGAATGGGCACGACGGAACGGTCGGCCCAGTTGACGGCATTGACGGCCGTCAACACGGCTAGCATGTAGATCGGTGATGAGCGCAGCTGGGCTACCTGTAGAACTTGGTCTTGTCGGGGTCGGTCTTGCCGGCGAAAGCGCGTCCGAGCTCCTTGGACTCCTCGGTGGTGTAGTACTGGTGGACCAACAGGTCGGTGGCAACGCGCGAGAGCCCGGCCACACCGCCGTGGCGAGCGTGGAAGGCGGACTTTAACGCGGCCAGCGCCTGCGGACCGCGCTTGGCCAGCTCCTCACAGAGCTCCACGACACGGGCGCGCAATGCTTCGGGCTCGACGACCTCGTTGATGAGCCCCATGGCCAGGGCCTCAGCGGCCGGGTACTTGCGGTTGAGCATCCATATCTCTTTGGCCTTCTTGCGCCCCACGGCCTCCTCGAGGTACCAGGTGCCGAAACCGGCATCGAAGCTGCCCATGGCCGGGCCGACCTGGCGAAAGACGGCCGCGCTCGATGCGATAGTCAGGTCGCACATGAGAGCGATCACGTTGCCGCCGCCCACGGCGTAACCGTTGACCATCGCGATGACGGGCTTTGGGCACTTGTCGATAAGATCGTAGAGGTCGGCGACCGGGAAAGCGTTGCCGTAGTGGACCGGCTCGTCGTCACGGTGACCGCCATGGTCGCCGCCCAAGCAGAAGAACCGCTCGCCCCTGCCGGTTATGACGATCGTGCGACAGGTCTCATCCCGGCGCGCCTGCTCGAGCGCGTCTATCATCTCGCGCACGGTCTCTATGCGAAAAGTGTTGCCGTCGCTCTCACGATCGATCGTGAGCCAGGCCACTTCGCCTTCGAGTTGGAAGATTATGTCTTGGTAGGCCACGGTCAGGCCCGTTCGCCCTCGCCCTTGCCCACGCCAAAGAAACGCAGCAGCCAGGCGATCGGATCGTAGGACCTGTCCACAACGCGTTCCTTCAACGGAATGATGGCGTTGTCGGTGATGGTGATCGATTCCGGACAGACATTGGTGCAGCACTTGGTGATGTTGCAGTAGCCGATGCCGTGGGCGTCCTTGAGATCGTCGCGGCGGTCGGCCGTGTCGAGCGGGTGCATCTCGAGGGCGGCGGCATACACGAAATACCGCGGCCCGATGAACTGCGAGTGCATGTCGTGCTCGCGCAGCACGTGGCAGACGTCCTGACAAAGGAAGCACTCGATGCATTTGCGGAACTCCATCACGCGGTCGACGTCTTCCTGGGCCATGCGCCAGCTGCCGTCGGCCTCATCGGGCTCTCGCGGCGTGAAGGGCTTTATTTGTTTCTTGACCTCGTAGTTCCACGAGACATCCGTCACCAGGTCCCTGATGACGGGAAATGCCTTCATCGGATCGACCGTGACCGGCTCCTCCAGCGGCAGGTCGCTGAGGCGGGTCATGCACATCAGACGCGGCATGCCGTTGACCTCGGCCGAACAGGAGCCGCACTTACCGGCCTTGCAGTTCCAGCGGCAGGCCAGGTCCGGGGCCTGGTCGGTCTGTATCTGATGGACGGCATCGAGAACCACCATCCCCTCGCTCACCGCGGTGGTGTACTCGCGCCGCTCGCCACCGTCCTTGTCGCCCCGCCATATGCTGAAGGTCGCCTCGTTTGGCTGCCTGGCTTGGGCCATTACACGTTCTCCTCGATCACGCGCGTCAGTTCCAACGGGCGTTCGGGTATCGGCACGCGCTCGACCTGCATGGAACCGTCCCCTGCCTTGCGCAGCGCGATGTTGAACGCGGCGGTCTCCTCGTCCTTTTCCGGATAATCCTCGCGGAAGTGCGCCCCGCGGCTCTCCTTCCTCTCTATGGCGGCACACGCCACGGCCTTGGACACCATGAGCAGGTTGGCCAGGTCGAGGGCCGTGTGCCAACCGGGGTTATACTCGCGGCTGCCGTGTACGGGGACCACGGCCGCGCGCGAGTTGAAACGATCGAGCGCCGTGAGGGCGCGTTCCATCTCCACGCCGTTGCGAACGATGCCGACAAGTTCCTGCATCATGTCCTGCAGTTCGTGCTGGATCTGGTAAGGACCGTCGTCGCCCCGGCGCTCGAATGGCTCGAGGCTCGCGCGCGCCGCCCGCTCGACCTGGTCCTTGTCGATGCCGCCCGCGCTCTGCTGCTTGGCAAAGCCGGCCGCGTAGCGGCCGGCCCTCTCGCCGAACACGAGCAGGTCCGAAAGGGAGTTGCCGCCGAGCCGGTTGGCGCCGTGTAGCCCGGCCGCGCACTCGCCGGCGGCGTACAGTCCGTCGACGGTCGACATCTGCGTATCGGCGTCCACCCGGATGCCGCCCATCACGTAGTGGGTCGTGGGGCCGACCTCCATGGCCTCCCGGGTTATGTCGATGTCGGCCAGTTCCTTGAACTGATGGTACATGCTCGGGAGCTTCTTCTGTATGCGCTCCTCCGCATTCGACAGTTTTTCCTTGATCCAGGCGATGTCGAGGAACACGCCGCCGTGGGGTGAGCCGCGCCCTTCTTTTATCTCGCGCACGATGCAGCGGGCCACATGGTCGCGGGTGAGAAGCTCGGGGGGCCGGCGCGCTTCCTTATCGCCCTGGGTGTAGCGCCAGCCTTCCTCGGGGTCCGCGGCTGTCTGGTCCTTGTAGTTGTCGGGAATGTCGTCGAACATGAAGCGGCGGCCCTCGCTGTTGCGCAGTATGCCGCCCTCGCCGCGCACGCCTTCGGTGACCAGTATGCCGCGAACGCTGGGGGGCCAGACCATCCCGGTGGGATGGAACTGCACGAACTCCATGTCGATGCGGTCGGCGCCGGCCTCGTAGGCAAGCGCGTGACCGTCGCCCGTGTATTCCCAACTGTTGCTCGTGATTTTGTAGGCTCGCCCTATCCCTCCCGTGGCCAGCACGACGGACTTGGCGTGGAACACCCTGAAGCGGCCGCGCTCGCGTTCGTAGGCAAAGGCTCCGACGACGCGGTCGCCGTCCTTGAGAAGCTCGACGCAGGTGACCTCCATGTGGACGTCGATGCCCTGGTGTATGCCGTGGTCCTGCAGCGTGCGGATCATCTCCAAACCGGTGCGGTCGAAAAGGGCGGCCCAGGCCGCGTGCCCGCGCGCGCGTTCGGGCGCCTGCCG
>CAYXZP010000023.1:317-26790 GCA_964469485.1 uncultured Myxococcales bacterium | reverse complement strand
CGCCGGGGCGTGGCCGTGCACCTGGCCGATTTCGGACACGGCGTGTTCCCGGCCATGCGGCAGACCAAGTCCGTGAACTATCTCCCGGCCGTGCTGGCCCGTGCAGAGGCACGCAAGCGGGGATGTTTCGAGTCGCTCTACCGGCTGTCCGACAAGACCGTGCTGGAGGGAACGACGAGCAACGTGTTTGTCGTCAAGCGCGGTCGTCTGCTCACGCCCCCGGTAGCCGCCGGCATAATTCCGGGTGTCACTCGCTCCCTGGTCATCAAGCTGGCGGGTCGCGTGACCGAGGTCATCGAACGGCGCGTCACCGAGGCCGACCTCTTCGGGGCAGACGAGCTCTTCATCACCTCGTCCACCATAGAGCTGGTCCCTGTCGTCAGGGTCGACCGGCGCCGCGTCGGCAAGGGCGGCCGCGGGCCGCTCACCGCCGAACTGCAATCGCGTTACCGTGGGTTCGTGGCCCGGCGCTTGGGGCTCGAAGCGGCCAAACTCGGGGAATGAAGCCTCAGAACAGGACCAGGGACAGGCTCGCGTAACAGGCGGTCCCGACAAGCAGCGCCCACAGCAGGTCGGTCTTGAGCCCCGCGCGCGGCGAGGCCACCTCGAAGGTCCAGACCCCGACCACCATTGGCACCATCAGGGCCAGCAGGGCCAAAGGGATGGCACTACGCTCGGGATCCCCTGCGATGAGGGCGGGCGGCGCAAGCCGCCACTGGAGCGCGAGCACGGCTAGTGCCATCAAGCCGATGCGCAGGATGCGAGCGGCCACCCGCGGCTAGGCTCGCGCGCTGGCCGGGCGGCCCATGCCAGCGGCCTCGCGCCGTGCCCATGCGTCGGCCGCAAGGATGTCCCCAAGCCCGTCGCAGGCACGGGCCGGGTGCGCGTCCATGGTCGCGGCGACGGTCTCCGCGATGGCCGTAAAACCAATCTCGCCGTCGAGGAAGCGCTCGACCGCGACCTCGTTGGCCGCATTGGCAACGGCCGGCATCGTGCCGCCGGCCTCGAGTGCCCTGTAGGCCAGACCGAGACAGGGAAAGCGGGCGTGGTCGGGGGCCATGAAGGTCAGTTCGCGTGTTGCCGAAAGGTCGAGCGTATCGAGATGGCCGAGGTCGAGAAGTTCAGGGTAGGCAAGCGCGTGGGCGATAGGAATGGTCATGTCGGGAACGGCCATTATGGCCACCGTCGTTCCGTCGACGTATTCGACCATCGAATGGATCACGCTCTGCGGGTGGACGACGACCTCGATCTGCTCCGGCGCGGCGTCGAACAGCCAGCGTGCCTCGATCACTTCGAGCCCCTTGTTCATCAGAGTGGCCGAATCGATGCTGATCTTCTCGCCCATGTCCCAGGTCGGGTGCGCCAGGGCTTCCTCTCGACTGACGCTTTCGAGTTCCCCGGCGCTCTTGCCGATGAACGGACCGCCCGAAGCCGTGAGCACGATCCTGCGCAGGCGGTCGCGGTCACGGCCCTGCATGGCCTGGAATATTGCATTGTGTTCGCTGTCTACGGGTATGACGCGCGCGCCGCTGCTCTGTGCTCGTCGTCGCACGAGTTCTCCGGCGACGACCATGACCTCCTTGTTGGCCAGGGCCACATCGGTTCCGGCCTCGATGGCCGCCAGGGTCGGCTCGAGCCCCACCGCGCCCACAAGCCCGGCCATGACCATGTCGGTGCCGCCGGCAGTGGCGACTTCGACGAGGCCTTCGCGTCCGTGAACGACGCGCGGACCGCCGGAGCCGAGGCTTTTCGACAGACGCTCGGCATCGGCGGCACTGGCAACCGAGACCAAGCGTGGCCGGAAGCGCTCGATCTGTTCGGCGAGCAGGTCCACGCGGCGGCCCGCCGCCAGCGCGACCACCGAGAACCGGTCGCCGAAGCGGGCGACCAGCTCGAGTGTCGTGGTACCGATCGAACCGGTCGAACCCAGTATCGCTAACGACTTGGTCACGCGGCCGCGATAGTAACCCGTACCCGCCTAGAAAATACAGCTGGCCTGGTTGACAGCCTCCAGGGCCAGCCGTAGCGTCGGCCGGCCTTGCCAGCCCCTTCGGCCCAGACCTGGATCCTGTTCGCGGTCATCCTCACTACCGCGCTTGCGCCCTGCCCGTCCCTTGCCGTCGAGGATGGCCGGCCCTCGCGGCTAGGTCCGATTGTAATAGTGCCTTCGTCGGAAGCGCCCGACGGGGCTGCGGCCGAACCGGGCGCTGCCGTCTCGGTGGTCCCGGCACGGGCATCCTGGCGTGGTTACCGCGGTTTGCCCGAGATCCTGCGCCACACCACCGGTGTCCACATCCACCACCTGGGCGGACGGGAGGACATGGCAACCATGGTCGTGCGCGGCGCAGCCGCCAGCCGCGTCAAGATCCTGCTCGACGGGATCGCCCTTACACGGGCCGACCGCAACACGGTCAACCTGGCCGACATCCCCATCGACAACGTCGAACGGATCGAGATCTACAAGGGATTCATTCCCTCGGCCTTCGCGGCCGGCGGCGCCGAAAGCGCCGTCAATATCATAACGCGGACCGACGATGCCGGACCGCGTGCGGCCTTCAGTTTCGGGTCCTTCGGCACCCAGCGGCTATACGCCGGCACCGGCGGAACCCTGGCCGGCGGCCATCTCAGCACCGGTCTCGGGTTGCGCAACAGCGACGGAAACTTCCGCTACACCGACGACAACGGGACCGAGGCCTTTGCCGGTGATGACCGCCGCCGCGACAGGGAGAACAACGATTACCGTTCGCTCGACCTACGCGCGGCCTGGCGCCGGGACGCAGCCGACGGCTCGCGCCTCTCTGTCACCGAGAACTTCTTCCACAAGGACGAAGGCCTGCCCGGTCTGGGTTCCAACGAATCTTCCGTGGCGCGCCTGCGCATGACGCGTAACATAGCCTCGCTGGCATGGGAGTCGGCCGGCGGCGAGCGGCGCGCGCAATTAGGGATGACGCTTCGCCGTGAACGCCTGTCGGACCCCAAGAACGCCACCTCCGGCATCACGGGCATCGGCCTGCCCTATGAGCTCGAGACCGGCACGACGATGGCCGCCGACGCCAGCACGCACTGGCGTCGCAGCGGCGGCGGCCACCTGCTGGACCTCGGCCTGGCCGCGGCCTTCGAACGTTTCCGTAGCCGCTACCCGGGCTCCACTACGAGCGGCAGCGGTGCGCAACAACGTTTGCGCTCCTCGGTCGTCATGTCCGACGAGCTACACGTGGCCGCGCTCGACCTCGACCTCACCGCCCAGTTGCGCCACGAGACCCTGTGGAACCGCTTTGACGGGCAGGCCCTGCTTCCCACGGTGACCGGCAACGATATGCCCTCCTCGCGCGCCCGCTCGACGGATGCGCGCATCGGCGTTCACTGGCAGGCCGGGCCACAGCTGGCGCTGAGGGCCGACCTCGCGACCTACTTCCGTCCCCCCTCCTTCGCGGAACTCTTCGGCAACGACGGTTTCTCGGTGGCCAACCCCCAGCTTGGTCCGGAGACCGGCACCACCCACCACGTGGGCATGGTCGCCGAGCTTTACCGAAGCCGGCTCGAATGGTCCTACTTCGACAATGACACCGACGACATGATCCTGTTCGTTCAGACGGGCGCACGCGTGGCCAAACCGTTGAACATCGGCCGGGCGCGTTCGCGCGGGCACGAGTTCGACCTTCGCCTGGGATTGTCCCGCGAGATCGGCCTTGCGCTGGCCTACACGCAACAAAGGTCGACCAACCTCAGCCCTTTCCCGGACTACCGGGGCAAGGACCTGCCCGGACGTTCGGAGCAGCAGCTGCACGCGACCATCACCCTCGAGCGGCCCGGCTGGGATGCCGCGTGGACAAGCTCCCACCGCGGCGCCTTCTACCTCGACCAGGCCAACAACCCGGTACGCCGTGTTCCCGGACACTGGACACACGGTGCCCGTATCGGCCTGGGGCGGGCGGGGTCCGGACTCAGGATCGATCTGGAGCTGGACAACCTCGGCGACGAACAGTATGCCGACGAGTACGGCTTTCCGGTGCCTGGCCGAGCACTCTATGTAACGCTGAGCGTGGGCCCGTCTCCCCGGTCATGATCGTGCGAACGGCGCCCTTCACCCTGCTCTTCTCCTTGCTCCTGTGTTGCGAGGCGTATGGGCTCTGCGGCGACGTCTCGGGAGACGGCCACGTACGCGTAAGCGACGCGCTGGTGATCTTGAAGGCCGCCGTCTCCGACCAAGACTACGAGCTGGCCTACGACCTCCACGACGGCCAGGGAAGCGACGGGGTCATAACGGTCGTCGACGCGCTCATCGCGCTCAAAACGGCGGTGGGGATCATCGTGCCGGGCTGCGCCGCCGCCACGGAGACACGAGCGGTGGCGACAACGGCGTCCTGTGACTTCGCAACCGGCGGTGTCGCCGACGTCGCGCTCGAGTCCGCCTCCACGCTGTCCCATTCCCTAGGGGCCGTGTCGGCCGACGCGGTGGTAAGAACGAGCGGTGGCAGGGTCTTCGTGCTCAACCGTTACGGTGCCGACAACGTGCAGGAGCTCGACCCCGACTCGAACATGGCCACGCTCTGGCAGTGCAGTGTCGGCAACGGTGCCAACCCCCACGACATCGCCATCGTTTCCGACGAACTCGGATACGTGAGCCGCTACGACTCCAAAGATCTCGCGATCATCGACCCTACGCCCTCGTCCGACTGTTCGGACTTCATAAAGGGCGGCATAGACCTGTCCGGCTACGCCGACGGGGACGGGTTCCCCGAGATGGACCAGATGCGGCTTGTGGGCAACACCTTGGTCGTGGCCCTGCAGCGTCTCGACCGTGACGCGCTGTTCGCACCTGCGGCCACCGGCATCCTGGTCGCCATCGATGCCGGGACCTCGACCGTGACGGGCTCGCTCGAGCTTTCGATCGCCAATCCCTACGCCGAGACCAAAGGGCTCCTCTACGACGGGACCGGCGGCCTGCTGTACGTGGCCGGGCCGGGAACTTTCTTCAGCGACCTCGACGACGGGGGCATCGAGAGGGTTTCCCTCGATGGAACCGGCGGTCTTGTCTCCGAGGGCCTCGTGATCGACGGCGGCGGCCTTGGCGGCGACCTTACCGACCTGGTGCTGGTCGGCTCCTCGCGGGCCTATGCGATCGTTGCCGGTGACGATTTCGAGAACTCGCTGGTCGAGGTCGATCTTGGCCAAGGAACAATCGTCGATACGCTGGCGCGCAGCGACTACCTGTTTTCCGACATCGAACTGACCGAGGACGGCCGGCTATGGCTGGCCGACCGCGACTGCAGCGACCCGGGACTGCGTGTGTTCTCGATAGCGGACAACAGTGAGACCACGGCCGAACCCGTCTATCCGGGGCTGAGCCCCTTCAGCCTTGCCTTCTTACCGTGACTGCCGGCGCCATGCGGGCTTGGAGACAGAAAAAAAGAACGTGGAAAACTTCAGCTACGAGATAAAGGACGCCATAGCGCGGGTCAGCTTCGATTGCGGAGCGATGAACACGCTCAAAGCGGCGGCCATGGACGAACTGGGTACGGTCGTCGACGAACTGGAGTCCGCTCACGCCGCCGAGCCGTTGCTCGGCGTGATCCTGACGGGCAACCGCTACGGCCTCGGTGCCGGCGCCGACATCGGCGAACTGCTGCGCGGCGGGCACGCGGAGTTGGAGGCGCTCATCGACCGCGGCCACGAGGTTCTACTCTCCATAGAGGGCTCCGAGTTCCCGTGGATAGCGCTCGTCGACGGCTACGCTCTCGGGGGGATTTACGAGTTGGCACTGGCCTGCCGCGCTATCGTGGCCACCGAGCAGTCGACCTTCGGCTTCCCTGAAATAAAGCTCAACATCTTTCCGGGCCTCGGCGGCACACAACGCATGCCCCGTCGCAGTGGACTCGTCAACGCCGGCTTCACGGCCGTACTGACCGGTAAGAACTTCCGTGCCGGGGCCGCTGAGAGCATATCGATGATCGACGCCGTGGTGCCGGCCGGAGACGACCCGGAGGAGTTCGCCGTCGAGTTCCTGCGCAACCGGGCTGGCAGCCTCGACCGTCCTCGCCCCGCCGACCTGGATGACGCCGAGTCCCTGCGTGCCGTAGCCGGCGAGGCGGTCAGCAAAGCGACGATGGGGCGCGACAACCCGCGCGCACCCTGGGTGGCGCTAGACCTAATGATAAAGGGCGCCGGCCTGCCCCTCGAGGACGCCCTGAGGCTGGAACGCGACGCCTTTCTCCAGGTGGCCGGCTCGGCCGAAGGCAAGGCCGGCATGCGCTTCTTCTTCACACAACAAAGCACCGCCAAAGCCCCGAAACATCTGGCCGGCAGGGCCAAGGATATAAAGAAAGTGGGCGTGGACGGTGCCGACGGCTACATGGGCAACGCCATAGCCTACCTCGCCGTCGAAGCGGGATACGAGGTCGTGGCGCACGTTCCGCTCGAGCGCTTCGCCGCCAAGGTCGCCGAGAAGCTCAGAGCCAAGTACGCGCGCGCGGTTTCCAAGGGCCGCCTGTCCGAACAGGACCGGGACGCCAAGATAGCGGGTGTATCGGTGACGACTGAGATAGAATCGCTCTTCGACTGCGACCTCGTCGTCGAGGCCCGCGCCGAGGACCATGATATCAAATCCGGGTTCTACCGGCGCTTGGGCGCCGGCATGGCGGACGACGCGATCGTGGCGTCGAACTCGAGCTCCATGGGCCCGGCCCTGCTCGGAGCGGAGTTCGCCACCGGTGGCGGCCGCAACTCGCGATTCCTCAACCTCCACTTCTTCAGCCCCGCCGAGAACCCGAGGATGCAGCTCGTCGAGGTGGTGAGCACCGACGACACCGACGAGGAGGCCCTGGCCAGCGCTCACGCCTTCGTCAGACGCATCGGCAAGACCCCGCTACTTCTTCGCGACGGGTCGGTCGGGTTCCTCGTCAACGCCGGCCTGGCGGCTTACTTCGAGGCAGCCGAGAAGCTGTACCGCCAAGGCACCCCCATAGAGGTCATTGACCGCGCGCTGCGCGACACCGTGTTCCCGATGGGCCCCTTCGAACTCGGCGACCAGGCCGGTCTCGATATAGCCGCCGGGCTGCTCGACATGGTCGCCGCCGAACGAAGCCCCGAGGTCGCGCCGCTGGTCTGGCGGATGCGCGAACTGGGCCGCCTCGGCGTAAAAACGGGCGCGGGTTATTACGACTACAATAACGGCCGGCCGAGCGGTGAATGGCCGGGGCTGGCAGGGACGGCGGGCGAGCGCGGCACACAGGTGGCCGGGCCGGACGAGATAGTCAGCAGCTGTCTGCGCCCCTTGTATGAAAAGGCCGGTGAGCTGGTCGCACGCGGCATAGTGGCGGGCGAGGAAGAGGCCGACATGGCCTTCGTACTCGGCTTGGGCTTTGCCATGCACCTGGGCGGGCCGATCTACTACGGCCGCCAACAGGGCTGGTAAGCGGCCGCCGGCCCGGCTTCGGTGACAGGCCAAGGTTCACAGACACCGACCGCGGCAAGCCTCGCGCTGCTGACGGTGGCCGTCATTGCCGTCTTCAGTGTCTGGCTCGGCCGCCTCGACCTCATGGACCCGGACGAGGGCCGCCATTCCGAGATAGCGCGCGAGATGCTTGTCGGGGGCCACCTGCTCACGCCCCGCATTCACGAGGAACCCTATTACGACAAGCCGGCGATGTTCTATTGGATGCTGGCCTCTTCCTTTGCGGCCTTCGGCGAGACGGCCACGGCGGCACGCCTGCCATCGGTCGTGGCTGCCGTGACGACGGTGGCGGCCACCGCATATCTGGCCGGCCTGGCCTACGGCGCGCGCGCTGGCGCGGCGGCGGCGCTGGTGCTGGCCAGCACCTTGGGCTTCGTGGCCGTGGGACGCCACACGATGGTGGATATGCCCTTTACGGCCGCCCTCTGGCTGGCCCTCGTCTTCCTGGCAAGGACCGTCCTGGCCGGAAAGGAGGCCCGCTCGCCCTACCCTTTCTATATTGCCACCGGCTTGGCCGTACTTCTCAAGGGCCCCGCGGCCCTAGTCCTGCTGGGCTCCCTGGCCCTGGTCGGCACGTTCATCAGCGGCGGCCCCGGGCGCGGCCTGGCAAAGCTAAGACCGCTCGGCGGCGCGGCCCTCGTGCTGGCCCTGGTGCTGCCATGGTACCTGGCGGCCTGGTTCGCCGACCCGGACTACATCGAGACCTTCCTCGTGCACCACAACCTGGTCCGTTACACCGCAGTGGTCAGCTCCAGCCACGCCGAGCCCTGGTATTACTACGCCGTGGCCTTGCCGCTGTTCGCGCTGCCGTGGAGCCCGGTCATGGCCGTCGCCGCACTGGCACGTCTGCGAAAGCACACCCGCGGCCGCGCCGACCTGCTGCTGGGTGCCTGGGTTCTGATCGTCATCGGTTTCTTCGCTCCGGCCAAGACCAAGCTTGTCACCTACATGCTGCCCGCCCTGCCCGCGCTGGCTTGCATGTCGGGGGCCTGGCTGGTCTCGGTCAGCGACAGCAACCGACCCGCGGTCAAGTTTCTCGGAGGCGCAGCCGTGGCGTGGGCCATCTTCGTCGCTGTGCTTTCGGGCGGAGCTGTCGCGTGGCTGATGTTCGCCGGCGCTATCTCGCCCTGGTTCCTGCTCGTGGCCGTCGCGGCAGCGGCCGTGGCCGTTGCCTCACTCAGCTGGCAGAAGACGGGAAAGAGAACGCGCCTGCCGGGAGCGGTCGCGGCATCGACGCTGTGCCTGCTGGCCTGGGTCTACGGCGGCGCCTCTGTCTACGTCAACGCCGAACGCAGCATGCGTCCGGCCGCCGAACTGTTGCGCGAGCTGGGCCCGGACGCGCGCGCCCTTGCGTACCGCTGCCCCGGCCACTCGATGGCCTTTTACGCCGGCCGTCCGGTACCGAGGATCGACGACCCCACCGAAGCGCTCGCGCTGCTCGACAGCGGCGGGCCCAGGGTCCTGATGACCAAAGAGAAGCACCTTGGCGACTTGGACCTGGACTCGGTCGAGGGCCTGTCCGAGCTTTGGCGCGGCGCTCGCTCTCGCATCATGTTTGGCAAGACCGGGGACCAGGGAATGGCGGAAAGGGGAGGGAGTCGAACCCTCCGTCGACCGCAAGGGCCGACGTCACGGTTTTGAAGACCGGCCGGGCCACCGGACCCGTTCCCTCTCCGTCAGGTCGCCGGGAGCCCAGCTACCTAGCGCCGGCCGGGAGCCCGGGCAAGCCTCCACGCCTTGAACCAGGCGGGGGCAGGTGCTAGCTCACGGCGCTTAGGGGGATTTCGATGAAACGACTGCTGCCGCTCCTCGGTCTTTGCCTGTTTCTGCTGCCCGCTAACGCCGACGCGCTATATCGTTCCAGCGACTACGGGACGGTGGACCTGTCCGGCCGCATCCGGTCCACCAACACGATACGTCACTTCGACTGGAACGCCCATGACTTCATCATGCAGCGCAACGAGCTCAAGCTGCGCTTCGAATGGAAATGGCTCGACCGCGGCAAGGCCTTCAAGCGCTATACGGTCCCCTGGCTCAAGCGCTCGGACATCTTCATGCTCTACCGCGGCATCTACGACAGCATCTATGACTTCACGCCCGGCCTGAGCGAGCGCCACGACTTCCAGGGCGACGAGATCTGTCCGGCCGGAAGCGGCTGCAAGAACAGCTGGACGGGACGCGAGGCCATGAACCTCGACCCCGGGCTCACCGACGCGGAACGCGACGCGCTCAAGTTCAAGAACCGAGTCCGGGAAGCCTACGTGGATCTCTACTTCAAACACCTCCCGCTCACGCTACGCATCGGCAAACAGCAGGTCACCTGGGGCGAGTCGGACGGCTTCCGGCTCAACGACCGCGCCAACACGCTGGACCTTAGCTGGCATTTCTTCCAGGAACTGCCGCCGCCCGGCTACGGCTTCGACGAGATCCGCCAGCCCTTCTTCATGATCAAGGGCCTGTGGGACCTCCACCAGATAGGGCCCCTGTCCCAGCCCTTCCTCGAGTTCTATTGGAACCCGGGCGACTGGAACCCGGGCAAGATCTCCTTCGCACCGCGCCCCTGGGGCGTAAAGCTGCTCGACCCGCTCGTCAACGCGGCCGGTACCGGCGCGTTGCAGTCGGCCGTTCTTTGCGGTAGCGCGCCGGTTGATCCCGTGACCGGGAAAAACACCTGCACGAGCCTGATGCACGGCACCAGCCTGCTCGAGCAGGGCAACTACCATCGCAACCCGCTCGAGAACAGCCAGTTCGGTATCCGCTTCCACTTCATCACCCAGAAGGGCTGGGAGTGGACCCTCAACTACCTCTACCAGCGCTTCAGTCCCGACGGCTCGCCGGTGGCCTTCGTAAAGGGCATCCCCAACGGCGCCGGCAACAACCCCGGTGCCCCTGATGTCTGGGTCCCCGACACGTCAGCGTTAGCGGGCCTACAGCCTGGATATGTCGATGCCGCCACTTACTGTTCGAAGCTGTCTGATACGGAATCCACCTTTGCCGGCAACCCGACCTACCCCTACGCCACGGGAGAGGCCTGCATCGAGTACTTCGCGCCTTACGTCCACACCATCGGCTTCTCCCTCAACTTCTTCGAGGCCAACTACACGCAGACAGTGTGGAGGATCGAAAGCGTCATCGACTTCGACCTGCCCTTCTACAACGGCGACAAGTACAATGTGATGCTCACGCGCGCCCCGGACGGCCCGACCCTCCTGCCCGGCGTTTCGTACCGCAACATGTGGAAAGGACTGTTGGCCTTCGACCGTCCGACCTGGATAAGGCCGCTCAACAAGAAAACGACCTTCTTCATCACCGGACAGCTGTTCTGGCACTACCTGATCAACCACGAGCGGCGGCGCTGCTACGTAGACGACATCCAGCCCAGCGAAGACGGATACATTGGGATGACCGACGATTGGTACGAGAACTGCGGGGACGAAACCACCCGCCTTCTGCCCGGCGAACAGACCGGCCTGATCGGTCCCTTCGACCTTCCCAAGCTGAGCGACCTGGACAACAAAGGCCGCGACAAGGTCCGTCAGTGGGAGGTCATAACGACCCTTGCCGTGCTCGGGTTCTACCGCGGCGGCTCCCTGGTGCCGGCCTTCATCTACATCCTCGACCCCGTGAACAGCTACGCCCAGGAGGTCGCCATGGCGATCGACTACTTCTACACGCCCAACCTGGCGTTCAACTTCACGACCAGGCTCATCTGGAGCGGTGCGCCGTGGAACCCGAACCACCAGTTCCACAAAAGAAAGAAGCAATTTCCGAAAGACACGCGCGACGAGAGCTTCTCGCCCTGGACGCTCGACAGCATCAACCGCGGCCGAAGCGAGTCGGGCTTCATGGTAAGCTACCAGTTCTGAGGCGGGTCTACTCGGAGGCGGTCTTGCAACAGATCGCCATCGCGCGCGTTCTCTCTTCTACCGGGCAATCCGTGCCACCCGTCTGCATACAAGTATAGAAAGCGCCCTTCGTGGACTGCGGGTTATCGGACAGTGTCTGGATGATGCCCATGGCCGAGGTCTCGCAGCTGCCGTCGGTCTCCGGGCGCTCTGCCGGGTAACAGGCCCCGCCGGTGAGGAACTCGTCGTCGTTGCAGCGTACGCGCGAGGCCTTTAATGGGTTGCGGCCCTCGGCCGAAGCTTCGGGAGCCACCACCTTGCGGCACTCCAGCGCGGAGGCCTCCAGGGTCGCGGCAACGAGCAGCGACGCGACGAAGGAGACCATGAGGACCCTGGCTGGCATCTTGTTGTTCATGAACCCGTTCTCCTGGCGGGCCGACATGATGCCGCATAAAGCCCCGGCGTCAACAGACAGGAAGCCCCTGGCCCCCATACGGGGGGTCTGGTGGCGGGCCAAAGCCACATAAGCGGCAGGTCGTCCCGGATTGCACTTGACAGCTTCGAAGCCAGCAAACTACTGTGCCTGGTAGGCTGCCAGGGTCCGCCCGCCCTGCGTGCGCGCCAGGCCGGCAGCTGGCAGTACTGAAGGCACCGGAGGAAACTATGCGAACTCGTAACGTGACCGCGATCTTTGTCGGTATTCTTGCCCTGACGCTCCTGGCTAGCGCGCCCGCCCAGGCCTACGACAAAACCGAACTCAAATGTAGGGGAACCATCGTAAAGGGCTTTGCCAAGGCCAACGCCACGGCCGAGAAGGTCCTTATCGGCTGTCACGCCGGCAAGGCCAAGGGCAAGGTCGCGGCAGGCGTTGATTGCAACGACATCTCGGCAGCCGACAACAAGGGCAAGTTCGCGAAGGCCGCCGGCAAGGTGACCTCTGGCGTAACCAAGAAGTGTCCGGCCAGCATGGACGCCGACCTGCTCGACAACTACCTCGGCTGTCCCGAACCCTGCGGCACATCGACCGGCGTGGGCGCGGCTATCGACAGCTACGCCGAGATGGGCCAGTGCATGGCCTGCCTGGCCAGCTCCATGGCCGAAGACAATGTAGAGGCCCTGCTCGGCAGCCCCTCCGGGCTCGACAAGGGCCAAGGGAAATGCCACGCGGCCATCGGCAAAGGCTACACCAAGCTCGTGGCCACCGCGGCCAAGGAACGCACCAAGTGTCAGGCCGGCCAGGACAAGACCGGCAACCACGACACTAGCGGCTGCGCAACCTACGACGGCAAGGGCAAGATTGGCAAAGCCCTGGCCAAGGCCGTCAAAGGCGTCGACAAGAAGTGCACGGCCGATCACCTTGCCGCGATCGACTCGTGCTCAAGCGCGAGCACGAGCGCACTCAAGACCTGTCTCGCGTCACAGGCCACAGGTGCCGGTGAGGACCTGTATGATACGGCCTACAGCCTGGACGCTCTCGTGTGTCCGGTGGGCGTGCGCACGGAGGTCGTATCCGGTGCCGGCACCGCGACCATTCTCGATGCCGGCTGGGCCGGCATGGGCCACAACGTGTCCATCACCGGCGCGTACGGCTACACCGTTAGCGTGGACTGCCCGAATGAGGTTCCGCCCTGCGGGACCTGCACGATCACGGGCATAGACCCCGCCGCCTCGACGGACCTGGTACGCTGCAAGAGCGATCCCACCCAGCTTTGCACCAACCTCTTCGGCAATGATGCGGTATGCCCCGACGGCGGAGCCTGCATAGCGTATCTAGGCCCCCCGCTGCCGCTTTCGAGCGGCGGTAACCCCGTGTGCGTGCTCAACCGCATGGTCAGCGATCTCACGGGCACGGCCAATGCCGAAACGGGGGAAGGTTCGGTGGCACCCGACATGCGCAGCCAGACCCATCTGGGTGAGGATCTTACCCAGCCCTGCCCGCTGTGCGTAGATGGCACCTGCGATCTCGGCCCACAGGCGGGGGAGGCCTGCGTCGTGCACGGTCTCCACCCTACCTTCGGTCCGAGTTGGTCCCGGGGCCCGAGCCTGGACTGCCCGCCGTCCTCGCTCAAGAACATCAGCGGCGAAGGACTCAAGATCGATCTCCCCCTCAGTACGGGTGAGTCGAGTCTCGGCTTCGACAACGCCTGTGACTCGCCCGTCAATATGTATCAGTGCGCCTGCGGCACTTGCTCGGGCGACTCGCAGATGCCCTGCCGCAATGACGCCGAGTGCGCCGCGATCAATGCCGGAACCTGCACGAGCTTCGGTGTAGGCACGCAGCGCTATCCCAACGGGTGCTCGGGGGGCGGTGTGCCCGAACCGCTTGCCTGTAGCGCGATCGACGCCGAGGGCATACTCGGAGAGTGCACCTACGGGCCCGATAACCGCTTCTGCGACGGAGAGCTGCGCGCCAACGGCGACGGCTATATCTCCTGCAACACGGACGCAGACTGCATCGCCGTCGATGAGGTCTGCGGCACGGGGGAATCGGGCGCTTGCGGCAACTGCACGATGTTGGCCCGGCGCAAGTGCTTCCTCGACCCGATCAAGGCGCTAGGCGTGCCCGATCTCGAAACGCCGGTCCTGGGGGGCACCTTCTGCATACCGCCGGTGGCCAACACGGCCATCAACGGTGCCGCCGGCCTGCCGGGCGCCGGGCGCGTGATGGTGCAGATGGAGGCCACCCGCATCTACTGAACGAGCCCCCGTAAGGGGCCTGCCTTCGAGCGAACCCCCGGCTTCGGCCGGGGGTTTCGCATTTTTCGGCCCCCAGCGGGGCCGGGCGGCCCGGCCGCCCCCCCAACCGGGTATAAGCGGGGCCCGAGGGCTCTTCTGTCTTGACAATAAGCGGCCCCTCTTCGTAATGTCGGACGAGGCGGGCCCGCTGCACCCGAGTGGTGGCATGGCTCTGCCGCGGAGGACAGCTACATGACGAGTTCGCGAACCCTGAAGGCAATATCCGTACTGGCCGTGGCCCTGGGCTTGGTGCTTGGCGGCACCGGCCTGTCCGATGCCGCGCTGGTCAAAGGCGAAGCCAAGTGTGCCGGCAAGCTCGGCAAGGGCAGCGCCAAGCTCACCAAGACCATCGTCGGCGGCATGAGCAAATGCCGCTTGGGCCAGATAAGCGGCAAGGTCACGGGCAGCTGTCCCGATTCCAAGACCCAGGCCAAGATCAACAAGGCCAGCAACAAGCTCGTTTCGGGCGCCGAAAAGAGCTGCTCGAGCAGCTGCTCGGTCTCCAACGATGTCCCCTGCATAACCACTTCGGTCTGCCCGCCGCTTGCCCACCTGTCGACACCGGCCCACGAGCAATGCTCGGGAGTGATGGGCTCGAACCCCTTCGACGTCGGCAACTTCGGCTTCCCGGGCGCCTACTGCGAGGACACGCTCGGACACTCCATGGTATCAGCCAACGACGTCGGCAGCTGCGTGGCCTCTCTCACGGCCAGCACCAGCAATGCAATGGTCGCTCTCATGTTCGGCTCCACCTCTTCGGCCAGCGACCTGTCCAAAGAGGCCCGTGGCTGCCTGACCGCAGCCTCCAAAGGCACGACCAAGCTGGTGGGCACGATACACAAGGGCGTCGTCAAATGCCGTAGCCTGATCAACAAGGGCAAGGTCAACATGAACGCGGCCACCTGTACGACCAACGACGCCAAGCTTGCCGGCAAGATCGCCAAGGCCACGACCAAACTGACCGCCGGCCTGACCAAGAAGTGCACGGATGCGGCCGTTCAAGAACTCGACCTCTGTGGCGCCGGGACGGGCGCCATCACCACGGTGGGCGCAGCCGCTGACTGTCTTGCGGCGGTGGCCAACGAGGTCTCCGACTCCGACGCTGCACCGGCCAGCCGGACCTATAGCTCGATATCCCTTATCGACGGTGCGTATCCGCCGACGGCGTCCTGTGGCGACGGCGTGGTCAACAAGCTGCCGGAGCCTTTCCTCCTGCTCGGCGAAGAGTGTGACGGCGACGACGACAGCGCCTGCCCCGGCAACTGCCTGCCGGCCGGCGACGTGTTCGAGTGCACCTGCGGCAACCTCAGCCGGATGCGACTCGTGAGCACCATGACGACCAGCGAGAAGCAGGGAACCGACCTCGACAGCGGCTGGTCGGGCTCCTCGCACAACAGCACGGTTGCCGAGGGTGCCGGGTATGTTACTGGCCGCGAGGGCTGTGATTGTAGCCAGCTCGAAGGCAACACCTGTGTCGGCACGACCAGCGACCCTGTATGCGAGGCCATAGGCTATCAGATGCCGGTCTGCTCACATGACCCCACGGGAGATACCCGCTGCGACGGCCACGGCGACGGGAACGGCGTTGACAACCACGTCGACTGCCAGATCTGCGACGACTTCAGCGCCAAC
The DNA here is from genome assembly GCA_964469485.1 of uncultured Myxococcales bacterium. Classification (GTDB taxonomy): domain Bacteria; phylum Desulfobacterota; class Binatia; order UBA1149; family CAYXZP01; genus CAYXZP01. The sequence continues at coordinate 11,124 of CAYXZP010000023.1, read as the reverse complement.
TCGGGCAGCTGGTGCTCCAACGAGGGCGACTGCCAGGCGCAGTGCTACACGGACGACGGCTCGGTCACCGGCGGCGGCTGTCAGCGCCAGACGGACTGTCCGGCCGGTTCGGTGTGCCGCGGCCAGTGCGATCGCTCGCAGCACTGCATCAAAACACCCAACGGGCAGCCCTTGCCGCTTTCGGCCGGCGGCTCGGCGGTATGCGTGATGAGCGAGTTCCGCCAGGACGCCTACGGAACGCAGAACATCGTCACCGGAGAGCACGCCACTTTCATCCGGCTGTTCTCCGTCACACACCTGGGCCTGGCACCCGACAAGCCCTGTCCGGTATGCGGCGGGTTCTGCGAGGGCGGCCCGCGCGGCACCTCCATATGCGAGGGCAGCTGTTCGACCTCGGGGGAGGGCTGCCGTTTCAATGACGACTGTCCGACCGGGGAGACCTGCACGACGGCCTCGGCCGACTGCCCGGGCGGTTTCTGCACCCTCAGCCCGGCCTGCCGCGGCGGCGGAAACAGCGACCAACCCTGCCGCATAGGCGCCAAGAGCGCGTTCGGAACGGTGTCGAGCGAGTGCCCGCCACCGGCGGCCAAGAACATCTCGGGGCTCGGCCTGGCCATCAACTTCTGGCCCTCAACGAGCGAGGCCGTGGCTATGCCTTTCAACCTGCCCTGCTCCGATGTGGGCTATGAGAACTACGATTGCCCCTGCCCCGACGACGGTGGCAGGCTTACCAGGCCCAACCACTGCAGCTTCGCGTGTGACGCGGGCGCCAACTACGGGCAGGCCTGCGCGGCGTGCTCGGCCGTGAGCGTCGGATTGCCGACCGTCTGCGCGGGCGGCGCCGGCGCGGGCGCGGCCTGTGACGAGGACAGCGACTGTCCGGGCGGCACCTGCAGCGACAACCCGACAACATGCGACGGCGCGTCCGACGCATGTCCCGGCGGACGTTGCGTGCCGCTTTGCATGACCGACCCCAATGATTCGGAAGAGGGTACCTGCGCCGCGGGCGCCAAGTACGCCTGCAACGGCGAGGGCCATGGGTTCCGCAAGTGCACCGTCTACAACGAAGGCACGCAGACCTCCTGCGAAGCCGGGACCGACGGCGTGCTGGGCACCGTGGACGACATCCCGGGCGCTGGCACCTGCACGGCGCAACCGCTGGGATGTTTCCTGCCCAACGTGGTCACCGAGGGTGGCGATATCTACAACGGCCGCGGCGACGCGACCCATCCGAGGAGCACGGCGGTCTACTGCATCCCGGCCACCAACAACGACGCCATCAACGTCACGGCAGGTCTCGGCGGCCCGGGCCGTATCCGCACCATAAACGCGGTCAACATACCCAACGCCACCTCCATCCCGTAGGGCCGGTAAGGCCCCCGGCTGTTCCTTTTCAATCAGCCGGGGGCGGAACGTCGGGGGCCAACTCAAGCTTGGCCTGCTCGCTCTTGATCTCGGCGGCCTTCCTGGCCTGGGCCAGGTCGACGTCCTTGTTGGAATACTCCGAGAGCTTGATCATGCGGAAGGTGCCGTTGAAGTCGATGGATATCGGAAAAGGTGCGGCGGCCAGGGTGGCCTCGACGTAAGTACCCGAGATCTCGCTCCCGGCCACAGTACGGACCCCGTATATCCCGATATTGGTGCCGCCCCCCATGACGGGATTGCCCGCCATCTTGGCCACCATGGCAAAGGCAGTACCCTCAAGCTCGATGTCCTTGCGCTGTGCCGGGTCGTAAGCGACCGCAGCGACCAACTCGAACTCACCGCCGACGAACGTCGGCCTTTCGGGCGGAACGAGTTCGTGCCAGGTCGAGGCCAGTCCCTTGATGTCGGTCTCGGCCGGTGACCACAACTCGCGGTCGCGCTGGCTCTTATCGAGCTGTCCGGCAAAGGGCCAGACCACATCTTTTACCCTTACGTCGATGTCCTCGCCCACGAGCGCCGAAGTGCCGTCGATCTCGCCTTCGATCGGCCGGTAGCGGATCTTGAGCAGCCGTGCGCGCGTGGAGGCCAGGCTGGGCCGCCGGATCATGACCAGGGCGTATTTCTTCACGCTGGCTATGGCCCCGGCATAGTCCGCTGCGCCGTGCACCTCGACAGCGTTGACCTTGGTTATGATGTCGCCCGTGAAGATCCCGTATTTTACCGAGGCCTTCGGGTCCGTGAACTCGCCTACGACAACACCGCGCATGGCCGGCCCGAGGATCCGAGCCACTTCCGGCCCGGCTGCGGATACCTTGAAGGGCAGCACGGTGTCGCCATCGACGCGGTCTACCCGTACGCGGAAGGTCGGAGCGAGGTCATGGAGAACCAACCAGACGCCGCCGATATCCGCGCCGATGGTGCCGCGGACCGTCGTCTTCTGGACGAAGGAAGCGGCGGGGGCGGCCAGGACCGACAGCCAGAGAAGGGCAAGGGCAAGGGCCCCGGCCACAGGGCCGGCATGTCTGGGTGGCGCACTGGCTGAAGGTCTCATGGCGGTGGGCGCCCCGGGGCGCGGAACGTCTGCTATTGCCGAGATAAATCGGCAAAATCAAGCCGCCGACTGGCTTGACAACAGGCGGGGGGGTCAGTAAGTCTACCGCTGTTTTTCGCCCGACAGCCCATGCCTGATGGGGCGGCAGGGTCAGGGACAATCGCCAATATCGAGCCAAAAAAGGAGAGTTTCATGAAGCAATCGCACACCTTGTTGACGATGGTCCTCGCCATGATGACCGCGGCCTTGGTCACTGGTTGTGACGGTTTCGATGGGGATTCCAGCTCCGCGACACAGACGGTCAGCCTCTCATCGGCCACCGCCACCGACACCTTCTCGGCTGTGACCATAACCCTTTCGGCCGCACAGGTAGCGACCATCGGCAGTACCGAGGTGGCAGCCCTCGAGGTCTCCCCTATCCTCGATTCGATGGATTACATCCTCGTGGTGACGGCCCCCTCCTCAAAGCTCTCCAGGGCGGCCGACGACACCACGGTCGAGGTCATCTGTGACTCCAACAACGACGGCGCCGTCTCCCAAGGTGCTGACGCCGACAGCGTGGAGGACACCGGCTGCGACGCGATCCCGGCAAACACGGAGATATTCACGGCATCATCAGTGCCGGCTGCATTGGTTACCATCATAGAAGCCGAGGAATTGGTTATCGTGGCGACTTGCGAAACAACCGGTGGCTGCGATCTGGACGGGGACGGAACAGCCGAGGTGGCCGAAGATGCAACGGCCACGGTGACCGTGGCGGCGGCTGTACCGGTGGCGCCCACCTGCGGCGACGGTTGGACCTGCGGGGTCGCCGGTGAGTGCACGACCGGCCCCTCCAGCGGCGTCGAGGCCTGCGACGACGGCACCGCCAGCAACTCTGACACTACGGCCGATGCCTGCCGTACCGACTGTTCGTTGGCCAGCTGCGGCGACGGCGTCACCGACACGGGCGAGGCTTGCGATGACGGCACCTCGAACATCCTCGAAACTGCGTGGGACGGGACCACCACGGGCCTGTGCTCGACCACTTGCGCCGCCATCGGCTGCGGCAACGGCACGACCGAGACCGCCAACGGCGAGACCTGCGACGACGGCGGTACGACCAACGCCGACGCCATTCTCGTCAGCAGCACATGTGCAGCGGGCTCGGACTGCTGTGATGGAAACTGCACGCTTCCGGCCTGCGGCAACGACGTGCTCGGCATCGACGGCGCTGGCCTGGCCGAAGCCTGCGACGACGGCAACTCGCTCGATACCGATCTATGCGTTAGCGGCTGTGTCGTAGCCACATGCGGCGACGGCTACACTTGCTCTGGAACGGGCTGCACGACCGGCCCGTCGGGCGGCGTTGAAGCCTGCGACAACGGCAGCTCCACCAACTCTGATACTGTGGTCGATGCCTGCCGCACCAACTGTGCGGCGGCCGGCTGCGGCGACGACGTCATCGACACAGGTGAGGTCTGCGATAACGGCAGTTCCAACTCCGACACCACAGCCGATGCCTGCCGCTCGACCTGTGTGGCGGCCAGCTGCGGCGACGGCGTCATCGATACGGGGGAGGCCTGCGACAACGGCAGTTCCAACTCCAACACGACGGCCGATGCCTGCCGCTCGACCTGTGTAGCGGCCAGTTGCGGCGACGGTGTTGTCGATACCGGCGAGAGCTGCGAGGTCGGGGTGAACAGCGCGACCAGTGACACCTGCGTGTCCTGCGCTCTTCTGACCTCGTGGTGTACCGTCTTCGAAACCACCGCTACGGCAACAGGTGTCACCGCATTGCAGCTATCAATGGTGTACTCTACGGACGTCGCAATTTCGGGTACGGGATCTTCTGCGATTACGGGGGGAGCAGACTGCACCACCGTCGCCTCTGGCGCGACGATTGAAATCTCCAACGACCTCGAGAGCACTAACACCCTGAACTGGGCCTACACCTCCCTTAGTGGGGGGTTTACGGCACCGTCGAGCCTCTTTCAGTGCACTACGGTGGCCGGAAGCGCGCCGGCAACGAGCGATTTCACGATAACGGTTGCGGACTCGTCGATGTCGAGCGGGAGCATAGTGGCATCGTCGATAGCGGCCACCTCCACCTCGGGCGCCTGTAGTAACTAACAGCAGGCTGGACGCTGAAAAAAATGACACGACGCATCGCCAGACTCATTCCCGGCCCTAGCGGCCGAGCGGCGGCCATCCTGGCCTTGACGGCCCTCATGCTCTTGCCGGCCAGCAAGGCCCACGCGGTCTGCGGCGATGTCACGGGCGAAGGCGACATAACCGTCACCGATGCGCTTGCCGTCTTGAAGACCGCTGTCAGCATCTCGGTAACGCTGACATGCGATACCGACCAGGTCGGTGTTTGTGGCGATGTCACGGGCGAAGGCGACATAACGGTGACCGATGCGCTTGCCATACTAAAGACGGCCGTCAGCATATCGGTAACGCTCAACTGCTCGGGCACAACCACGACCACGACGGGGTCGGGCACGTCCACGACAACTCTGACCTCGGGCGCCAAACCGCCATGCAGCTCGGCGGAAGTGTTCGTGCAACTGGAGGGCAGCGACCTCGACGCCGGTTACACCGGCCTCGGACACGACGGCGATCTCATCGAGGGCGCCTCGATAACCGTGCGCATCAAGAAGCGCTGTAGCGATACCAACGCGGTGTGCATGCTCGACTCGGAATGTACGGCCGGGACCTGCGACCTTACCTGCGACTGCGACGACCCAAGCAACGCCACCTGCGAGGCGACGGGACCGACCCACCAAGCCTCCTGCGTGACCAGCCTCTCCGACTGCACGGCCGACACCGACTGCCCCGCGGGCGAGACTTGCGAGAGATTCTACGGCGCACCCCTGCCGCTGTCCTCGGCCGGTGTGCCCGTGTGTGTCACAACCTATTTCGCCGAGGACATCACCGGCACGGCCAATGCCCAGACGGGTACTGGTTCGGTATCGGCAACGCTGCGCTCAAAGGTCCACCTCGGCATACAGAACGACCAGCCATGCCCGCGCTGCGGGTTGCCGGCCAGCTGCGGCGACTCGACCTATGTGACCCAGACGACCTGTGAGACCGCGGGCCAAACCTGGACCGCCGGAGCTTCGATGGACCAGACATTCACCTGCGAGGGCGGCACCAATGACGGAGCTGCCTGTACGGTACACGCGACCAGCGAGCAGTTCGGGGGCATCTCGCGCGACTGCCCGCCGGGAAGCAACACCAACGTCTCGGGTTCCGGCCTGGTGATCGCCATGCGCGAGCTATCGACGAGCACGGTATCAAAAGCGGCCGCACTTGGCTGCCAGGCGCCGTGGGATGGCTTTGACGGTTATTGCAGCGACTACGGCATCACCGGCGATGCAACCTCGTGCACGACGCATTCGGATTGCAGCCGCTGCGCGGATTCTGGCGGCGACCTGGAACTCACCAGTACAAGTATGCCGGTCGCGTGCAGCAGCAACACCGACTGCAGCAGCGGCTACACCTGCAAGACCTACCCGAACGTCAAGGTCAGTTGCGGATGGCAGTGCCACTGCGGCTTCTGCGAAGACGCCGATGTGCAGGACACCAGTTATCCGTGTTTCGACGATGCTGACTGCACCGGCATGAGCAGTTCTGCGACCTGTGCGGCGGGGGCCACGTCGGCAACTTGGCAGAAAGCGGCCAACGACTGCGGCGCAGGCTTCTGCGGTCTCGAAGATACCGAGAAGTGCCATGACGCCGACCAGTCGGAGTGTACGACCCAAAAATGGATCTCCTGTACGTCCAACAGTGACTGTCCGGGCGAGGATACTTGCCTCACGGTACAGAAGCCCTGCTTCGAGCCGGTCATCACACGCACCGGCGTGGCTTCGGCCCTGGGCAAGTATTGCACCGACGACCCGGCCGTCGGCAGCTGCACGACCAATTCCGATTGCGGCGTCGGCAGCTGCGTTGACGATGCCTCGGAGCCCGTAAGCGCCGGCCTGTTCTGCATACCGGCAACGGCCTCGGACGCCGTCAACATCGCGGCCGGCACGACCGGCCCGGGTGCGATACAATTCGCCACGGTCCTCCTCGTGTGCCGCTGCGGCGACGGCGATATCGGCTGCGACGAGGGCTGCGACGACAGCAACACCACCAACGGTGACGGCTGCGACGAGAACTGCGACGTTGAGAGCGGCTATACCTGTACGGGCGAGCCGTCCACTTGCCAGTAGCCGCGCAACCGGAAAAACCCATAGCGTGCGCGCAAGCCCGGCCCCAAGAGGGTCGGGCTTTTTGCGCCGGTCTCGTTGGCACGCATAGGACCTTTACCGTAGACTTTCGCGGCCATGCCTCGAATCGGTCTGATCGTAAACGTGGTCTGCCTTCTGTCTCTTGTGGGCGTGGCCTGTGCGCCCGAAAGCGTGACCTCCGGCACCTTTGAGGTGACCACGTACATCGAAAGCAGCCCCGAGGACCTGACTTCGGTCAGCTTTACGGTAACCTACACCGGGGGCGGAGCGTTCGAAGGCAGCGGCACATCCGTGAGCTGCGTTGCGGTTCCAACCGGCGCGACCCCCACATTTTCGGACAACGACAGCGACGAGAAACTCTCGGTGACCGTCACCCTGCCGTCCGGATTCATGAGCGAGGACGACAACCTGACGACCTGCACCTACAAGTCCACCGTCTCACCGACCGCGGCAAACTTCACGATCAAGGTAAAGACCGCGGCCGATGAGTTCGGCGACGCCGTTGCGACACTACCTACTGTGTCCGTAAAAACCATCACCGAAACGGTGGTCACGACCTCGACCGTGACCACCACATCCACCTCGCTCACGACAACCTCGACGCTCGGTTCTTGAGGATAGCGCGATGAAACGTGCCGCCTTGGCCACAGCCGCCGCCTTGCTCGCCACAGCCTGCGCGCGCGCCCCGGAAGCCCTCGACGTTGGTATCCCCCTGCCCGCCAGCGTGCCCGCGGGGAGTTTCGTGCTCACGGTCGACTACTCGGGCGCCGGCGCAAGACCCAAGTCCGAGTCGGGCCGGCCGCTTTGCGCCTCGGTCCTGCCGCGCGGGAAGGTCAGCTTCGACGACGACGGCAGGGGCCGTCTGGTGGTCTCGGTCACCACCCCGGCCCCTCTGCTGACCCCGCTCGAGGTTGCAGCCTGCCGTATGCTGCCTACCGGCACCGAGGCCAGCGCGGAGGCCATCGGAGCGGCCCTGAAGGTCGTCCTTGCTTCAACGCCGTCCACCGGCGGCCAGCAGCGTTACGCGGGCCTGCCCATACCGGCAACGAGTTCCGCGCATCAGGACCCCCCGCGGCCGGCAGCGGTGAGTGGGGAGCCCCCCAAGAACGCACCGGCCAAGTCCGAGCCGGCCCGCGCACAGCGCCCGAGCGTTCCCTGGCCGGACGGCAGCCGGCCTTCGGCCGAAAGCATGGACGCCACCCCCCGCGGCGTGCCGGCCGGCACCGGGGAGAGCCGGCGCAGGCCCGGCAAGGATCCAGCCACGCCCGAGCGAAGGCCGGAAAGCGGAGCTTTCGAGCGGTTGCCGGCAGCGCCGGCGTCGCGGCCGGCACAGACGAACGACGCGTTACGGTCGCGGCAGCCGGCCGGTGATCCCGTCAGGGCCTGGGCGGTAACGGTGGGCATCACCACGGCGGCGGCGAGTCCGGTCGCGGCACTACAGTTCGACGTCATCCACAGCGGCGCCAGCGGCAGCTTCGTGGGCAGGTCGCAATCGGTTGACTGCCGGATCCTGGTGGATGTGGCCCTTTCGACCGGCAACAACCAGCGCCAGGGACACCTGACCTACGCCCTGGTCGATCTTGCTGGTTTCGACACCCCCGCCGACGTCATTGCCTGCACCTTCAAGACCCGCGAGACGCCGCGCATGGACAGCTTCGACGTCAAGGTGGTCGACGCGGCCGACGCCAACGGCTCTCCCCTCGACCTCGGAATGGCCGTAACGGATGTGCGCCGACTCGACTGACCGCCGCCCGTGGGCGGAACTATCCTTCGTCCTGGCGCTCGCCGTCGTGTCTAGCCTGGCCTACTGGCCGGGAATGGACGGTGAGTTCGTCTCCGATGATCTCAACGCGATCGTCAACAACGAGTTCGTAGCCGGGCCCTTCGACCCGGCCGCCATATTCACCCAACCCTCGTGGTGGGGAAGCGGCCGCGGCGATGCGCCCGGGTACAGGCCTGTCACGACACTGAGCTTTGCCGTCAACCACCGTCTCGGCGGTACCGAACCGCGCGCTTATCACCTCACCAACCTGGCCTTGCACATGCTCGTATGCTGGCTGTTACTGCGGGTGGCCGGCCAGCTGGCCATGCCGGCTCGCGCCTCGATGGCCGCGGCGGCGCTTTTTGCGCTCATGCCCGTGCACAGCGAGGCCGTCCTGTGGGTGGTCGGACGCGCCGAACTGCTGGCCACCGCCGGCTTCCTGGCCGGCCTTCTGGCCGTCCTGCGTTATCGCTCGGGGGGTCCGGTCGGGCTTCTCGCGGCCGCCGCGCTCGCCATGACCGCCGGCGTACTGGCCAAAGAGAGCGCCCTCGCGCTGGTCGCCGTCCCCCTGCTGCTTGCCCTGGTCGTCCCCTCGCAGCATGGGGCCCGGCGTCGCGACCTATTGGCCATGCTGGCACTCCTTGCCGGGCTCGGCCTGGCGTGGTGGCTCAGGACGGACCTTGCCGGCCACGGCTTTGGCGTGGGCGCCGGTGACGAGCTCGACAACCCGTTGGCGCTGCTGCCGGCAACAGAGCGGTGGGCCGGCGCACTTTCCGTCCTTGGGCACTACCTATGGTCGGTCCTCTGGCCCGCGCGCCTGTCCATCGACTATTCCTACGACGCTCTGGCCATAGGCCCGGGCTTCGTGGCCGACCGCTACTCGCTGTTCGCTATGGCGGCCCTCGGCACCGGCGCGGTCATGGCCTGGCGTAGCCGGCGGCGGGAGCCCGCGGTCGCGTTCTCACTGCTCCTGGCCGCGGCCTGCTATGCGATCGTGTCGAACGTGTTGCTGCCGATCGGGACCATCATGGGCGACAGGCTCTTCTATCTGCCCTCGGCGGGACTGTGCCTGGCGCTGGCGCCAGCGCTGGGCCGCGCGCTCGACAAGAGGCGGGCTAGGGCCGGCCTGCTGGCCTGTGCGGTGGCCACGGCCTGGCTGGCCGTCGACATCGATCGCGCGCGCGACTGGAGCAGCCCCGTCACCCTGTTCGAATCGGCCGTGGCGGCCTGGCCGGGTAGCGCACGCGCGCACATGGAACTAGCCTCGGCTTACGGACATGCCGGACTCACAGAGAAGGCGTTGGCCGAATTTGATGCCGCCCTGGCCGTTTACCCGCGCTATATGTCGGCCTGGTACAACCGCGGCAATATGCTCGCAAGGCAGGGGCGCTACGAGGAGGCCGCGCGCTCCTACCTCGAAGCCATTGAGTTGACGGAAGACTTCGAGCCGGCCTGGTTCAACCTCGGACTGACCCGCCGCCTGCAAAGGCGCGAGACCGAAGCGACCGAGGCGCTCCGCCGCGCCGCCGCCTTGCGCGAGGCCGCTAAAGTTGCAACCCGGCAAGTCGGCCGATAATCTCGCGCATAGTGGCAACTGACCCGGGGGCTTCCCCGACCCACCCGACAGAACCGGCACGAACCCGCTTGTCCCGACTGCTTGCCGCAGGCGCGGCGCTTGCGGCCTTGGGTACGCTCATTGCGGCCTCGATCAGCTACGTCCACGCACGCACGGCCAGCCTGGGCGCCTCCTACACGAGCTTCTGCAACCTCGGCGACACCCTCAACTGCGACACTGTCCTTCGCAGCCCCTTCGCCGAACTGTGGGGTCTGCCCCTGGCCTGGCTTGCCCTCGGGGGCTACGCCGCGATGGCGCTACTGTTCGGGTATGCCTCGAGACGGCCCGGCGCCCGTGCCCGTGTTCCGTTCCGGCTCGCGGCGGCATCGGTGGCCTTCGCGGTGGTGTTCTCGGCCTACATGGCCTTCGTCTCGGTGTTCGTTCTCGGTGCCATCTGCCTGCAGTGCACCGCCCTATATGTGGTCTGCCTCGCGCTCGCGGGCCTGACCGTCCGAGCCTCGCGCCTGTTTGCAGAGGCGTGGCCCGCGGTCCCGGCCCCCGTCAACGTCTCGAGCGCGCTCGCGTGCCTGGCCGTGTCCACGGCTACGGTCTCCGTACTGGCGGCCGCCAGTTGGCCAGCGCCGGTGCGCCTGCCACCGTCCCTGATCTCCCTCGCCGAACTGCGTCAGTCACGGCCCAACTTCTACAAATGGTACACCGGGCTCCCGGTGTACCGCTCGGACGCCGCTACCGGCTCCGCGGGGCGAGCCTTGGGGTCGGAGACGGCGCCGGTGACG
>CAYXZP010000023.1:0-307 GCA_964469485.1 uncultured Myxococcales bacterium | reverse complement strand
ATAGTCGAGTACTCGGATCTCGAGTGCGCGCACTGCCGCAAGAACCATATCATCCTCAAGGACCTGCTCATCAGACGCCCCGATGAGGTTCGCATCGTCTACCGCCACTTCCCGCTCGATGAGAGCTGTAATGAGTCGGTGCCGCGCAGCATCCACCGGCACGCCTGCCGGGCCGCCGAAGCTGCCGAATGCGCGGCCCGCCAAGGCCGCTTCCGCGACATGCTCGATCTGCTGTTCGAGCATCAGAACCAGCTCTTTGAATCCAAGCTCTTCAAGCTCGCAGACAGGGCCGGGCTCGACCGAGCCG
>CAYXZP010000022.1:5157-26863 GCA_964469485.1 uncultured Myxococcales bacterium | reverse complement strand
CTCGGCCCCATACCGCCCGTGTGGCCAAGCCCGACGCTTACCGGCTGGAAGTCCGGGTAGGCGTGCATGCCGTGCTCGGACTGGTCGAGCCCCTCGAGTTCGTCCTCCTCGCTCACCCGCAGCCCTATCGTGGCGCGCAGAGTGCCGAAGATGATGAGCGCCGAACCGAAGGTGAACACACCGTAGGAGACCACGCCGATGACCTGGGCCACGAACTGGTCCCAGCCGGCGCTGGCCCCGAGGATGCCCACGGCAAGGGTTCCCCAGATGCCGCAGACCAAGTGGACCGAGATGGCGCCCACCGGATCGTCGATCTTCATCTTGTCGAAGGCCATGACCGAGTAGACCACGATCACGCCCGCGACCAGGCCTATGATGATGGCCGACCACATGGCCATCTGGTCGGCGCCGGCAGTGATACCGACGAGTCCGGCCAGGATGCCGTTGAGCGCCATCGACAGGTCCGGTTTCTTGGAAACGACCGACGAGGTGAACATCGCCGCCAGACCGCCGGCTGCGGCCGCCAGGCAGGTGGTTACCAGCGTAAGCGAAACCAGCGCGGGGTCGGCGCTCAGGACCGAGCCGCCGTTGAACCCGAACCAACCTATCCACAGCAGGAACACGCCGATGGCCGCAAGCGGCAGGCTACTGCCGGGAATGGCGTTTATCCGACCGTCCTTGGTGTACTTGCCCAGACGCGGGCCGAGCAACATGGCGCCGGCCAAGGCTCCCCAGCCACCGACCGAGTGAACCAAGGTCGAGCCGGCGAAGTCATAGAAGCCGAGCTGGTCGAGCCAGCCTCCGCCCCACTTCCAGGAACCCGCAACCGTGTAGATGACCGCCACGAAAATGGTCGCAAAGACCATGAACGAGTTGAGCTTTATGCGCTCTGCGACCGCCCCGGACACGATGGTGGCCGCAGTAGCGGCGAACATCGCCTGGAACAGGAAGTCCGTCCAGTAGGTGTAGCCACCGTCGGCGTAAGCGATGGTCTGGTCCGCGGCCGCCGGGAAGAGCCCGAACCCCGCGAACCCGAAGACGCCGTTGAAGTCGCCCGGGTACATCAGGTTAAAACCCACGAATGCGTAGGTCAGTATGCCCACGCAGATGATGAAGGTGTTCTTGAACAGGATGTTGGTCGTGTTCTTGGCCCTCGTCAGCCCCGACTCCAGCGTTGCGAAGCCGAGATGCATGATGAAGACCAGCCCCGCGGCCAGCATCATCCAGATGTTGTTGGCCGTGAACATTTCCTGCGAAACACCGTCTTCGGCCAGCGCGACGCCGTAACTGCCTAGCAGCAATGCCCCCGCGACGATGGCCATGGTCAGAATTCTTGCTGTCATTGTCCCCTCCCTCCTGAGTGATTCGGGCCTGATTAGGGCCCCGACTAAAAGATCATGGTTGGATAAGCACAAACGATGCCAAAAATTGCCCGACTCCCGGGCCCCGTAATTAGCAACCTGGGTCGGGGCCGCTGCACAGAGGGGCTATTTAAGGCGGGAACCTTGCCTCATCGCTGGGCGCGGGGCTGCCCGTCCGGCAGGCATGGGCAAGCCCTCGATCGCTTGACTATAAACGCACTGGCTGTGATAAGATTTCATTATGGACATTAGAGCACTGCGTGCCTTCGTGGCGGTAGCCGAGACCGAGAGCTTCACACGCGCCGGCCGCCGCCTGAAGGTCACGCAGTCGGCCGTGAGCCAGCAGGTACGCAGCCTCGAGCAAAGCCTCGGCACGCCGCTCTTCACCCGTCAGTCACGCAACATAGCGCTGACGCAGGCCGGCGACGTGTTACTCCCCTACGCACGCCAGATAATCGCCAAGGTCGAGGAGGCGACGGCCGTGGTGAGCGACTTCGAGGCCGCAGGGCGCGGCCGCATAGCCATCGGCGCCGGCGGCGAGATCTGCCAGCACGTGCTGCCCGATATCCTCGGCGAGTTCACTTCGCGTTTCGGCAAGATAGAGGTCCGCGTGGTCTCTGGGTTCACAGAACAGACGCTCAAACACACCCTCGAAGGGAGCGTCGACATCGGGTTCTTGCTCTTGCCGGTAACGAACTCGGCCCTGGTCGTCGAAGAACTGCCGCGCGACGAGCTTGTGGCCATAGCCCCGCCCGGCCACGACTGGGAAGGGCTCGAGCGCGTGCGCGCCAAGGACATCGTAGGCCAGCCCTTCGTTGCCTACGCCCGGGCCAGCGGAACCTTCCGCATAGTAGAGCGGTTCCTTCTCGAGGCCGGGGTGTTCCCCTCCCTGGCAATGGAGATCGGCGACCTCGAGGCCGTAAAGAAGATGGTCGAGGCCGGACTCGGCGTGTCCGTGGTGGCCGGCTTCGCCGTCAGGGAAGAGGTCGCCGCCGGCCGCCTTCTGGCCCGCCAGCTTTCCCCGGGCGGGCTTTACCGCTCCTGGGGCATCGTACGCAGGAGCGCCGAAGCGATGCCACAGTCGCAGCGCGCTTTCGTTTCGGTCTGCAAGGAACTCTTCCCCGCCCTAGTCGCGCAGCAGTACGTCGAGCACTAGGCGCATGCGGCCGAGCAGCCGGCGCACTAGCCCGTAGCGGCCGACCAGGGCGCGCAACCTCATGATGGCCTTGCGCTGAAGACGGTAACGGTCGAGCTTCTTCGGCCGCGGCTTGGTCCCGGAAGCGCGCTCTAGCGGGTCCCACAAGCCCTCGAGCGGATGACCCCAAATGGCCAGATCGGCGGGGTCGAGCTTGGCTACTATCTCGCGGCACAGCGCCAGGCGGTCTGGGTCGGTGGCGATCTCGGCGGCCCACTTCTCGACCGACCCGGTGCTCGGGCGGTCGTGCCGGGCCACGCCTATGGGATCGCCAAGCCCCTTGCCGGCCTGCTCGTGGCTGCCGTAGTCGACGGCCGAGGGTTCGTGCTCCACGCCGATGAACTCGAAGACCCCGCGCATGATCGGATCCGGATCGGCGACCAGCTCCTCGTAAATGACCTGGTGCGCGGGAACCTTGTTCTCGCGAAGGAACTTGGCGATCGCGGGCACGTAGCGTTCGGTGATCGGATTGTAGGCGTGGGCCGCACGGTAGTCGCTGTCGAAGAAGGACTCGGCATAGGAACTGAACACCGCCAGCGGGTGGCGGGTGAGCACGACGTAGCGGGCCGCGGGGTAGATCGTAGAGATGAAATCGAGAACGAGCGCATAGGCCGGCGTCTTGTCCAAAAAAAACACCTTGCCGGGCGCCGTCGAGAGCATGCGCTGGTAGAGCGTGTCCGAGTATGCGCGGCAGGCGTCCACGTAGTCCTGCTCGCCGTCGGGCAGCTCGGCCACGAACTCTCTTATGGACTCGGCCGCCAGGACCGCGTCGTAGGGGGCGCGCTCGACCTTGTCGTAGTAACCGAGGTGGGCCAGCGGCGTGAGCATGTGCGGCTCGGGGCGGCCGTAGATGAGCGAATGGGAACCGATCATACGCGCGAGCATGGTCGAGCCCGACCGCGGCGAGCCGATGACGAAGACCACCTTGCTCTCGAACTCAGCTGCCATCTTGGCGATATCCTAACAGAAGCCGCCGGCCGGTGCCGGTGCCGCGGCGCTCACAAGCGGGCCTCGATCCATTGCCAGAGGTCCTCCATGACCTCGGCTCGGTTGGTCTCGTTGAGCATCTCGTGGCGACCGCCGGGATATATTCGCACCGTCTTGTCGGTGCTCGAGAAGCCCTCGACATAGTCGCGCGCACCCTCGGCGCTGCAAAGCGGGTCATCCTCGCCCTGGACGAGCAGGACGGGCAGGTCGATCTCGTGGGCGCGCCCGGGAAGGGTCACCACGCCCTCGAACAGGCGTAGGAACAGTTCGGGGTCGACACGATCGCGCAGTATCAAGGGGTCCTCCATGTAGGCCTTTTGCAGGGCGGCGTCCTTGGTAAGCCGCGAGGCGTCGATCGTGCGGTCGCTGCCGTCGATCAATGGCACTATGGCGGGGCCAGACAGGACGAGCCGGTCCGGGCCGGGCCGTCCCGCGAGCAGGTAGGCGGTGGCCACGAGACCGCCCATGGAATGGGCCAGCATGAACAGGGTGCCTCCATTGCGGCGCGCCCGACCGACGAAGAACTCGAGGTCATCGAGCAGGTCCTCAAAGCGGGCCACCCAGCCGCGCCGACCTCCGGAACGCCCGTGCCCGCGGTGGTCATAGGCCTCGGCCCGCAGACCACGGCCGGCCAGCAGCTCGGCAAAGGGCCGGTAGCGGCCGCTGTGCTCGCTCATGCCGTGGACGATGAGGACCGTGGCGCGGGGCTCGCCCGGCGGCGACCAGCTTTGCCAGTAAAGGCCCGTGCCGTCGCCGGCCTCCACCTGTCCGCTATCCTGCGTCACGAGCCCGCTTTACCCCGGCCCCCTCATAGGACAGGGCTGCGGGGCTGTCGAGACGGCCCGCCCGGTGGCGGGTTTCGCCGTCAGAAGCCAGAAATGCCCGAAGGGGGGGTTGACGAAGCTCCGCTTTCTCTGTCACAAAGGAAGTAACTAAGGGTAAACCCCAATGCTTGAGTCAGTTCTCCTGATAACCGGTTTCGTTCTCCTCGGGCTTTTCTTTCCAGAAGCCTGAGCCTTCGGCGCCAACCGGTAGCGCCACTTGCTACGCCGACCCCTAGCTTTAGTGCAGGGTCGGCCCGCCGTCATTCCCGCCCATTCGCTTTCGTTGCAGACGCCGGAACTGCCAGCGGTACCAGGCACGCTTGAGCTGCTTGGGACCAAGCGGCAGGCCGGAAAGATCCAGGCCCGGCCGGCTCGCGGCCGTGCCGGCAGACCCCGTCTTCTGCCACCACTTGAGGTAGAGGTATCCGAAACCCATCCCGCCGAAGTGAGCCGCGTGGGCGATGCCGGTGCCGGTCTGCTCTATGGCCTCTATGAACTCGATGGCCATGAGGAAGATCACCAAGGTCCGCACCTTGATCGGGAACATGAACCACAGGTAGACATCACGATTGGGGAACCACACGGCGTAGGCCATCAGGATGCCGTAGATCGCGCCCGAGGCGCCCACGCTCGGGGTGACCGTTCCGAAACGCGCCAGCGTATAGACGATGGCGCCGCCGACGGCGCACAGGAAATAATACTTGAGAAAGAAGGTCCGGCCCCAGCGATCCTCCAGCTCGGAACCGAACATCCACAACATGAACATGTTCATGGCCAGGTGCCAGACGCTGCCGTGGAGGAACTGGTAGGTGAAAAGACGCCAGAGCTCGAAACCGGCCACCCTTTCGGGGACCAGACCGAAAGCTCCGATAAGCGCCCAGCGGCCGCCGAAGACCTCGGCGAGGTAGACCGCCGCACAGGTGATCATCAGCGCCTTGACGGTCGGCGGTACCCTGGCGCCCGGACCGATCCCTATGCCGCGGCCGCCGCCGGGCGGTGCGAAACGATACCTTTGATGTCCGGCCATAGGCGGACCGTTCAGAGATAGGTGAGCCAGTCGGCCCGCTCGGACCTATCGCCCTTGATGACGGCGAAGTACTCCTGCTGCACCCCGCGCGTGACGGGACCGGGCTGGCCGCTGCCGAGGGTGCGGTCGTCGAGCGAACGGATCGGCGTTATCTCGGCTGCCGTGCCCGTAAAGAAGGCTTCGTCGGCGATATAGACCTCGTCGCGTGTGAAGCGCTCCTCGACGACCTCGGTGCCGGCGGCCGCCAGCAGTTCGATAGCCGAGTTGCGGGTAACCCCCTCGAGCACGGTGGCAATGGGCGGGGTCTTCACTCGCCCGCCGCGAACTATGAACAGATTCTCCCCGCAGCCTTCGGCCGCATAGCCGTCGGTGTCGAGCATCAGGGCCTCGTCGTAACCGGCCCGCCGCGACTCGAGGCTTGCCAGGATGGAGTTCACGTAGTGCCCGACGGCCTTGGCCTTGGTCATCTGGCTGTTGACGGCAAAACGCTGGAAGGACGACGTCTTGACGCGTATGCCGTTGGTTATGCCGTCCTCGCCCAGATAGGAACCCCAGGGCCACACGGCCACGCTCATGTTTATCGGGTTGTCGAGCGCGGCCAGGCCCATCTCACCGTCGCCGACGAACACGATCGGGCGGATGTAGCACTCCTCGAGCTTGTTTGCGCGTATCGTCTCGAGGCAGGCCTCGCACATCTCCTCGACCGTGTAGGGCGCTTCGATGCCGAGAATGTGCAGCGAGTGCCACAGCCGCCGCATGTGGTCGTCAAGCCGGAACACGGCCGACCGACCGTCGCTGCACTTGTAACAACGCACGCCCTCGAAGGCGCCGAGTCCGTAGTGCAGGGTGTGCGTGAGAACGTGAACCTTGGCGTCGTCCCAGGCGACGAGTTCGCCGTTCATCCATATATATGTGGCTTTTTCCACGCGCCGACTCGTATACGGCCACTACCGGAACGTCAACGCGGTAGTTTGAAGTGTCGCTCGTATGCGGCGCGGACCCTTTCGCAGGTCGAGTCGTAACGCGCGAGCAGTTCACGCCCCGGATCCTTTCCGCTGAACCCGAGCCTGAGAGCCAGCGGTTCGAGCTCTTCGGGGTCGGCCTCCAAGCGTTCGACGGGCCGGTCACGCTCGAGACGAAGCCGCGACTCGAGGCGCCTGAGAAAACGATAGTCACCGGCGAGTTCGGCCGCCTCGCGCGCACCGAGGAGTCCAGTCTCGGCCGCCGCCGCAAGTGTGGCCGGAGTGGAGCGCTGACGCATCTGCGGCTGGCGCGCGCCGTGGCGTAGTGCGAGCATCTGGGCCAGGAAATCCACGTCCGCCAGGGCTCCGCGCCCGCTCTTGATGTTGCGTTCGAGTCCGTTCTCGCGCGCCAATTCCGCCTCCATGCGACGCCGCATCCTGTCGATCTCTCCTGTCGCCTCACGGTCGAGGCCGGATACGTAGACGAAGTCCTGCCGCAGTTCTTCGATCTCGGCGGCCAGGCCGGCCCCGCCGTACACGACCCGGCCCTTGATGTGGGCCTGCCGTTCCCACAGCGCGGCCTCGCCGCGGTGGTACTCGGCAAAGCGGCCGAGCGAGACCACGAGCGGCCCGCTCGAACCCGAAGGACGCAGGCGGGTGTCCACCTGATAGGCCACGCCATCACGGGTTCGCGTCTGCAGGAGAACGAGCAGCCTCTGGACCCAGCGTGTGGCCAATGCGTGGCACTCGGCGTCGTAATCGCTGCGACCGGTGTCGTAGACGAAGATAAGATCGAGGTCGGAACCATAGCTCATCTCTCGGCCGCCGAGCTTGCCCATGGCCAGCACGGCAAGCTCGAGGCCTTGCCACGGGGCGGCCGTGTCGCGGGCCGCGAGCAGGCGGCGCGAAGTGTCGAGCGCGGCGGCGAGCGTTACCTCGGCCAGACGGCTCAGTTGCTCGTGGACCTCGTCGTCGTCTATGGCGGCGGCAAGGTCGGCCATTCCTATGCGCACGAGATGTCCGCTGCGAAAGCGGCGCAGTTCGGCCAGCAGCGGCTCGTCGTCGCCGCCGTCTCCCGGGGCCGCCATGCAGGCCTCGATACGGCCGTCTATTTCCGACCGCAGCTCGTCGGCTGAGGGTTGCCGCCGGTGGTCGGCCGAGCCTGCCAACCAATCGAGCAACTCGGGACGTCCGACCAGTAGACCGGCCAGATAAGGACTGCTCGAAAAAAGTACGGCCAGCACCCTCATCGCCGACTCCGAACCGCCGAGCAGGGCGGCGTAGCTCGTGTGGGCTCCGGCACGCACGAGAAAATCGACAAGCTTGTCGAGCGAGGACTGGGGATCGGAAGATGTGGCCGCCGCCTCTATGAGCGAGGGCGCCATGGCCGCCAGCGCCCGTGTTCGCTGACCGCCGGTGTCGGCCCCGGTGGCCTGCTGCAAGCGCGCCAGGGCAGCGGCCGCACGCTCGCCGTCGCGAAAGCCGAGTTGCTCGAGCAGGGCCACCGCGCCTCGGGTACGGCCGGCGGCCAGGTGGTCGAGTAATGCGGCCGTCAAGGGATCCGGAGAGCCGGGTCCGGGGACGGCCTCGGGTGGACGCAGTTCGTGGAAACGCACGAAGACCTCGTGGACCCGGCCGGTATGGAGTTGCCAGTCATCTTCGAAGCTCTCCAGCTCCCGGCCGCCCGCGTCCCGGCCACGGCGGCCCAGTCCGTAGCCGAGTCGGCGGGAAAGCTGGCGTAGGCCTTCCTGGTCGGCGGGCAGCAGATGGGTCTGGCGCTGCTCGACCACCTGCACGGCGTGCTCGACCTCGCGCAAGAAACGGTAGGCCCGCCGCAGCCCCCCGGCCTGCCCGGCTCCGATGAAGCCGTTGGCCTCGAGAAGCTCCAGTGCCCGCACGGTCCCACGTTCTCGCACACGATTCTCGTGACCTCCGTGCACCAGTTGCAGCAGCTGTGTGACGAACTCGATCTCGCGTATCCCGCCCTTGCCTATCTTGACGTCGCGCCCGGCCTGTCCGCCCCGGCTCTGTTCGCGGTCCATGCGCGACTTCATGTGCCGGAGGTCTTCGGCCGTGCGGTAATCGAGATGGCGGCGGTATATGAACGGCGCGACCTCCGAGATGAACTGCCGGCCGAGTTCGAGGTCGCCCGCAACGGGGCGCGCCTTGATGAGCGCGCCCCGCTCCCAGGTCTCGCCCGAAAGGCGGTAGTACTCGAGCGCGCCGGCGGCCGAACATACCAAAGGTCCGTCGCGCCCGTAGGGCCTGAGCCGCATGTCCACCCGGAAGCAGGACGAAGGATATCCGGTACCCGCGAGCATGGCGGTGAGCCGTTTGGCCAGTTGGTCGAAGAAGGGCCCGGCGTCGGGCTCACTCGCTTCGGCGTGTAGATAGATGAGGTCTATGTCCGAGCTGTAGTTGAGTTCCGAGCCGCCGAGCTTGCCGAGTCCGAGCACGACGAAACCCAGCGGCCGCCCGCTCCGGTCAAGCGGCTGGCGGCGCTCGGCGGCCAACCCGTGGCGCGCCGTCTCGAGCGCGGCCCCGATGACCTGCTCGGCCAGACCGCTCAGTTGCCCGGTCGTCTCCTCGAGGGTGGCCAGGCCGAGAAGCTCACGGCCGCCGATGCGCAGCATCTCCTCCTCCACGCGGCGGGCCAGGGCCGCCTGCATCTCTTCGGCGGCGGATGTGCCCGGCAGACCGGCCGGCCGGTCCGGTCCGGTCGGCTGGTAGACAGAGGCGAAGAGTTCGGGCCAATCCGGGCCCGCGGCGACCAGACAGCGCCCCAAGGCGGGACTGGAGCCGAGGATAACGCAGAGGTCCCCGCTGCGCCCCTCGTCGAAACGGGCCCAGCTGCGGCCGCCGTCGACCTCGGCCAACCGCTCGATGAAGCCCGCGGCAAGCTCGGTGGAGGGCGCGGCCTCGATGGCCGCGGCCAGCCCGCGCGTGATCCTAGAGGCCCTTTTTCAGGCCCGGTGCGGGCTTGAAGCCCACGGTACGGCTCGCGGAGATCTGTATCTCCTCGCCGGTGCGCGGGTTACGCCCGGTACGCGCACCACGCTTGCGCACGGTGAAGGTTCCGAAACCCGACAGAGAAAGTCTCTTGTCCTTCTTGATACCCTTGGAAATGCCGAGGATCGTCGCATCGACCGCTCCCGCAGCGCCGCGTTTGGAAAGTCCGGTGGCCTTGGCAACGGCCTCGATGAGATCGGATTTGGTCATTCCTTCCTCCTTCGTCGTGATTGAGATCTGCTGCGCCCGGCCCGGGCCGCCGCAACGACAGGATGCCGCCCTCAGTTAGGCCCTGTCAACGAATCTGAGGCACGTGACCCGATTTTCTTTGTCCTAGCTCGAAGTTCTGCACAGGCGCTCGGGATCCCCAAGCCCCACCTGCGACATCCAACCATGCATATCCGCCTCGGCGCGCCGCCCGAGGGCCTTCTTTTTCTCCCGGCCGCGCAGACGGCGCCCCAGCGGTGGGAACAACCCGTAGTTGGCGTTCATGGGCTGGAAGTCCCGCCGGCTGCGCTCGGTCACATAGTCGAGCAGCGAGCCCAGCGCCGTGGTCGGCGGCGGCGAGGCGGGCGCCAGTCCGTCCAGTAGACGCGCGGCGTTGAACCCGCACAGGATCCCGCTGGCGGCCGACTCGACATAGCCCTCGACACCGACCAACTGGCCGGCCACGAACACGCCGCGGCGTCCGCGCACCATGAGTTCGCGGGTAAGCGAACGCGGCGAGTTGATAAAGGTGTTGCGGTGCAGGCTGCCGAGCCTCACGAACTCCGCCGACTCGAGACCCGGTATGCCCCGGAACACGCGGCGCTGTTCCCCGTAGGTCATCTTGGTCTGGAAACCCACCGCGGAGAGCAGACGCCCTGCGGTGTCGTCCTGGCGCAGTTGCACGACGGCGTAGGGTTGGTCGCCCGCGGGGGTTGTGAGCCCGACGGGTTTCATGGGGCCGAACCTGAGCGTCTCACGACCACGGCGGGCAAGCTCTTCGATCGGCATGCAACCCTCAAAGTAGGCGCAACGTTCGAAGCTCTTGAGCGGCATCTTCTCGGCCGCCATCAGTTCGTCTATGAAGCGTTCGTAGGTCTCCTTGTCGAGCGGGCAGTTGACGTAATCGTCGCCCCCCTTGCCGTAGCGCGAGGCCCGGAAGGCGCGGTCCATGTCGACGGAGTCGGCGCTGATGATCGGCGAGATGGCGTCGTAGAAGTAGAGGTGCTTGTCACCTATGAAGCGCGCCAGCGAATGGCTCAGTTCCTGCGAGGTCAGCGGACCGGTCGCAACTATCGTCAGGCCGTCCGCGGGGATCTCCGTCAGTTCCTCGCGGTGTATGGTGACGGCGTCGAGCTTCTCTATCTCGGCCGTGACCAGTTCGGCGAAGCGCACGCGGTCCACGGCCAGGGCCGACCCGGCCGGCACGGCCACCTCGTCGGCCGCCCTGATGACGAGCGAGCCCATCGCGCGCATCTCGGCCTTTAGAAGCCCGACGGCGGTGAGCATGCTGTTGTCGCGGAAGGAGTTCGAGCAGACCAACTCTGCGAGACGGTCGGTCTTGTGGGCCTCCGTGCCGCGGCGGGGGCGCATCTCGTAAAGGTCCACGCCGGCGCCCGCGCGCGCCAGGTGATAGGCGGCCTCGCTGCCGGCCAGCCCGCCACCGATCACCGTTACCCGGCCGGGCATGGTCAGGCCGGCTCGGCGCTCACTTCGCCGATGCTCTCCTGGTAATCGCACTCTTCGTTGGGACAGCGCCGTACGGTCCCGGCCCGCTTGGTGGTCTTTTCGACCACGAACACGGCCTCGCATTCGGGGCACGGCGCATCGACCGGCTTGTCCCACAGTGCGAAGTCACAGTCCGGATAACGGCTACAGCCGTAAAAGACGCGGCCCCGCCGCGAGACCTTGCGCATCATCTCGCCCTCGCCGCAGCCGAGCGGCGTTGGCGGACAGGCAAGCCCGAGCGGAACGGGACGGTTGAGCGAACGCACGTTCTTGCACTCGGGATAGGCCGAGCAGCCGAGGAACTTTCCGTAACGCCCCCACTTGTACTGCATCGGGCTGGAGCACTGGTCACAGACCTCGCCGGTCTCCTCGGGCTCCTCGATCTCGATCGTGCCGTCGTCGAGCCGAACGAAGTTGCTCGTGAACTTACAGTCGGGATAGTCGGGGCAGGCCAGGAACTCGCCGTTCTTGCCCCACTTGACCACCAACTTATGCCCGCAGTTCTCGCAAGGCAGGTCGGTCTCCTCAACGCGCCCCTTGACGTCGGGCATCTCGACCTTGGCGCGCTCGAGGTCGGCCTTGAACGGATCGTAGAACCGCTTGGTGACCGTGAGCCAGTCCTCGCTGCCGCCCTCGACACGGTCGAGGTGATCCTCGAGGCCGGCGGTGAACTCGACGTTGAGAATGTCGGGGAAGGATTCGGTCAATAGGTCGGTGACCAACTCCCCGAGCTGAGTGGAGGTGAGCCGCCGGCTCTGGTCCTGGGTCACGTATTCGCGGCCGATGATGGTCGACATGATCGAGGCGTAGGTCGAAGGCCGTCCGATGCCGTTCTCTTCGAGTTCGCGAATGAGCGAGGCCTGCGTGAAGCGGGGCGGAGGCTGGGTGAAGTGCTGCGCCTGCTCGATGCCGGCAAGCCCGAGCCGCTGGCCTTCGGTCAGCTCGGGCAGGGCCCCGCCCTCGTCGTCATCCTCGGACGGCTGGTCGCGCCCCTCCTCGTAGATCCTCAGAAAACCGTCGAACTTCATGACCTGCCCGGAGGCCCGCAGCACGCACTCGTCGCTGGTAACGTCCACGCTGGTCTGGTCGTAGGTGGCCGGCTTCATCTGGCTGGCCGCGAAGCGGTTCCACACCAGCGTGTAGACCTTCAGCTCTTCGGCCTTGAGGTATTTGGCCACCACCGGCGGCGGCAATTCCATCGAGGCCGGACGTATGGCCTCGTGGGCATCCTGGGCGGCCTTCTTGGTCTTGTAGGCATTGGGCTTTTCGGGGAGATACTCGGCGCCGTACTCGCCTTTTATGTAAGCGCGCAGCGCCTCGACCGCCTCGGGTGCCGAGCGCACCGAATCGGTTCGCATGTAGGTGATAAGACCCGTCAGGCCCTGCTCGCCGAGATCGACACCCTCGTAGAGTCGCTGGGCCACCGACATGGTCCGGCGCGGCTGGTAGCCGAGCTTGCGCGAGGCCTCCTGCTGCAGCGTCGAGGTGATGAAGGGCGGCGGGGCCTTGCGCGTTCTGGCCGAGCGTTTGATCGCGGTCACTTGCCAGTCGTCGCGGCCCTCGAGGCGGCCGACGATGCCGGCGGCCTGTTTCTCGTCGGCGATGAAGAAGGCCTCGTCCTTCTTGCCCTCCCGCAGCTTGGCAAGGTCGATCTTGTTGCCGTCGACCTCGACGAGGCGCGCCTTGAAAGTGGCCGCTTGCTGGCCGGCGGGCGACACGGAAGCCGTAATGCTCCAATACTCGACGGCCTCGAATGCCTTGATCGCACGGTCGCGCTCGACGATCAGATGGACCGCCACTGATTGGACGCGCCCGGCCGAGAGCCCGCGCCGCACCTTCTCCCACAGCAGCGGGCTTATCTGGTAACCGACCAAGCGGTCTATGACGCGACGGGCCTGCTGTGCCTCGAACTTGTCGGTGTCGATCTTGACCGGGCTCGCGATGGCGTTCTTTACGCCGCTACGGGTGATCTCGTTGAACAAGACACGGTGCACCTCGCCCTTGTAGGACTTGGGCACGACGCGGTCGGCTATGTGGTAGGCGATGGCCTCGCCCTCGCGGTCGGGGTCGGGTCCGAGGTAGAGCGCGCTCTTACCCTTCAAGGCCGCCCGCAGCTCCTTGACGATCTTGCCCTTGCCGTGGATCAGTTCGTAGTCGGGCTTGAAGTCGTCGTCGACCTCTACCCCGAGCTTGCTCTTGGGCAGGTCGGCGATGTGGCCGACCGAGGCCTTTACGACGTAGTCGCGGCCGAGGTAGCGCGAAAGCGTTCGCGCCTTGGCCGGCGATTCCACGATAACCAGCTTGGTGGCAGCCATCCCCTTAACGGGAAACCGGTTAGGCCGTCGCTGTCAATCCCCCCTGCTCCGCTTGAGCGTGGGCACGGCCCGGAACAGGCCGCCCGGCGTGCGTTCGGCCAATCCCCCGATTTCGAGCGCTGTTAACAACTCCAAGACACGTGCGCCGTCAAGCCGGCTGCGCAAAACAAGTTCGTCGAGCGCCGCCGGCCCGTCGCCGAGAAGGCCGAAAACGAGCCTTTCCTCGGGCCTTTCAACCGGTACGCCGCCAACGCCGGCGGCTCCTGCGGCCGACGTTTCCGGAGGCTCGAGCCCCAGGGCCTCGAACACTTCGTCGGTGGCAAGGAACGGGCGAGCGCCGTCGGCGATCAGCCGGTTGGTCCCCTCGGACACCTTGGAATCGAGGTTGCCGGGCACGGCGAACACCTCACGGCCTTGCTCGGCCGCCAGCCGGGCGCTTATCAGAGAACCGCTGCGGCAGGCGGCCTCGACCACCACAGTTACGGCCGACATGCCGGTAATGATGCGATTCCTTACCGGGAACAGCCGCGGCACGGGCGCAAGGCCCGGTCCCTGCTCGCTCACGAGCGTGCCCTCGGCCAGAAGCCGCTCATAGAGCGCCCGCTTCGGTCCCGAGCGGGCAAGGTCTAGACCGCCGGCCACCACCGCTACGCTCGGGCCGCCGCTGAGCGCGCCGCGGTGGGCGGCCCTGTCTATGCCCTGGGCCAGGCCGCTGACGACCACCGCACCGCGGCGGACCGCCTCGGCCGCGAGCGCCTCGGCGGTCCTGGTTCCGTAACCGGTGGCCCGGCGGCTACCCACCACCGACAGCGCCGGACGCGGCCAGGCGGGCGGGTGGCCTTTGTAGTAAAGGGCCAGCGGCGGATCGGCTATCTCGCCGAGGAGGCGGGGGTAGCCGGGCTGTCCCGGCCAGGTAACGGACATGCCGAGCTGCCGGCAACGCTCGAGCCGGCGCCGCGAGGCCTCCGCGGGCCCGCGGGCCCTCAGCAAAGCGAGCGCGCGCTTCGAAGCGCCGCGGGCGGCCAGCTCCCCGTCCGCGGTCTCGAACAGGGCCAGCGGCGAACTTGCCCGGCGCAGCAGCTGCCACCAGGCGACGAGGTCCGGCTCGGCAAGCTCGGCCAGCGCAATGGCGGCAAGCGTCTCGGCTTCCCCCGCACCCATCCTCCTGCTTATGCCCGCCGGACAGGCCGCGGCAATGACGCTGTTGTTATCGAAGGTCTTCTTTCAGTCGCTGACGCAGCCCGGCCGGAGCGAGCCGCGGCTCGCGGCCTCTCGGAGAGCCGCCTGGAGAGCCGCCCTTTTGGCGGCCGCCATCGAGAAACCGGAAGCGGAAAGCTCGACGGTAAGCTCCTCACCGGCCGTGGCCAGGACCAGCCTGAGCACGGAGGGCCCCTGGTGGCCGGCCTCGGCCGTGACCTGGTAAGTGGCGCCCAGGACCTCGAGCCGGCCGTCGCTTAGCGGGAAGCGACGGTTGGCCATCACACGGTCGCCCAACTCGGCCGTACTGAAGCCGGCCTCGCGAAGCTCCGCGGCCGCACCGCAAAGACGGGCACGGGCCGAGCTGCTCGGCGCGGCGGCGGCGGTGGCCGTGGCTGGCCCTTCGACCGGTCCCAAGCGCGGCAGCACCAGTACGCGCAACGCCGCACAGGCGGATAGCTGCAAGACCGAAGCCAGGGCCAAGGCGGCAAGTGCCGGCCGGCGGCTCACAGGGAAGCCAGGAAGTTGCCGAGCAGCTGCTTGCCGGTCTCGGTAAGGATGGACTCGGGATGGAACTGCACCCCGTCAACGGCCAGCTGCTTGTGACGCAGGCCCATAATCTCGCCCTCGGCCGTCCAAGCGCTGATCTCGAGTTGGTCGGGAACGCTGTCCCGCTCCACTATCAGCGAATGGTAGCGCGTGGCCGTGAAACCCTGCTCGAGCCCTTCGAAGATGCCGCGCCCGTCGTGTTCTATGGGCGAGGTCTTGCCGTGCATCAGGCGCTCGGCCCTGACGATGCGCCCGCCGAAGGCCTGGGCCACGCACTGGTGTCCGAGACAGACGCCGAGCACGGGCAGCTTGCCGGCAAGCGCCTGGATAAGGTCCACCGATACGCCAGCCTTATCCGGGTCGCAGGGACCCGGTGAGACCAGCAGGGCGCCGGGCTCTTTGGCCTCGGCCTCGGCCACCGAAATGCGGTCGTTGCGGTGGACCTCGACCTCGGCCCCAAGCTCGCCCAGGTACTGGACCAGGTTGTAGGTAAAGGAATCGTAGTTATCGATCATCAAGAGCATGGCCGTGTCCGGCTATCCTAGGCTTTGCCGGCACAAGTTCCAGCTCACAGGCTGGAGGCCGGCCTGTTGACAAATAGACCGAACGGTTGATATCAGGTCTCGTGCTCGACGAGGCTCTGTTCCGGCCCCTGCCCGCCAGCCTGAGAGCGAGGATGGCCGAGGACTTCGTCGCCTTCGCGCTCGAGCGCGACGGCGAGCCGGACCTGCCCGGTCGCAGGCTTGCCAAGCGCGAGGCCTTCTTCGACCAGATTGCCAGCCGCAGCCGCCCGCCCTGGCAGGGCGAAGCACTCGACCAGCGGGCCTTCTCCTTCTTCCACATCGGCAGCCGCCCCTTGGGGCAGGCCGGCCCGCTGATGACCTGGCTGGTGATGCTGGCGCGCGCCAACGAAGGCGAGGGCTGGGGCGTGGACTACCTCCTCGAGCGCGGCGGCTTCGACGGGCTCGGCCGCGGCGGCAAGGCGCTGGGCCCGCGCGACTTCGCCGACCTCGAAGAGACCTACCACACGCGCATCCTGCGCGAGATCGTCGGTCTGTTCGGCATCAGCTACCAGCTGCGACTCCCGACCCGGGCCGTGCGGGTCTCGGTAAAGGTCATGAAGTGTCTGCCCAAACGTGCCTCCTACATGCTGCTGTTGGCCGGCGAGCTGATGGGAACCGTTGCCTTCCTCGAGCTGGCCGGCAAGGGAGAACAGCTGCTCGAAGGCCAGCCCGAGATGCAGGGACGCGTCCGCGAACTGATGGACGAGATACTCGTCGATGAGATCGGCCATGTGACCTTTCTCTTGGGCTCGCTCTCCGGCTGGCAGCTTCGCCTCATACGAACGCTCGCGCGCGCCTACGCCCGTTTCCTGAGAGGCGGCTACCAGGGGCACGACCGCACGGCCCACCAGCGACTGCGCCAGGGAATAGAGAACTATTCGCTCGCCATGTTCCCCGAACGCGTCCTGCGGCGGGCCTTCGTACCGGCGCAGTACTGGCCCACGGCCTACGCCAGACCCGGGCAGGGCGCGCTCTGATGGCCGGTGGCCGACAGCCGGCAGGGGCCGCGCGGACACGCCGGGCCGGACGCCCGCCCGGGCCGAGCCGCGCCGGCCGCCACCGACAGCTCATCATAGCCGAGGCGGCCCGCCTTTACGGCCAGGGCGGCTCGGCGGCCATGAGCTATGGCGCCCTGGCCGAAGGCACGCGGCTCGGCAAGGCCACGCTCTTCCACTACTTCGCCAACAAGGACGCCCTCGTGCTGGCCGTGTTCGAATCCTTGGGCGCGAGGCTCGAGGCGGCGGGACATGACTGGTTCGCGCCACGGCCGCACAGCTACGCCGCCCGCCTCGGCAACATCGTCTCGGGGTTCGTCGACTTCTACGGCGAGGACCCGGACAACGCGCGCATACTCTGTCACGGGTTGCTCGAGACCGACCGTGTCATGGCCGCCGACAGCGCAACCAGCCAGCTGTTCGGCCGCTTTGTGGCCGAGTTCAGCCGCTTCATCGCCGGCGGTATCCGCGCGGGCGAATTCTACCGCGAACGCCCCGAGGCCGTGGTCATGACCATAGGGGGCGTCGTCCTGTTCGAGTGCATGCTGCCGGCCCGCGGTCGCGAGTTCATGCAATCGGGCCGGCGCTCTTCGGAGAGCCGCAAGTCGGAGATCCTACGCGCCGTCGAGCGCGCCGTCGTCAGGGAGAAGGGACAATGAGCACGATAGACGCCGACGGCCACGTCATAGAACCGGCCGACCTCTGGGAACGCGAACTGCCGGCCTCGATGAGGGAGCGCGGGTTCAAGATCCGTTGGGACGACAGGATCGGCCAGGAAGCGGTCCATGTCGAAGGAAGGGTCCTGTTGCCGGCCGGGATCGTCGGCGTGGGCATGGCCGGCCGGCCCTTCGACGAGCTCGGCAAGGGGGTGCGCTACAGCGAACTGATGCCCGGCGGGACCGACCCCGGCCGCCGGCTGGCCGACATGGACGCCGAACGCATCGACACCGCGGTGCTCTACCCATCCGTGGGCCTTTTTCTCGAGGCCGTCGAAGACGCGGCCCTGGCCGCGGCCTGCTGCCGTGTCTACAACGACTGGCTCGCCGACTACTGCCGCGCCGACCCCGGCCGCTTGGTCGGCGTGGCCGGCGTTCCCATGCAAGACGTCACACTCGCGGTGGCCGAGACCCAACGCGCGGTCTCGGAGCTCGGCATGCGGGGCATCTTCGTGCGACCGAACCCATGCAAGGACCGCGCCTTGCACGACCCCTACTTCGACCCGCTGTGGGCCGCTTGCGCCGAGGCCGGGGTGCCGGTTGGACTGCACCCTTCGGGCGCCGGGGACCTTCCGGGAGCACTACAGGGCCTGCGCCTGGACGCGCCCATAATGGGCCACCCCTCGATCTTCTTCATCGACAACTTCATCGGATTCTCACACATGGTCTGCGGGGGCGTACTCGAACGCCATCCCGGTCTCAAGGTCGTCGTGCTGGAGGCCGGGGGCGGCTGGCTTTGTCACTGGTTCGACCGCTTCGACCACTTCGCCGAGGTCTACGGCTGGATGGCGCCCGAGCTCAAGCTAAAGCCGAGCGAATACTTCGCGAGACAGTGCTACGTCTCTTTCGATCCCGATGAGACCACCCTCCCCTTGTTGCTGCCGGCCATCGGCGAGCAGCGAATAGTCTGGGCATCGGACTACCCGCACCTCGATGCGACCTTCCCGGGCGTCGTCGACGAACTCGAGGAGCAGCTCGGCAAACTTCCCGAGTCGGCCCAAGACAAGGTACGCGGCGAGAACGCCGCCCGGCTTTACGGACTCGACAACGGGCAGGCCACGCCATGAAGAACGCGAGACTGCTGCACTACTCCCACTGCGTCTCGGACATCGAGCGTTCGAAACGCTTTTACACCGATGTGCTCGGCTTCGAAGTGGTGGTCGAGTTCGATTTCGACGACGAGGCCACCGCGCAGGTGATGGGGCTTCCGGGGGCCAAGTTCCGGGGGATCTTCATGAAATGCGACGGCATGCGGATCGAACTGATTGGCTTCAGCGAACCACGTCCGTCGCAGGCGCCGCGTCCACGCGCGGCAAACGAGATCGGCCACTCGCACCTGAGCTTCTACGTCGACGATCTCGACGCCGCGCTCAAACGGCTGCGCGCCCACAACGTCGAGGTCTGCGGGGAGACCCGCGCCGAGTTGCCCGGCGGAGTGGAGTGTTGCGTGGTGCGCGACCCGGACGGCTTTCCGATTGAGATCGTGCAGCTGCCCGGCGGTGAACTGGGGCTGGCGCCCTACGAGTAGGACCGTGAGCGAACGTCTAGCGGGCAAGGTCGCCGTGGTAACGGGTGCGGCCAAGGGACAGGGCGCGGCCGTGGCTCGCCGCTTCGCCTCCGAAGGTGCCGCGGTGGCCTGCCTCGACCTGCTCGACGGCGAGGGCCGGGACCTGGCCGCCGCGATAAGCGAACAGGGCGGGCAAGCGCTCTTCTGTCGCTGCGATGTGGCCGACGAGAACCAGGTCCGCGGGGCGCTGTCAGCCGTGGTGGAGCGCTTCGGTGCCGTCGACGTTCTCTACAACAACGCCGCGATCATAAGCTACGGCAACAAGGTGGCCGACATGCCCGCCGAGGAGTGGGACCGCACGATAGCGGTGAACCTGCGCGGGCCTTTCCTGATGGCCAAGCACGCGATCCCCCACATAAAGGAAAGAGGCGGTGGGGCCGTCATAAACGTTTCCTCCCACGGAGCCTTCCAGGCCTCTGCGGTCGGGGTGTCGCACTACGCCGCGGCCAAGGGCGCGCTTGTCACGCTTACCTACTACCTGGCCGCCGAGTACGGGGCCGACCGTATACGGGCCAACTGCATAGCCCCGGGGCCGGTGCCCACCGACCTCAACGCCGTCTTTCTGGACGACGCCGGGGCCCGCGCCATGACCGAGGCGATGATACCGCTTGGCAGGGTCGGAGATGTCTCCGACATAGCGTCGGCCGCGGTGTTCCTGGCCTCTGACGAAGCCGAGTGGATAAGCGGCGCCGTGCTGCGCGTGGACGGCGGGATCGTGGTGCAGTGAATCTCGAGCTCGCCGCAAAGAGGGTTCTGGTAACGGGTGCGGCCTCGGGGATAGGGCGGGCCACGGCCCTGCTCTTCGCCGCCGAAGGGGCGGCCGTCATGGTGGCCGACCTCGACGAGAGCGGAGCCGGGGAAACGGTGGCGATGATCGAGGCCGGAGGCGGGCGGGCCGGCTTCGTCACGGGCGATGTTGCACTACGCCAGACGGCGCGCGCATACGTCGAGGCCACGGTGGACCGCTTCGGCGGACTCGACGTGCTCGTGAACGATGCCGGCGTGGAAAGCTTCGCCGAACTGGTCGATACCGACGACGAGGCTTGGGAACGCATGTTCGGCGTCAACGCCAAAGGTCCCTACATGGTCATACAGGCCGCGGCCCGACATCTGCGCCGCAGCCCCGGGGCCGCCATCGTAAACGTGGCCTCGGCCGCCGGCCTGCGTGGGCACGGCGGGCTTACGGCCTACAGCGCCTCCAAGGCTGCGCTCATACTGATGACACGCTGTCTGGCCCACGAGTTGGGCCCCCACGATGTGCGCGCCAACACGGTCTGCCCCGGCTTCATCGACACTCCCACCTCCAGACGCTGGACCGACATGCTCGGCGGCACCGAGGCGGCACTCGAAGCAGTGGCCGGGGCACTGGCCATACGGCGGCCCGGGCGCCCCGAGGACGTGGCCGCGATGATCGTGACGCTGGCCTCGCCGGTGGCCTCCTACGTCACGGGCGCGGTCGTTCCCGTGGACGGCGGCATGAGCGCGTGAAGGCGGCCGAAGAGACCGGCCTCGTCGATGCCGACTCTCACGTTCTGGAACCCGGCGATATCTGGCAGCGCTATCTCGACCCCGGCTTCGAGCAGCCGCCCATACGCGTAACACGCGGCGGCGACGGCCGTGACTTTCTCGAGATCGAAGGCCGGCCCGCGCGGCTGACGACCACCGAGATGCTCGGCGGTCTGGGCGGCATGGGCAAGAGCATCGAGGAACTGGCCGAGGCCTGCATGACCGGACACTACCGAACGAGCGTGCCCGCGGCCGCCTCGGACCCGGTCAGCCGGCTGGAGTTGCTCGACCATGAGGGCATCAGCCACGCCCTTCTGTTCCCTAGCCTTGGACTGCAGTGGGAAGCTGAGGTCGAAGATCCCGCCTACGCCGCAGCTCACTGCCGGGCCTATAACCGCTGGATAGAGGAGTTCTGCCAGGGCAGCGGTGGGCGCCTCCTGCCGGTGGCCCATCTCTCGCTCGGCGATCCGGCCGGGGCAGCGGCCGAACTTCGCCGCGCCGTAGCCGCGGGCGCACGCGCAGCCTTTTTACTGCCGTTCACGCATAGCGGCCTGCCCCACGGTCATCCCGACCACGACCCCCTGTTCGCCGCCGCTGTCGAACTGGGGGTGCCGGTTGCCATACACACGGGCGTGGACCCGGCCGGACGCGATCTTCACCGGCGTTTCAAGGGGCTTAGCTGGCCCGAGGATGTAGCGAGCGGGATCTGGTACCTGCAGTTGATGTTCTCGCAGGCCGTTCAGCAGGCCTTCTCGACCTTCTTCGCCTTTGCGACATTCGACCGTTTCCCCGAACTGCGGCTCGTGTTGATGGAGGCCGGGGCCGGCTGGATAGGCTTCTGGATGGACCGCATGGATTCCTTCTACCGGGGTTCGCTGCGGGTCACGATGGAGCTCGAACAGGAACCCAGCCACTACGTACGGCGCCAGTGCTACTTCTCGGCCGACCCCGACGAGGCAATGTTGCCCGCGGTCATCGAGGAGGTCGGCTGTGAGCGTTTCATGTGGGCCAGCGACTATCCGCACAGCGACCACGACGGCAACTACATCGAAGAGCTCAAGCGGCTCTGCGCGGCGTTGCCCCCGGCCGCGCGCCCCGCTGTCAGGGCGCGCGAGAAGGCAGGCTGGAGAGGGGGCCGATGTTGCTGCTTCTGCTGCTGCCGAGGGCGGTTGCGCGACTTGGGAGCTGAGCGGGAGCTGGACGAGGTGGAGCAGGAGCTG
>CAYXZP010000022.1:0-5147 GCA_964469485.1 uncultured Myxococcales bacterium | reverse complement strand
CCAGGCCGCGCGCCCCGCTGTGAGGGCGGGAAATGCCGCCGGCCTGTTCGGCATTTCCTAGCGCCACGGCCGGGCGACGCCCGCCTACATAACAGAAGCGTCATTGAACAGCGCCCTGCGCTCGCAGCACAGTCGGGCCGTGCTCGCACTCACGCACAGCTGCGCTCTCGATGGGGTGGAGGCCTACACGGTGCGGGTCGAGGCACGCCTGGCACCGGGACTTCCGCGCATGGTCATTGTCGGGCTCCCTGATGCGGCCGTCCGCGAGGGGCGTGAACGCGTGCGCGCGGCGCTCAGGTTGGTGGCCGGAGACCTGCTGGTCTCCAGCTCCGCGCTGGTCAACCTTTCGCCCGCCGCGCGCCGCAAGGCCGGCGCCTCCTTCGACCTTGCCATCGCCGTCGCGCTGGCCGCGGCCGGCGGCCGCTGCCCGGCCGAACTCATCGCCAAGACGGCCATGCTCGGCGAACTCGGCATAGACGGCTCGTTAAGGCCCGTCGACGGAACGCTTCCCGCGGCCCTGGCCGCGGCCGCGCACGGTCTCGAGAACATGATCGTACCGGCCGAGAACTCGGCAGAAGCGGCCATCGTCGAGGGCGTCCGCGTGTTCGCGGCCGCCAATCTTTCCGACGTGTTCGAGTTGCTCACGGGCGGTCTGACCGCTGCCCCGCTAGCTCCCGGCCGCTGGCCGCCGCCCGGCGAAGGGGGGGTCCCGGAGACCGAACTATCAGAGGTGCGCGGCCAGGCACTGGCCAAACGCGCGCTCGAGATCGCCGCGGCCGGCCGCCACCACATGCTGATGCAGGGGCCGCCGGGGGTCGGCAAGTCCATGCTGGCGCGCCGCCTTCCGGCCCTGCTTCCACCGCTCGGCCTGCCCGAGGCCATCGAGACCACCTCGGTGCACAGCGCGGCCGGACTCAACCGCGGCGGCTCGCTTCACAGCAGTCCGCCCTTTCGCTCACCCCACCACAGCAGCTCGGCGGCCGGGCTGGTCGGCGGCGGGCCTCAGGCCAGCCCCGGCGAGATAAGCCTGGCTCACAACGGAGTCCTGTTTCTCGACGAGATCGCGGAGTTCTCGCCGCACGTGCTCAATCAGCTGCGCGAGCCGCTCGAAGAGGGGCGCCTCACCCTGTCGCGGGCCGGAAGGCGCACCACACTGCCGACGCGTTTCCTCTTGGTGGCAGCCATGAACCCCTGCCCCTGCGGTTACCTCGACAGCGGGGTCCGGGACTGCATCTGCCCGCAGTCGGCCATCGACCGCTACCGGGCCAGGCCAGGCGGCCCCCTGCTCGACCGTATCGACCTCGTCGTGGCCGTGCCGCGGTTGGAGTACGCCGAACTCAACACATCGCCGTCCGGGGAAACGACCAAGCGGGTAAGGGCGCGCGTTGCGGCCGCACGAGAGCAAGGCAGGCGCCGCCGTGAGCGTGACGAGTGCCAAGCGCAGAGCCTCGGCCGCGAGGCCGACCGGCTGCTCGCGGCCGCCGCCGCCAAGCTGGCCCTTTCGGCCCGCTCGGTCACGCGTACGCTGCGGGTGGCACGAACCATCGCCGACCTGGCCGGCGCCGGGTCTGTCGAAGCGGCACACATCGGCGAAGCCCTTGCCTACCGCTTCCTTCCGTCTTGACTCGGACCCGCGCCACGGCACAGTTTGGCCGGTGGCGCCTTGCCACCCCTGTTTTGCTAGTTCGTAACCTGAGTTGCCGCCTTGGCACCGCAGCCGTGGCTCTGGCTTTGCTGGCTGCCGCGCCGGCCGCGGCCGCGCCCAACCCCGGCAAGCGCCCGCCGGTGGCCGAGACCACTTTCAAGAGCGTCGACTCGGTGGTGGCCGCACAGTGGGACTTCCCCGCCCAAGGCAACGCTCCACTCGTGGTGCTCATCCCCCCGGCAGGCAGGATAGACCGTGACGGGTCGCTGCCCGACACCGGCGGCGACCCCGGCGAGGGCATCTACGCCCAGATAGCCGACCTTCTGGTCAGCAACGGATTTGCGGTGTTCCGCTACGACGCGCCGGGTGCGGGACGCAGCAGCCCGGCGCACTATGCCACCGGCCGCTCGACCGCGCTCGAGGCCTACCGCCGCGCGGTCGACCACGCGCGCGTCGATCCCGCCCGTGTGTTTCTCATCGGTCACAGCTCGGGTACCGAGGCCATCGCCGGCATCTACCCGCGCTACGAGGAGATCAACCCCGTTGCCGGCGTCGTGTTGCTGTCGAACCAGGTGGGCGAGCGCGCAGCCGTCCGGCTTAGCGCGCCCACGCTCGTAATCGTGGGCGGCAAGAACCCCGAAGACCGTTTCCAGTTCGGTGAGTTCGTCGCCGAGGCGCGCAAGAACGAACCCGACAAAAAGCTCGCCACCAAACTCGTCGTCGTCAAAGACGCCGAACACGCGTTGCTGTCTCAATCCAAAAAGAAATCCGGTGCCGTCTTCTCGATCGACCCGCGCGCGACCAAAGCGATACTGCGCTGGCTCATGGAGAAACGCGGGTTCGGGCGGCTCCCGTGACTCATCTGGGAGCCCCTGTTAAGCTCGCCGTTCGGGCGGGTTCGGACAAACACCATGATCGGGGACACACGCGACAAGACAGGTGCCATGTTGTTTGCCGTGGCGGCGGCCTGTTCGCTCGCCGCTTGTTCCTCGGAACCGCCCGAGGCCGGAACTGTTCCCGACCGCATATTCCGGGTGGAGACGGCGCGCGTAACGGCCCAGGACGTGGCCGTCACCTTGAGCGCGGTGGGCAATGTGGAGGCGAGCGAACGCGCCGAGGTTCGTCCGCAGGTCGACGGCGTCATTGCCGAGATCGGCTTCGAGGACGGGGGACGCGTCGAGGCCGGCGACCTGCTCGTCAAGCTCGACGACCGTAAGGCCGCCGCGCAACTCGCCCTGGCCGGAGCCTCGGTCGACAGCGCCGCGGCAAAGTTGGCCATGGCCGAGCAGCGTATGCGCCGCCACGAAAGCCTGATCGCCGAGGAGCTGGTGTCCCGTCAACGGTTCGAAGAGGTCGAAGCCGAGTTTCTGGCAATGCGCGCGGCCCTTGCCGAAGCCGAAGCCGCCCTGACCCTGGCCGACCGCCAGTTCGATGACTTCTACCTGCGAGCGCCGTTCGCGGGAGTGGTGGGAGCCAAGCTCGCCGACCCGGGCAATTACGTGCGCGCCGGCGAACTGCTGGTGACCCTTATGAAGACCGATCCGGTGGAGATCAGTTTCGGCCTGCCCGACCGCCACGCCACGCGGCTTCGGACCGGCATCAAGCTCGAGGTTTCCACCGCGGGCGCCGCCTCGGTCCAGGGCCGCGTCTCCTTCATAGACCCAAAGGTCGACACGGCCACACGCATGCTTCGCCTCAAGGCTCGCATCCCCAACGCAGCGGGCACGCTCAAGCCCGGGCAGTTCGCCGAGGTCACGGTGCTGTTCGACGCGCGTAGTTCACAGGTCGTCATTCCCGAGGAGGCCGTCGTCTCCTTCGAGGGCAAGAGCTGGGTGTTCGTGATCCGCGGCAACACGGCCGAGCGCCGCTTGGTGGAACTCGGCACGCGCATGCCGGGCCGCGTCGAGGTGCTGGCCGGTCTCCGTGCCGGAGAAGAGGTGATCGTCGGCGGACAGCACCGCTTGCATGACGGCGACCGTGTCCAGAACGTTTCGGCCCCGCCCGGGACCTGACAGATGCTGATATCCGACGTTTCCGTGCGGCGGCCCGTGCTCGCCACGGTCATGACCGCCGCCTTGATCGTCTTCGGCTTCGTCGGCTACTCGCGCCTGCCCGTGCGCGAGCTTCCCAACGTCGAGTACCCGGTCGTCAGTGTTTCCACCGTCCTGCCCGGCGCAAGCGCCGAGGTGGTGGAGACCGAGATCACCGAACCGCTCGAGGAAGAGATCAACGGGATACAGGGGATTGAGTTCATCCGTTCGGTGTCCAAAGAACAGGTCAGTTCGATCACGATACAGTTCAACCTCTCCCGCCCCATCGATGCGGCGGCCCAGGACGTACGCGACCGGGTGGCGCGTGCGCGCAACAAGCTTCCCGACGAGACCAAGGAACCGCGCGTGACCAAGATCGACATGGACGCGCAGGCCATCATGTGGCTGGCCCTCCACTCGGGCACCCGCCATCCGATCGAGATCATGGAGTACGCAGACAAGGTCCTGAAGCCGCGCCTTCAGACGATCTCGGGCGTGGGCCGGATCATGATCGGGGGGTCGAACAGGCAGGCCATTCGCGTCGAGATCGACCGCGAACGCCTGGCAGCCTACGGCCTTACGGTTGCCGACGTCGCCACGGCGCTCCGCACCGAGAACATCGAGATCCCTTCGGGCCGGGTCGAAGGACGCTGGCGTGAGTTCGTGGTGCGCACCGAGGGGGAGTTCGAAAGCCCCGCGAAGTTGCGCGAACTCATCGTCAGCTACGCCGGCCGACAGCCGGTGCGTCTCGGCGAGCTCGGACGGGTCAGGCGCGGCTACCAGAACGAACGCGTGCGCGCCCGTTTCAACGGCATTCCCACGAGCGGGCTGGGTATCGTCAAACAATCGGGCGCCAACACCCTGGCCGTGACCGGTGAGATCAAGCGGGTCATGGCAGAGGAGCGCACGCGGCTCCCCGAAGGCCTCAACCTCGACATTGCCTTCGACCAGTCGGGCTTCATCGAGCGTTCGGTCCGGGAAGTGCGGCAGGCGCTCGTGCTGGCCGGTGTTCTGGTGCTCATCGTGATCTTTGTTTTCCTGCAAAGCGCGCGCACGACGCTGATCCCGAGCATCGCAATGCCATCGGCCATCATCGCGACCTTCGGCGTGATCTACTTCCTCGGCTTCACGATCAACACGCTGACCCTCATGGCCCTCACCCTGGTTGTCGGCGTGGTCGTCGACGATGCCATCATCGTGCTGGAGAACATCTACCGGCACATGGAGGCGGGCACGGACCGTGTGCAGGCGGCGTTCGCAGCGACCTCTGAGATCGCCTTTGCCGTGATCTCGACCACGCTCACCCTGCTGGCCGTCTTCGTGCCGATCGCTTTCCTGTCCGGAGTGGTCGGACGCTTCTTCTACGAGTTCGGGATCTCGGTGGCCGTGGCCGTGGCGGCATCGAGCTTCATCGCGCTCACACTGACCCCGATGCTGTGCTCGCGGTTCCTGACGGTGCGCTCGACCGCGGC
>CAYXZP010000021.1:0-28105 GCA_964469485.1 uncultured Myxococcales bacterium | reverse complement strand
GCCCAGGCCCGGTCCTGGAAAGCTCCGGCAAAGCGGTCGAGGGCGAGCGCGGCATCCGAGGCCACGAACAACCAGGCACCGAGCAGGGCCAGCGCCGAGGCCGGCTCCCACCAGGCCGAGAAGCGCAACGTGGCCAGACAGGCCATGGCCATGATGGCGGTGACGTAGACGGCCACTGTCGGCCTCAGTTCCTTGCCGAGCCCGGGTCCGAGCCGGCGAAACACGGCAAGGGCCAGCAGAAAACAGCCGCCGACGATGAGCCCGGTAACGGGCGCCACGGCATGGGGTGCCATGTAGGTACCGCGAAAGGCCCCGAACATGTCGACCCACGAGCGCGCGAAGGCTGCCGCGTAGCACAGGTGGGCCGTCAGAAATGAAACAAGAGCGGCCTTGAACAGGGTGTCGTGGATGATGAGCATGTCGCCGGCAAGCGACACGCAAAGGCCGGCCAGTATCAGGCGCGAGTAAGCGCTGTCCGAGCCCGGATATAACCAGACCAGCGAGATGGCGCCCGCCATGGGAAGGGCCTTGAGCAAATAGCCGAGCGGCAGGCGCTCGCCCCTGCGCAGCAGCCAGGCCGTTCTCAGGGCGGCGGCCGCCAGGCAAGCGGCGGCCAGCGGCAGCAGGCCGGTCTCGAAGGGGCCCGTG
This sequence comes from uncultured Myxococcales bacterium, assembly GCA_964469485.1. Lineage (GTDB taxonomy): Bacteria > Desulfobacterota > Binatia > UBA1149 > CAYXZP01 > CAYXZP01. The sequence goes on along the minus strand of CAYXZP010000021.1, from coordinate 27,457 downwards.
GCTATTTTCCTTTGAACTCGGGCCGGCGCTTGTCGAGGAAGGCCAGCATGGCCTCGCGGAAATCCTCGCTGGTCTGCGCGAGCAGGAACTGGTCGGAGTCCATGTGGACCATGGCCGTGTTCGCGTTGGCCACCGCGTTGACGGTCTGCTTGATCATTGAAGCGGCTATCGGAGGTACCCCGCCGGCAAGCTCGCGCGCCCAAAGGATCGCGGCCTCCTGTACGGCGGCGTCGCCGGCGCCGGCCAGGCGGTTGGCCAGTCCCCAGGCCAGCGCTTCCTCGGCCTCGACGAAGCGTCCGGTCAGCAACAGGTCCTTGGTCCGGGCCGGCCCGAAATGGGAGACCATCAGCGGCACCGACTGCCAGCTTATGTTCATGCCGCGCAACACCTCGGGCATCCCGAACTTGAGGTCGGCACCGGCGACCCTGAGGTCGGCGGCCAGGGCGATGCATCCGGCCCCGCCCAGGCAATGTCCCTGCATGGCCACGATCGTGGTTTGCGGCATCGCCTGTATGGCGGCCACAAGCCGCGGCCCGGTCTGCACCATGCGGCGGCGCTGCCCGAGGTCGGCCTTGACCATGGAGTTGAGCTCTTCGTCGCGCAGGTCGACCCCGGCCGAGAAATCGCGTCCGCGCCCGCCGATGACGACCACGCGGACACTATCGTCCGCGGCCAACTCTTCGCAGAGCCCCCGCAGCCGCTCTAGCATGGCGCGCGACAGCGCGTTCCTGGCCTCGGCCCGTTCGAGGGTGACCAGGGCCACCTCGGGCATTTCGGTGTCGGGTGCGACCCGTACCTGCTCGCCGACCTGTCCCACGACGAGCGGCGACTAACACGGTGACGGGGCCTCTTCAATGCGCTATGACAGGCCGTGGACCGGATGATGGTGCGGGCTAGGCTGGTTCTATCCATGGTGTTGGCCTGCGGGCTCTTGCTGGCGGGCTGCAGCAGCGAGTCCCGGCCGGCCGCGAGGGGGGAGGAACGCATGCGTTTGGTGGCCGAACTCGAAAGCAAGGGCATAGGGGACCCCGCGGTGGCCCGGGCCATGTCTGAGGTGCCCCGCCATCTGTTCGTTCCCGACCACCTTACCGGCCAGGCATACGACGACCGGGCTCTGCCGATAGGTTCCGGCCAGACGATCTCGCAGCCCTATATCGTGGCCTACATGAGCGACCTGCTCGACCTCGACGAAGGCGAGCGGGTTCTCGAGATCGGAACGGGAAGCGGTTACCAGGCCGCCGTACTGGCCGAACTTGGTGCCGAGGTCTACTCGGTCGAGATCCTCCCGGAACTGACACGCCGGGCCGGGGCCAACCTCGGGGCGGCCGGTTATAAAGACGTCCGTTTGAGAACGGGCGACGGCTATGTCGGCTGGCCCGGCGAGGCTCCCTTCGACGCGATAATCGTGACGGCTTCGGCGCCACGCCTGCCCGCGCGACTGCTCGAGCAGTTGGCCACGGGCGGCCGCATGGTATTACCGATGGACGGCGCCGCCTTCTCGCCGCAGTGGATCTGGTTGGTGACCAAGGGCGCCGATGGTGTCATAGAGCAGCGCCGCATGCTGCCGGTGCGTTTCGTCGACATGACAGGCGAGATACGGGACAAGGCGAAGGCAAAGTGAAGGAACTTCGTTTCGAGTGTACCGAATGTGGCGAGTGCTGCCGCCGGCGCGGCACCTACGCCTATGTCTACGTCAACGAGGAGGAGTGCGATGCCCTGGCTCGCCACCTTGGCCTCGGCAAGGCCGCCTTCAAGAAACGCCACACCTTCATCGACGAGGACGGTTGGCGGCAGCTGTCCATGGACGGCCAGGCCTGCCGCTTTCTGGACCCCAAGGGCCGCTGTACGGTCTACCAGGCCCGCCCGGTACAGTGCCGGACCTTCCCGTTCTGGCGCGATCTGATAGGCCGCAACGGGTTCAAGGCCGAGGCCGGCCGGTTGTGTGAGGGCGTGGGCCGCGGCCGGGTCTACCCGGCCGCGGAGGCAGAAGCGTTGATGGTCGCCAAGGAGCGCTCCGACGAGCTTGAGTAGGCCGGGGCAAGGAGGATAGGGACGAGCTATGGCCGAAAAGGCGGGCGCGAAGAAAAAGCAGGGCGGACTCGTCGTAGAGAGCGATCCCGAGGTCGCCACCGGGATCTACAGCAACCTGATGTTGGTAAGCCACCGCAAGGAGGAGTTCGTGCTCGATTTTCTTTTCGTCGAGCCGCAGGCCTCGGCCGCTGCCAAGGGGGCGGCGCGGCTCAGGGCGCGCGCCATCACCTCGCCCGAGCACGTCAAGCGCATAGTGCGCGCGCTAGAGGAGAACATAAGGCGCTACGAGGGCCGCTTCGGCCCTATCGAAGCCGCCACCGATCTCCCCAAGGTCATCCACTGATGGGCGCGGCCAAAAAGGGTGCGCTCAACCGCCGTTCGCGGACCATCACGGCCGGCGACGAGCGCTCGCCCAACCGCGCCATGCTACGCGCTGTGGGCTTCGACGACGACGACTTCGACAAAGCCATCGTCGGCGTGGCCAACGGACAGAGCGATGTGACCCCCTGCAACGCCGGGCTCGGTGAGCTGGCCGGGCGCGGCGCCGACGCCATACGGCGCGCCGGCGGCATGCCGCAGACCTTCGGAACCATCACGGTGAGCGACGGGATCTCGATGGGCACCGAGGGCATGAAGTGCTCGCTAGTGAGCCGCGAGGTCATCGCCGACTCCATCGAGACGGTCTGCCGCGCCCAAAGCTTCGACGGGGTCATTGCCTACGGGGGCTGCGACAAGAACATGCCGGGGGCCATGATCGCCATGGCCAGGCTCGATATCCCGGCCGTCTTCGTTTACGGCGGCACCATCAAACCGGGGCGCCTCGGCGACCGCGATCTCACTGTGGTAAGCGCCTTCGAGGCCGTCGGCGAGTTCGGGGCCGGGCGGATAAGCCGCGAGGAGTTGCTCGAGGTCGAACGCAACGCCTGTCCGGGCAAGGGCTCTTGCGGCGGGATGTTCACGGCCAACACCATGAGCAGCGCCTTCGAAGCGTTGGGCATGAGCCTGCCGTTCTCCTCGACGATGGCGGCCGAGGACCCCGAGAAGACCGAAAGCGCTGTTGAGAGCGCGCGCACGCTCATGCGTTTGGTCGCTGAGGACCTGAAGCCGCGCGCCATCATGACGCGCAAGGCTTTCGAGAACGCCATCGCGGTGGTCATGGCCGTCGGCGGGTCCACGAACGCCGTTCTCCATCTGCTGGCCATAGCGTACGCGGCCGAGGTCGGGCTCGCCATAGACGACTTCGAACACATACGCGCGCGCGTGCCCGTGCTTTGCGACTTGAAACCTTCGGGCCAATACGTCGCCACCGATCTTCACCGCGTCGGCGGCATCCCCCTGGTGATGAAGATGCTGCTCGAACACGGCCTCATCGACGGGGAGGCCATGACGGTCACCGGCCGCACTGTGGCCGAGAACCTGGCCGACATTCCGGCCGAGCCGGCCGCCGACCAGGATGTGGTCCGCCCTTTCGAGGATCCGGTATATAGCGAAGGCCACCTGTCCGTTCTGCGCGGCAACCTGGCCACCGAGGGTGCGGTGGCCAAGATAAGCGGCATCAAGCAACGCCGCATAAGCGGCCCGGCCCGCGTCTTCGACTGCGAAGAAGACGCCATGGCCGCCATCATGAACGACCGCATAAAGGCGGGCGACGTTCTCGTCATACGCTACGAAGGCCCAAAGGGCGGACCGGGCATGCGCGAGATGCTCGCGCCGACGAGCGCCATCATCGGCAAGGGGCTGGGCGACTCGGTCGGCTTCATAACCGACGGGCGGTTCTCGGGCGGAACCTACGGCATGGTCGTCGGGCACGTTGCGCCCGAGGCCGCCGTCGGCGGTGCGATCGCGCTCGTTGCCGAGGGTGACACCATCACCATCGACGCCGACGAGCGTCGCCTCGATGTCGCCGTCGACGATGCCGAGCTGGAACGCAGGCGGGCGGCCTGGAGCCCCCCCGAGCCCCGTTACAAGACCGGGGTCATGGCCAAGTACGCACGCCTGGTCACAAGCGCAGCGGTGGGTGCGGTCACCGGATGAGCGCAAAGCTCGGGATAGTCGCCAAGAACCTCGGTGTGCCCTCCATCGAGCGGCACATATTCCTATGCTGCGACCAGACCGACCCGCAGTGCTGCGAGAAGGAAGAGGGGCTTGCCTCGTGGAACTTCCTCAAGTCGCGCCTCGATGAGCTTGGCCTCACCGGCCGGCGCGCCAAGGTCTACCGCACCAAGGCCAACTGTCTGCGCATTTGCGACAAGGGGCCGGTCGCCGTCGTCTACCCCGAGGGCACCTGGTACCACTCGTGCAGCCCCGAGGTCTTGGAACGCGTCATCCAGGAACATCTCATCGGCGGCCGTCCGGTCGAGGATCATATCTTTGCTAGCAACAGGCTGGAGGACAGTGGCGATGCCGAGTGAAGAACTAAAGACCGTGGTCGAGATGCTCAGGGCCCGACCCTTGCTCGCGGACGCGAGCTTCGACGAGATGCGCGCGGGCATGGCCGAAATGACGGGGGTCATCCCTTTGCCCGAGGGACTTGCCACCGAGTCCGTGCTGGCCGGCGGTGTAAGGGCCGAGTGGATAAGCGGGTCCGGCGCCGAAGAGTTCCGCGTGCTTTTGTACCTTCACGGCGGCGGTTACTGCATTGGTTCCGTCGATACGCACCGTGCGATGATAGCCGCCATCTCCGAGGCCTCCTCGATGCGCGCCCTGGCAGTGGACTACCGCCTGGCACCCGAGTACCCGCACCCGGCCGCCGTCGATGATGCGGTGGCGGCCTACCGCTGGTTGCTGGCCAACTCTGTCGCAGCCGAGCGCATAGCCATCGCCGGCGATTCGGCCGGCGGCGGGCTCACGGCGGCCACCCTGGTCGCGTTGCGCGAGGCCGGCGACCCGCTGCCGGCCGCCGCCGTGCTGATATCGCCGTGGACCGACCTTGCGGCCACCGGTGCCTCGATAAGCGAACGCGCCGGCGCCGACCCGATGATAGACATGCGTGTGCTCGCCCGTATGGCCGAGGCCTATGCCGGCGAGGCCGGCACCCGGGACCCGTCGGTCTCGCCCTTGTACGCCGACCTCAGCGGCCTGCCGTCCATGCTCATACAGGTCGGCACAGCCGAGGTTCTCTACGACGACTCCACCCGCCTGGCCGAGTTGGCCCGCGCGGCCGGCGTCGAGGTCAGCTTCGAGCCCTGGGAGGACATGATCCACGTCTTCCAAGCCTTCGGCGGCCTGCTCCCCGAAGCCGGCGAGGCCATCGGCCGCATCGGCGAGTTTCTGAAGGACAAGGTTCGCTAGAACCGCTGAGGCGTTATAGCTTCGCGTTCCCGATTCTTAGGAGGTGACCCAAGTGAGCGAGATCCGGTACGACGGCCGCGTGGCCGTAATAACAGGCGCGGGCGGAGGCCTGGGCAAGACATACGCGATGATGATGGCCAGCCGCGGCGCCAGCATTGTCGTCAACGACCTCGGCGGCGCCTCCGACGGCACGGGCTCGGGCTCGTCAATGGCCGACCAGGCCGTCCAGGAGATCATCGACGCCGGCGGCAAGGCCGTGGCCAACTACGACTCGGTGGCCACGCCCGAGGGCGGCGAGAACATCATCAAGACCGCGCTCGATGCTTTCGGCAAGGTCGACATCGTGGTCAACAACGCCGGCATCCTGCGCGACAAGAGCTTCGTCAAGCTGCCCCCCGCCGACCTCGAGATCGTCCTCGACGTGCACTTGAAGGGCGCTTTCTTCGTCTCCCAGCCCGCCTTCCGCGCGATGAAGGAGAACGGCTACGGCCGCTTCGTGTTCGCCAGCTCCGGGGCCGGCATCTTCGGCAACTTCGGTCAGAGCAACTACGGCGCGGCCAAAACGGGGCTTGTCGGCCTGTCCAACGTCCTTTCGGTCGAGGGCGACAAGTACAACATCAAGTCGAACGTGATCGCGCCCATCGCGCGCACGCGCATGACCGAGGCCTTGCTCGGTCCGCTCGCAGAAGCGCTCGACCCGGAGTTCGTCACGCCGCTGGTGGCCTTCCTTTGCTCGGAGGACTGCGACTTCGCCCACGAGATCTTCGATGTGGGCGGCGGCCGCTACGCGCGCGTGTTCATCGGCCTGGGCGGCGGTTGGGATGCGCCGGCCGGCACGGTCCCGGCCCCCGAGGACATCCGCGACAACCTCGGTGACATACGCTCGACCGAAAACTTCATCGTCCCCACGAGCATCGCCGAGGAAACCGCCGCGGTGATGGAGACGATCAAGAAGCGGACGGCCGCCTAGCCCGGTCTGAACAGGAGCAGGAAGCGGGCAAGCTCGATCGAGCTTCCCTCTATCTCCATCTCGCCGGCGGCGTAGGCGGCCACGAGGTTGCGCTTGCCGGCCAGGATGCGCTTCCAGACCATCGAGTCGGTCGTCACCGTGATGTCGGCATCCTTGGCGGCCTCGGGGCTGAGTTCGGCGACACCGCGGCGGACATGTAGCGTGTACTCTTCGTTCGCATCAGGGAAGCGGAAGGCGACCTTGCGGTCCACGTCGAGGCTCTTGGCGGCATCGAGGCGCACCGTCATCGCGTACATGTAGTTGGCGGTTGGCAGGGCGGCCAGCAAGCTGTCGAGCGCGTTCTTCGAGTCGAAGGCGGGGATCTCGAAGCCTTCGGTCTCGCGCGCTTGGGTCAGGTAGTAGGCCCGGCCGTTGGCGCTTATCTCTTCGGAGGCAAGCCTTTCAAGGCCGGCCACACGCAGCCGGCGCGCTTCTTCCTGGCGGTTGCCCGCCGCGATGAGCGCATCGGCCAGCTCCAGCGCCCAGCGCGTGTCCCCGTTGTCGAGCGCCGCCTGGGCGGCAGCGAGCACACGGTCGCCGCCACCGGCAAGTGTGAGCAAGTGGCCGGCCCGTTGCTTGTCTGAAAGCGGCGACAGGTCGCTGGCGTTACCGGTGAACCAGCCGAGATAGCCCGCGTAGATGCTGCGTACCGACCAATCGACCCGCCCGTAGAACTCACGGAGGTAGGGGCTGGCGGCCAGGTGTTCGGGCAACCGAACCCTTTCGACGATCTCGTCGAGCGTGAGGGCGTCGTTCATGGCAAGCACGGTCTGGTCGTGGACGAACTGTATGGCGTCGCGGTAGTCGGTGAGCGCTTTATAGATCTCGTCCTCGCCCGTGAGTGGGCCGGTGTGGCTCGGAACGAGGTAGGCCGGGCGCAAACGCCGCATCTTGTCGAGACTGTCCACCCAGTCGCGGACATTCCGGTAGCTGGTGCCGCGAATGGCGTAGAGGTTGGGGAAGGAGCGGTAGAAGTTATCCCCCGGCATGAGGACCCGCTTGTCGGGCAACCACACGAATATTTGGTCCGGGGTCTCACCGGGCGCGTGCACAAGCTCCATTTTCACGCCGGCCACCGTCACCGTCATGCTCTCCCCGTCGAAGGTGCGGGTGGGCGGCAGCAGGGCCGAGTTGGTCCTGTGGTCGGTCATGAGCCTGGGGCCGATGCCGTTGTTGGGCATCGCGCCGTCGGGCAAATAGTTGCCGAACTGCCGCATCGAACGGCGGAAGATGGTCGGGCGCACCACGCCCATGATGTGGCCGATGCGTTCCAGCGTGGTCGCGTGCGCGAAGACCTCCGGGTTGTCCCGGCCCGCGAACACGCCGGCGCCGAATATGTGGTCAGCGTGGTTGTGGGTGTAGACGATGGCCGCCACCGGCGCGCCGCTTATCTTGTCGAAGTCTTCCTTTATGGGGCGGGCCGCTTCCACGCTTTCGGTGGTGTCGACGACGATGTTGGCGCCCTGGCCCTCTATAAGGATGGAGTTGGCAAGGCCGTAGCCGATGGCCACGTGGACACCGTCGGTCACTTCGACCACGCGCCGGCGAAACTCCGCCGAGTGAGCCGCCAAGCTCTCGGCCGCGGCCACGGGCTCGCGCGCGGGCGGTTCGGTCGCCGGCGCACAGGCGGCGGTCGTCAGAGCGGTGAACAACGCAAGAGCTGTGAGCGCAGCGGCGGGTCCGGTCGTCTTCATGGCCGGCCCGAATATCAGAGTGGCTCGCGGGAGACGAGCGGGTGGGCGGTCAGACCATGTGCTCGATGGTCAGATCCGTGAATCGGGTGAAGTCGCGGTCTTCGGTCAATAGACGCCGGACGCCCGCTTCTATGCAGAGCGCGACGATCTGTGCATCGAAGACCAGGTTGCCAGTGGCGCGCGAGCGCGCCAGCAGAGCGCGGAAGATGGGCCAGTAATCCCGCCCGGGGCGGAGCACCGTGGCGCGAGGGGGGAGAGCAATGACAGAGCTGTACTGAACTAGTGGCCGTTCTCTTCGAGCCAGGTCCACACGGCGCGGCAGGCCAGCGCGTCGGCAAGTGCGCGGTGGGCCCGTCCTACCCAGGAGTAGCCTATGTGGTCGACCGCTTTGGCAAGGCGCTGCCAGCGGTAGCCGTCGCCGTACTGGCTCGGCTCTCCGTAGACCTCGGCGAAGCGCAGCATCGCGCACTCTATCGTGCCGGCCTCTGCGAGCCGCCCAGGAAAGAAACCCGTATCGAACTCGGCGTTGTAGATCACCAGGCGCTTGCCGTCGATGAGGTCGGCGGTCTCGGGCAACAGCGATTCCAGGGTCGGCATGCCGGCGACCATCGCGTCGGTTATGCCGTGAATGCCGCTTGCCTCGGCGGGGATTGCGCGTTCGGGGTCGACAAGGGTGTCGACAAGCGTGCGGCCCATGTCGTCGATGATAGCGATGTCGACCACACGGTCGCCGCGGTCGGGCGAGAGCCCGGTGGTTTCGGTGTCGAGGTAGACGGTGTCCATGCCCCGTCCCGTATATCGGGCGGGCGGCTCCGGGGGTCAACGCCGCCTGTGCGTGGCTCGGACCCCGTCACAGGGTTCGCCCGGTCAGATGGTGACCTGTGGTGGACTGGCCTCCGGCCAGGCCGCCCGCAAGGTCCTCGGCGATGGGCTGGCCCATGCGGCCACCCCGGCAGGTGAGACCGTAACCGGCTTCTTCCTCGTAGAGGCCGACGCCATGGACGAGGCCACGGCTGTGGCCGAGAAAATTCCGATAATGTTCGGGGCCGTAGAGGTGCGGGAGGTGGCGCTTTAAGGCCCGCGGTCCGCTCGCCAGCTCGTTCTTATTCTTCGCACGCTCGCCAGCTCGTTCTTATTCTTCGCACGCTCGCCAGCTCGCGTGCTCAGTGGTGCGAGGAGGGGGACTTGAACCCCCACGGCCGTAATGGCCACTAGGCCCTCAACCTAGCGCGTCTGCCAGTTCCGCCATCCTCGCACTTGAGTCAGTTCTCATCGGTGCCGGCTGCCGGCTCGGTCACAGCGGCCGGTTCGGCCGTGAAGTCATCGAAGACCGAACGCTCGCGGGCCGAGATCACGGCGAGCAGCAACGAAGAGGCCATGAAGACGACGGCCGTTGCCACCGTGAGCTTTGTGAGCACGTTGCCGGCCCCGCTCGGTCCGAACACCGTCGAGCTTGCCCCGCCGAAGACCGCGCCCATATCGGCGCCTTTGCCCGATTGCAGAAGCACGACGCCGATCAAGAAGAGGCCGGCCAAGATGTTTAGTACCACTAGAAGCGCGTTCACTAGGCTGTTTCCTCGAAGTTCACTATGCGCAGGAAGTCGGTGGCCTTCAAGCTGGCTCCGCCGACCAGGGCCCCGTCTATGTCCGGGCAGGCCATGAGGCTGTCGACGTTGTCCGGCTTTACGCTGCCGCCGTAGATCACGCGCATGGCCGCGGCCGTATCCTTGTTGCGGGTCACCTCGAGCAGCACACCTCGGATGGCCTCGTGCACTTCCTGGGCCTGGTCGGGGCTGGCCGTGCGTCCGGTGCCTATGGCCCACACCGGTTCGTAGGCGATGACCACCTCGGCAAAAGCTTCGGCGGTTATTCCGTAGAGACTGCCGGCGACCTGGCGTGACACAACCTCGAGTGTCGCACCCTCGTCGCGCTGCTCGAGGCTCTCGCCCACGCACACCACCGGGCGCAGCCCGGCGGCCAGGGCCGCCACCGCCTTCTTGGCCACCGTGTAATCGGTGGAGCCGAAGTGCGCGCGCCTTTCCGAGTGTCCGACGATGACGTAGCTGCAACCGAGGTCACGGAGCATCGCGGCCGATATCTCGCCGGTGAACGCACCGGACTGCTCCCAGAACATGTCCTGTGCCCCGAGCGCTACCGTCGAGCCGTCCAGGACCGCACGGGCGGCGTCGAGCGCCGTGAAGGGCGGGGCGATCATCACATCGCGACCTTCGAGACCGCTCACACCATCGACGACGGCCCGGGCAAGCTCGCCTGCCTCGGCGCGCGTGGTGTTCATCTTCCAGTTGCCGGCTATAAGAGGCCTTCTCATCTTACTTCGTACCCTATCGCGCTGAGCCCCGGCAGCTCACGGTCGGCCAGGAACTCGAGCGAGGCGCCGCCACCGGTCGAAACATGGGTCACGTCGTCCTTCCTTCCCGATAGCGCCAGCGCGGCTATCGAGTCGCCGCCACCGACCACCGAGCGGGCCCGTGAATCGGCCACGGCCGTGGCCACTGCCATGGTGCCGGCCCGAAAGGTTTCCCATTCGAACACGCCCATGGGGCCGTTCCAAAGAACGGAGCCGGCCCCGGCCAGGATGCCGGCATAACGGGTCCGCGTGGCCGGGCCCACGTCAAGGCCCATGAGACCCTCGGGGATGTCCGTGCCGTCAACCTCGACCGGCTCGGCCGCGGCATCGAAACTACGAGCGGCCACGTGGTCGGTGGGCAGCTCTATGGCCGTTCCCGCGGCCGCCGCGCGCTCGAGAAGCGCCGCGGCCGCCTCCAGTTTGGCGGTTTCCACACGCGAGGCGCCGACGGCCCGGCCCCTGGCGGCAAGAAAGGTGTAGGCCATGGCCCCGCCAACCAGCAGGCTCGTGGCCCGTTCGGCCAGACTTTCGAGCAGTTCGAGCTTGTCGCTCACCTTTGCTCCCCCGATCACGGCTATGAAAGGCGCGGTGGGAGAGCCGAGCAGGGCGCCTAGCTGGTCGAGCTCCTCGAGCACGAGCAGGCCGGCCGCCTTTTCCTCGAACAGCAAGGGAAGCGCGTGCATGGAGGCGTGCCGGCGATGGGCCGCCCCGAAGGCGTCATTGATATAAAGGTCGGCCAGCTCGGCCAGAGACGCGGCAAAGTCCGTGTCGTCGGCCTCCTCGCCGGCGTGAAAGCGAAGGTTCTCGAGCAGGAGCGCCTCGCCGCCGGCCAGGTCATTGACGGCCCGCCGCGTCTCGGACCCGACGCAGTCCTCGGCCATGGCCACCTCGGTGCCGAGAAGGCGCGATAGTTCCGCCGCCACGGGCGCAAGGGACAGCTCGGCCGTGGCCTTGCCGCCGGGGCGGCCCAGGTGCGAGGCCAGGATGAGCCGGGCCCCACGGTCGAGAGCATACCGTATGGTGGCAAGCGACTCCTCGATGCGCGTGTTGTCGGTCACGCGCCCGTTCTCCATCGGGACGTTGAAGTCGACGCGCACCAGTACGCGGCGGTCCGCAAGCTTGAGGTCTTCGATGCTCCTCATCGAGCGCGCCGCCCGGCCACTTTGTTCGGGATCTTCAGAGTGCGGCGCCGACAAGCTCGGTCACGTCGCAGAGCCTGGTCGAGAAGCCCATTTCGTTGTCGTACCAGGAAAGGATCTTGCCGAAGCCGCCGTCCATGACCTTGGTGACCTGCGCGTCGAAGATCGACGAGTTGGTGTTGCCGTTGAAGTCGGCCGACACCAGAGGCTCCTCGCAGTAGGCGAGTATGCCGGCCAGGGCGCCCTCGGCCGCTTCCTTGACGGCGGCGTTTATGGCCTCGGCGTCCGCGGTCTTGCCGGTCTCGAACACCAGGTCGACCACCGAGACGTTGGGCGTGGGCACGCGGATGGCCATCCCGTCGAGCTTGCCGTTCAGCTCGGGAAGCACCAGGCCGACCGCGCGCGCGGCGCCCGTGGTGGTCGGTATCATCGACAGACCGGCCGAACGGGCGCGGCGAAGGTCGGAGTGGGGCAGGTCGAGGATCTTCTGGTCGTTGGTGTAGGAGTGGATGGTGGTCATCAGGCCGCGCTCGAGGCCGAAGTTCTCGTGAATGACCTTGGCCACGGGGGCCAGGCAGTTGGTCGTGCAAGAGGCGTTCGAGAGGACGTCGTGGGAGGCCGGGTCGTAGCTATCGTGGTTGACGCCGTAGCAGACCGTCAGGTCCACGCCCCCCGCGGGAGCCGAGATAATGACCTTGCGGGTGCCGGCCGCCAGGTGGGCCGAGGCTTTTTCCTTGGACGCGAACAGGCCGGTCGATTCGATGACGATGTCCACCCCGAGCTTCTTCCAGGGAAGCTCGGCCGGGTCGCGCACAGAAAGCACCGCGATCGTCTTGCCGTCGACGAGCAGTTGTCCGTCGCCGGCCTCGACCTTGCCGGGGAAGGCACCATGGACCGAGTCGTACTTGAGAAGGTGGGCCAGCGTGTTGGCATCGGTCAGATCGTTGACCGCGACTATGTCGATGTCGCCGCGTCCGCGCGAGGCGCGCAGCATGTTGCGGCCGATACGGCCGAAGCCGTTGATGCCAACCTTGATACCCATTCGATCCCTCCGGTTCCCCGTCCGCTTTCCCCAAAGCGGGCGGAATTGGCGGGTTTAAGAGGCGAGATATCCCACGCAGATTTTACGGAGTCAACTAAGGATGCCCGCCGGATCCGGGCACGCCTGACACGGGGCGCGGTCAAATTGACAGCCGCTGCGGCGAGCACTAGCGTGCCGCGGCGGCCGAGGATGATTAAGTGAACTCTCAGGCCGGTTCGGCAAGCATCATCGACATGATCGCGGGTGCGGGCCCCGTCGTCCAGGGTGTCCTCTACCTTCTGATCGTCGTCTCGATCGCCAGCTGGGCCGTCATCATCTACAAGGCCCGCTACATCCACAGCGCGCGCACCGCCTCCGAGCGGTTTATCGAGCTGTTTTGGGAGACCCGTAACCTTTCGGAGGTCTCGCACGCTACGGCCGACCTGCCGGCCAGTCCGGTGGCCGACGTCTTCGACGCCGGCTACCAGGAGTTGCTCCACCTGAGAAACTCCAAGCGCGACGCCGAGGGCGCTCTCACGACCGAATTGGGCGGTGTCGAGAACGTCGAGCGCGCCATGCGGCGGGCGGCCCGCCTGCAGCGCACCCAGCTCGAGAAGCTGCTTACCTTCCTGGCCACCACCGCCTCGACCGCGCCCTTTGTCGGGCTCTTCGGGACGGTTTGGGGCATCATGAACGCCTTCCGCGGACTCAGCCGCAGCGGGACCTCCAGCATACAGGCCGTGGCCCCGGGGATATCGGAGGCGCTGGTCGCCACCGCGCTCGGGCTCGCGGCTGCCATTCCGGCCCTCGTGGCCTACAATCACTTCATGCGGCGCACCCGCGTGATCGCCGACGACATGGAAAACTTTTCTTCCGAGTTCCTCAACATAGCCGAACGGCATTTTCTCGGCTGAGGCGGCGGCGTGGCGGAAACGGGCGGCGAGACCTCCGAACAGATCTCCGGCATAAACGTCACACCGCTCGTAGACGTCATGTTGGTGTTGCTGGTGATCTTCATGGTCACCGCACCCATGATTCAGCAGGGCATCCCGGTCGACCTTCCCAGGGCCGCTGCGGCCCCGGTGGAGGCGAAGGCAGCCCCGCTGGTCGTCTCGGTCACCCGCGAGGGGAAGATCTACCTCAACGACAACGCTATCGAGGCCGAAGCGCTCGGGAAGAAGCTTTCGGCCATCGTGGCCGAAAGCCCGGCTCAGGTCGTCTACCTGCGCGCCGATCACGCCTCTTCCTACGGCGCCGTTGTCGCTGTGGTGGCCGCGGTCAAGGCCGCCGGGGTCGAGCGGCTCGGCATGATCACCGAGCCATGAGCGAAGAGCGCGGCCAGGGCCCGCCGCGGATCGCCTTCAAGGACGGTCTCGAGCCCGAGTTGTTGCGCGCCCTGGCGCTTTCACTCGGTGTCCACATAGCCGCGATCGCCGGCATCGTGGCTTGGCCCGGCCTCGTAGCCTCCTCGCCGACGGTCACGGCGCCCGTTTACACGGTGGCCCTGGTCACCGCGCCTAAGGATTCGGCCATCCTTTCCATAGGTCCGCTGTCCAAGCCGGCGCGGGCGCCAAAGGCGCGGCCGGAGCCCAAGACCCGCCGCCTGGTCGATCCGACGCCCGCCCCCAAGGTTGCCCTCAAGAAGATCCCCGCTTCCAAGCCCAAGGCCCGAGCGCCGGCGCCGCCCAAGAAGATCCGCCCCGCAGCTCCCGCCCCGGCCCCCGTGGCTAAGGCCGCGGCCGAAACCCGCGCGCTCGAGTTCGTCAGCTACTACGAGCAGATGCTCGACAACATAAAGAGCCGTTGGGTCTGGGTCGGCAGCCCCGAGGAAGACCTGGCCGTTACCGTACGCTTCGGGATCACCGAAAGCGGCGAGCTGAGTTCTCTACGGCTTGTTTCGACATCGGGGGACAGCCGCTTCGACCGTTCCGTGCTTGTGGCCGTCGACTCGGCCGCGCCGCTCGGGAGTCCCCCGCCGGCCTACCGCCGGGAGTTCGCCGACGTCGAGATCGTCTTCAAGGCCGAAGAGTTGGGCCGGAGGTGACAAGCTTCGGTTTTCCCCGCGACGTTGCGCTTCTGCTTATACGCGCTGCCGCGCTACTGGCCCTCGTTGCCGCGGTCGCCGGTGTGCCACAGCCGGCCCGCGCGCAGGTCCGTGGCGAGATCCTCGGTCCCGGCCGCAACCGGCTCCCGGTGGCGGTGGCCGAACTCAAATGGATGGGCGGGCTGGTGCGGACGGCGGCCGCGGACCGGTTCCGCGAGCAACTGGCCGCCGATCTCGAGATCTCGGGACTGTTCCACGTCATAGACGCCGGCGCGCACATCGAGGATCCCCAGCAGGCGGGTATCACGCGCGACGAGATCGATTTCGACGACTGGGCCGCTGTCGGCGCGCTCGGTCTGGTGCGCGGCGGTTACCGCGGCACGCCCGAGGGTTTGACGGTGGAGGTCCGTTTCTTCGACGTCGCCGAGCGGGCGAGCAAGGGTGGACGCCGGCTCTCGGGCGAGACCACGAGCGCAACGCGTATGGCCCACCGTATGGCGGACGCCGTCATGGAGTTCGTTACCGGGACGCCGGGACCTTTCGACAGCCGTATCGCCTTCGTGTCGAACCGCGGCGACCACTATCGCGAGATCCACATGTACTCCTTCGACGGCAAGGTGGAGCGGCTTACCCGCCACCGCTCCGTGACGATGGCGCCGGCCTGGCACCCTTCGGTCGGTTCGATACTGTTCACCTCCTTCAAGGACCGTCACCCGGCCCTATACAGCCTCGACCTGGCCACCGCGCAGGAGCAGCGGCTCACCACGCGATTCGGCGTCAACGTCGGCGGCGTCTGGTCGCCCGACCGCACGAGCGTCGTGCTGGCCAGAGAGCAGGCCGGCAACACCGACCTGTACGCTCTCGATCCCGGCACGGGCGAGTCGCGGCGTCTCACCCGCCACTGGGCCATCGACGTCGATCCGGCCTGGTCGCCCGACGGACGGCAGCTGGCCTTTTGTTCTTCGCGCTCGGGTACGCCACAGGTCTACGTGATGGCGGCCGGCGGTGGCGAGCCGCGCCGTGTCAGTTTCGAAGGCGAGTATAACTCGGCCCCGGCCTGGTCGCCCGACGGGACCACGATCGCCTATGCCGGCCAGCGCCAGGGGCGCTTCCAGCTCTTTACCGTCCCGGCCTCGGGCGGCAGCGCCCGGCAGCTCACCTTCGGCGGTTCGAACGAGGATCCGGCCTGGTCCCCGGACTCACGCTATCTGGCATTCACGCATCGCAGGTCCGGCAAGGCGAGCATATATATGACCGATGTGCATGGGCGCCGGCTTGAACAATTGACCGACGAAAAAGGCGATGATAGCTCCCCGAACTGGTCACCAAGACGGCCCAGATAGTCGCATGTGGTGGAGGAGTGAGACGATGAAGATAAAGAAGAAGAAGATGTTCCGTGGTGTAGTGGTGATCGCCGTGTTCGCGGCCGTGGCCGTCGCGGCCGGCGGCTGCTCGACGGCCGGCAAGGGCGGCCTATTCGGTACCGGCATAGGCGCCACGCGCGACAAACCGCTCAGCGAGGAGGAACTGGCCGCCGAGTCGAGCATCAAGCAGTTCGAGCATCTCGGTACCGCCGTCGAAGGCGGCGAGTTCAAGATCTTCAGCTTCGCCTTCGATTCCGACGGCCTCGACGAAGCGGGGCTCGAGGCTGCCCGCCACAATGCGGCCGTTCTGGCCGCTCGCCCGGATGTGGCCGTGGAGATCGAAGGCCACACCGACGAACGCGGGTCCTCCGAATACAACCTGGCGCTGGGGGCTCGCAGGGCCCGCTCGGTGCGCGACACGCTCGTCGCCGAAGGGGTGGCCGGCGAGCGCCTGACCACCGTCAGCTACGGCGAGGAGCTGCCCTTGTGCAAGGCCTCGACCGAGGAATGTTGGGCCCGCAACCGCCGCAGCCGCCTGGTCGATGTCGGGGAAGCCAGCCCCTGAACCATACCGTGCGGCGAGCTTCGCCAGCGGCTCTCTCGACGCTCCTGGCCACCGCCTTGGCACTGGCCGGCTGCGCGGTCACGACGGCCACTACGGACGGCGGCCGTAGTGGCCTGCAGCGAGAGTTGGCCGATACCCGCCGCCAGCTCGAAGAGATAAAGCACGACCAGGAACGCTTGCGCGCCATGGTCGAATATCTCCAGTACGCCGTGCAGTACGGTGAGCCCGTCGAGGGTGCCTTCGAACCCGGCGCTGAAGCGCCGCTTACCGACCAGGGTCCGGCCGGGAGCTCGGCCAGCGCTATAGACGGCCTCGGTCTGGAGCTCGGCGGTGGCGACAGGGGCGGGGACGAACCGGCCCTGCCGCTCGTCTCGCGCGAGGACTCCAACCCGCTGGTCGAGGATACGCTTGCGATGGCCATGCCCGAGAGCCCCCCCGAGCCCGTGGCGGCCCCCGAGGCGGCTTCGCTCACACGCCTGCCCAAGGTCTTTCGCGAAGGACTCGAAGAGGGCCAGGCGCCGCTCGGCTTGGGCGATGAGCCGCTCGAGGTGCCGATGCGTGTGTCCAAGAGCCTGCGCGGCAGCGGCTACGACGATGGCCTCCGCGCGCTCGCCGACGAGCAGTGGGACGACGCCATCCAGTACTTCCGCGAATTCCTGTACAAGTACCCCAACTCTTCGTGGGCCGACGACGCGCAGTTCTGGACCGGCGAGGCCCATCTTCGCAACGCGAGCTACTCGAGCGCGATAAAGGCGCTCAACCAGGTCGTTCTCCGTTATTCCTCGGGCGACCGGGCCGCCGCCGCGCTTATGCGTTTGGCCGATGTGTTCACGGCCATAGGCGATCCCATCGATGCCAAGCTGAGCCTGAAGAAGCTGGTGCGCGTTTATCCGGACAGCCCGGAGGCCGAGCGTGCCGCGGCCCTGCTCGGTGCCGGGGCGGGCGGCTAGGCCGGCCTCTTACATGGAGATCATAAAAGGTCTCGACCGCGCCGACGGCCGTTTCAAGAAGCCGGTGGTTACCATCGGCAACTTCGACGGTGTTCACCGTGGACACCAGGTGATTCTGGCGGGACTGTGCCGCGATGCCGGCCAGCGCGGCACGGCGGCGGTCGCGTTGACCTTCGACCCGCACCCGACGGCCGTCATCAAACCGGAGGCGGCGCCCACGCTTCTCATGTCGCTCGACGACAGGTTGGCCGCGCTTGCCGGGTGCGGTCTGGACGCCTGCGTGGTGCAATCGTTCAGCGCCGAGTTTGCCGAGATCGAGGCCGACGCCTTTGTCGCGCGCTTTCTCGTCGGCTCTCTCGACGCCCAGAAGCTCGTCGTCGGCCATGACCTGAACTTTGGCAAAGGCCGCAAGGGTTCGGTCGAGTCCCTAGTCGAGTCGGGCGGGCGTTACGGTTTCAGCGTCGAGATCGTCGAGCCCGTCCTCGTCGACGACATGGTGGTACACTCGAGCGTGGTAAGGGAGAAGGTCGCCCGCGGCGAGGTGGCCGCCGCCGCCCGGCTTCTCGGCCGTCCCCACCGCGTTCGCGGCAGCGTGGTCAAGGGAACCGGGCGCGGCCGTGAACTCGGTTTCGCCACCGCCAATCTCGAGCCCTCCACGCCGGCGGTCCCCGGCCACGGCGTGTATGCGACCCGCGCCATCGTGGGCGAGCGCGCTCTCGATAGCGCCACATCCATCGGCGCCACGCCCACATTCGGGGGAGGTCGCACCGTCGTCGAGGTTCACCTGTTCGAGGACTGCGGCGACATCTACGGCGAGGATCTGTCGGTGGACTTCGTCGCGCACCTGCGGGAGCAGAAGAAGTTCAACGGCCCCGAAGCTCTCGCCGCCCAGATCGCGACCGACGTGGCCAAGTCCAAGGAGATCCTGGCCGGTGGCGGCTGAGGCCGACCCGCCGGCCCGTCGAATACCGGTTCCCCGCGAGGTCGCCGGCCCTAGGTTGGACCTCTGGCTGGCCCGCGAGGCCGCCGTTGCCACGCGCTCACAGGTAAAGCTGGCCTGCGAGGCCGGGCTTGTCCTTATAGAAGGACGTCCGGCCAAGGCCGGCTACACACTGAAAGGGGGCGAGTTGCTCGAGTTGCTCGCCTATCCCTTGCCGGGCGCCCTACCCGGGCGGGGCCGGACCGCCGAACCCGAGGACATCGAGTTGGACGTGGTCCACGCCGACGATGATCTCGTGGCCGTCAACAAGGCGCCCGGCATGGTCGTGCACCCGGCCGCCGGCCACCCGGGCGGCACGCTGGTCAATGCCGTCCTGCACCGCTTCCCGGGTTCCGCCTGGCCGGGAGAGCCGGGGCGGGCCGGCATAGTGCACCGGCTCGACCGCGACACCTCGGGACTCATCCTGGTCGCGCGCAACACCGAGGCGCACGAGAACCTATCGCGCCAGTTCCGCGAGCGCAGCATCGACAAGAGCTATCTGGCCCTAGTTGCCGGGCGTGTCCGTTCGGGCGGACGCATAGAGGCGGCGGTCGGCCGGCACCCGCGCGACCGCAAGCGAATGTCGACGGGCGCGCGCCGCGGGCGCCCGGCGGCCAGCTCCTACGAACCGGTCGAGCACTTCGGGCGCGCGGCGACCTTGCTGCTGGTGCGCCCGCACACCGGGCGCACGCACCAGATCCGTGTCCACCTGGCCTCGCGCGGTTGGCCGGTGGTCGGCGACCGCGTGTACGGGCCGGCGCCCTCACGGCTGCTCAAGGTCGCAGGGGCCGAACGACGCCTGGGCAAACTGCTCGCCATGATGGGCCGCCAGGCCCTGCATGCCTGGAAGCTGGCCTTCGAACACCCGTCCACAGGACGCCGCCTGCTGCTCGAGGCCACCCCGGCCCCGGACATGGCCGCGTTGCTCGAGGCCCTTCGCCGGGAGGCTTCCTGTTGACTACCCACGGCTGAGTTACTATCTTCAATGCAGTTCTCCCGGGGGCCGTTCTCTACAGAGCGGGTCTCCTACCGGCCCCCACTCGCAGGCATCCAGATACGAAGGGGGCTCGACTCCAGGATTCCCACCACATCGCCAGGCGGGCCAAGGCCCCCGGTGAGCGGCGTATAAGGGTCCCCGGGTAATCGGCGCAGGAGTAACATTATGGCGCGTGGTCGTGGAAAAACCGGCAGTTCGGCTGCCAGGAAGCAAGATACTGACAAGGGCGCGGTCGAGCCCGAGGACAAGGCGGTCGTCGAGGCCGTGGCCGATGATCCCGGGTCGGTGATCAACCTCAAAACGCTCAAACAGAAGACCGCCCGTGAGTTGGCCGAGATCGCCAACGAACTGGAGATCGAGGGTGTGGCCGGCATGCGCACACCCGAGGTCATCTTCGCCATACTCGGGGCCCAGGCGGCCAAGAGCGGCAACGTGTACGGCGAGGGCGTGCTAGAGATACTGCCCGACGGCTTCGGGTTCCTGCGCTCCCCGGATTCGAGCTATCTGCCCGGGCCCGATGACATCTACATATCGCCGAGTCAGGTGCGCCGCTTCGGTCTGCGTACCGGTGATGTGGTTTCCGGGCCGATACGCTCCCCAAAGGACGGCGAGCGTTACTTCGCCCTGCTCAAGGTCGAGGCCATCAACTACGAGGAGCCCGAGAAGTCCAAGCACAAGGTGCTGTTCGACAACCTGACACCGCTTTACCCCGACGACCCGCTCCTCCTTGCCCACGAGCCCAAGGAGTTCACGACCAGGGTGATAGACCTGCTGAGCCCGATCGGTAAGGGGCAGCGCGCGCTGATCGTGGCGGCGCCGCGAACCGGCAAGACCGTGATGCTGCAGCACATCGCACACGGGATAGCCGCCAACAACAAGGACGTCATCCTTTTGGTCCTGCTCATCGACGAACGCCCCGAAGAGGTCACCGACATGCAGCGTTCGGTTCGGGGCGAGGTCGTCTCTTCGACCTTCGACGAGGCCCCGAGCCGCCACGTACAGGTGGCCGAGATGGTCATCGCCAAGGCCAAACGCCTGGTCGAGCACGGCAACGATGTCGTTATCCTGCTCGATTCGATCACCCGTTTGGCGCGCGCCTACAACGCCACCGTTCCGCCGAGCGGCAAGATCCTGTCGGGCGGCGTGGATTCCAACGCGCTGCGCGGACCCAAGAAGTTCTTCGGTGCCGCGCGTAACATCGAGGACGGGGGGTCGCTCACCATTATAGCCACGGCCCTGGTCGATACCGGTTCGCGCATGGACGAGGTCATCTTCGAGGAGTTCAAGGGCACGGGTAACTCGGAGATCCACCTCGACCGCAAGCTCATGGACCGCCGCACATACCCGACCATGGACATCCTCAAATCGGGTACGCGCCGCGAAGACCTCCTGGTAGACCAGGCCGCGCTGGCCCGGGTGTTCCTGCTCCGCAAGCTTCTCACCCAGCTCAACAGCGTCGAGGCGATGGAGTTTCTGCTCGGCAAGATGAAGGGCACCAAGGACAACGACGACTTCCTGGCCTCGATGAACTCGTGAACTTCGGCCGGGCCGCCCACATAGCCATGTCGCGTTGCATCCAGGGCGCCGCTTTGGTACTCACCACGGCTGTGCCTTTCGGCCCCGGCCGGGGTAACTGAGCGATGAGCGAGCCGACGATGAAGGAATTACTGGAAGCGGGCGTACATTTCGGACACCAGACCAGCCGCTGGAACCCCAAGATGAAGCCTTACATCTTCGGCGCCCGCAACGGCATACACATCATCGATCTTCAGCGGACGGTGGTCATGTTCCGCGAGGCCTGCGAATTTGCCCGCGGCGTTGCGGCCCAGGGTGGCACCGTGCTCTTTGTCGGCACCAAGAAGCAGGCTCAAGAGGCGGTGCGCAAAGAGGCGGTGCGTTCCGGCCAGCTCTACGTCAACAATCGCTGGCTGGGCGGCACGATGACGAATTTCGCCACCATCCGTCAGTCGATCGAACGGCTCGACCGTATCGAGGAGACCCTGGCGGGCGAGGAAGCGTCGGAGTTCACCAAGAAAGAGCGCCTCAACATGCAGCGCGAGGCCGACAAGCTCGAGTTCAATCTCGGGGGCATCCGCGAGATGAAGAAGCTCCCCGACGCGCTGTTCGTCGTTGATCCGGGCCGCGAGACCATCGCCGTACACGAGGCCAACCGGCTCGCCATTCCCGTTATCGGCGTGGTCGACACCAACTGTGACCCCGATCTCATCGCCTACTGCATACCCGGTAACGACGACGCGATCCGGGCCATCCGTCTCTTCTGCGCGGCCGTGGCCGACTCGATCATGGCGGGCAAGACCGAGTACGAAGAGCGGGCCGCCGCTTCCAACGAGGCCGGCGCGTTCGGGTTCGGCGGCGGCAGCATGCTCCCGGGCCTCGAAGCCGAGAACCCGTTCGACGGCGCAGTGGCACCCGAAGAGGTCGCCGAGACCGATGCCGTTGCTCCCGAGTCGCCGGCCGACAGCAAATGAGCGTAGACGCCCGGACCGTAAAAGAGCTTCGTGACCGCACGGGTGCGGGCATGATGGACTGCAAACGTGCGCTGACCGAAACCGGTGGCGACGTCGACAAGGCCGTTGCCTGCTTGCGCGAGCAGGGTCTGGCCAGTGCGGCAAAGAAGGCCGGACGCGTGGCCGCCGAAGGTGCCGTTTCGGTGTATGCGTCCCAGGACGACTCGGCCGCCGTGCTCTTGGAACTCAACTGTGAGACCGATTTCGTCGCCAAGACCGACCAGTTCCGTGCCCTTGTCGAGAGCATCGGCAACGCGCTTCTCGCCGGTGCCGGTGCCGGCCAGGGCACGGGCGAGACCGTGGCCGGGCTCGAGGTGGACGGCAGGCCTCTCGGCGATCTCATAAGCGATAGCGTCGCCTCGATAGGGGAAAACCTTTCGTTGCGTCGTTTTGCCCGTATCGAGGCCGGCGACGGCGCGGTCGGGACCTATTTGCACGCGGGCGGCAAGATCGGCGTCATCATCGAAGCATCGGCGGCGGGCCCGGGCGAGGTTCTCAGGTCGGTGGCCATGCAGGTTGCCGCGGCCATGCCCCGTTACGTCGGTCGCGAAGAGGTTCCGGCCGACGAGATCGCCACCGAGCGTGAGATCTACAAGAACCAGGCGCTCGCTTCGGGCAAGCCGGACAATGTCGTCGAGAAGATTATCGACGGCAAGATCGAGAAGTTCTACCGCGAGGTCTGCCTGCTCGAACAGGACTACATCCGCGAGCCCGAGGTCTCGGTCAAGGCAATGCTCGAGCGCAACGGCGCGGGCATCACCGTCAAGCGGTTCACTCGATACCAACTCGGCGAAGGGATAGAACGCGCGGGCGGCAATCTGGCCGAAGAGGTGGCCGCACAGATCGCCCAGACCTCCTGAGGCGGACCCGGCGCGCTTGTGTGGGCGGCGATATGAGCCCGGCCAAACCCAAATACAGACGTATTCTCTTGAAGCTCAGCGGCGAGGCGCTTGCCGGCGGGGCCGGCTATGGCATCGACCCGGCCGTCGCCGCCCGGCTTGCCGCCGAGCTGGCGGAGATCGTCGGCCTGGGCTGCCAGGTGGCCATAGTCGTGGGCGGCGGCAACATATTCCGCGGCCTCAGCGCCGCGGAGCTCGGCATGGACCGTTCGCAGGCGGATTACATGGGCATGCTGGCAACCGTGCTAAACAGCATGGCCATGCAGGACGCGCTCGAAAAACAAGGTGTGCCGACGCGCGTGCAGTCGGCGCTCGACATAAAACAGGTGGCCGAGCCGTACATAAGGCGGCGCGCCAACCGCCATCTCGAAAAGGGGCGCGTGGTCCTGTTCGCGGCCGGCACCGGAAACCCGTTCTTCACCACGGACACCGCGGCCAGCCTGCGCGCCATAGAGATCGGCGCCGACGTCATCATGAAGGCGACGCGTGTTGACGGTGTGTACTCGGCCGACCCCGAGAAACGCCCGGACGCCGAGCGCTATACTTTCCTGACCTACAAGCAGGTGTTAAACGACGAACTGGCCGTCATGGACGCCACCGCGATCTCTCTTTGCATGGAGAACCGCATGCCGATCATAGTCTTTGACGGCACACGCCCGGGAAACATCGTAAGGGCCGTCGTCGGCGAAGAGATAGGCACGACCGTCGCGGGGGCCGCGTAGTGATCGACGAGGTGGTCGAGGGTCTCGAGGCGGATATGAAGGCGACGGTCGAGTCGCTCAGGCGCGATCTCTCGCGCGTGAGGACGGGGCGCGCCACCCCGGCGCTCCTCGACGGCGTCATGGTCGACTATTACGGAACCGAGACGCCGCTCAACAAGCTCAGCGGCGTTTCGGCCCCCGAAGCGCGGCTGCTCGTCGTGCAGCCTTTCGACCAGGGCGCGCTCGACGGGATAGACAAGGCCATACGCAAGGCCGACCTCGGGCTGTCGCCCGTCAACGACGGCAAGATCCTGCGCGTGCCCATCCCCGAGCTTACCGAGGAGCGGCGCCTCGAGTTCGTCAAACAGGTAAAGCGCGAGGGCGAGAACCATCGCGTTTCGGCGCGCAGCCACCGCCGCGACGCCAACGACATGCTCAAACAGCTCAACGCCGACAAGGACATATCCGACGACGATCTGCGTAGCGGGCAGGCGCGTGTCCAGGAGATTACCAACAAGACGATCGAAGAGATCGATTCCGTGACAAAGGCCAAGGAAGAAGACGTCATGGCCGTCTAGCCGGCGACCGGCCCCACGTGAACGGCGAACAACGAGACCCGCTGCTACCCCGCCACGTTGCGGTCATTATGGACGGCAACGGGCGCTGGGCGGCCGCCCGCGGCAAGAACCGGCTCTACGGACACCGGCGCGGGAAGACCTCGGTGCGCGAGGTGATCGATACCGCTCTCGACGTGGGCATCGAGAACATGACGCTGTTCGCGTTCTCGACGGAGAACTGGGCCCGTCCGGCGCGCGAGGTGGACGCGCTCATGCGCCTGCTCCGAAACTATCTCAAGACGGAACTGGCGCGCCTGATGCGGCACGGCATCAGGGTGCAGGCCATCGGCAATTTAAGGCGCCTACCGCCGGATGTCCTTGCCGAGCTTCGGTCGGTGGAACGCCGTACCGAGGCCAACACGGCAATGACCGTACGGTTGGCGCTGAGCTACGGCGGGCGCGAGGATATAGTCGCGGCCGCGCGCCATCTGGCCCGCCAGGTGCGCGACGGCCGGCTCAAGCCCGAGCGTATCGACGAAGAGCGCTTTGCCGGCGCGCTCATGACGGCGGGGGTTCCCGAGCCGGACCTTCTTATAAGGACCAGCGGCGAGATGAGGATATCCAACTTCCTGCTCTGGGACCTGGCTTACACCGAGATCTACGTCACCGAGACGCTGTGGCCGGACTTCCGCCGTGAGCAGTTCATGGCCGCGCTCGAGCATTACAAGCGCAGGAGCCGCCGCTTCGGGCGCACGGCATCCCAGCTGGAGAGGTCCGCCTGAGGGCGGGAGACCGGCGAGTGCTAAAGGCGAGACTTCTTACCGCGGTAGTGGCCATACCTCTGCTGGTCTGGCTCATCGTCTGGGCGCCGGCCTGGATCTACACAATCTTCATCCTGGGCACGACCTTCGTCGCGTTGCGCGAGTTCGCCGAAATGGGCCTCGGGGGTATCGCCGGGGCCCGCACCACGGTCGTGGCCGGCGGCATGGCCATCGCCGTTGCCATGGGACTCGGTCAGAGCGGCACGGCCATATCGGCCGGCATAGTGGCATGTCTCGCCGGCGTTCTGCTGAGCACGCTGGCCACCGCCCAAGACATGGAAAAGAGCGTGAGCAAGGCGGCCCACATCCTGCTCGGCTGTCTGTACGGCGGTGTGTTGCTTCCCCACTTCATATGGCTGCGAGCCGTCGAGGACGGGCCGGCATGGGTCATCTTTCTCCTGGCTTGCGCGATGGCCGGCGACGCCGGCGGGTATTTCGGCGGTGCGGCCTTCGGTAGCCGCAAACTGTGGCCGACGGTCAGTCCCAAGAAGACCGTCGAGGGAGCCCTCGTGTCCCTGTTCGCAAGTCTCTTTGCCGGTGTGATCTTCAACCACCTGATGCTCGGCAAGCTCGGCGGCGTCGAGGTGCTGTTCGTTGCCGGCGCCATTGGAGTGCTCGGCCAGACCGGCGACCTGCTCGAATCGATGATCAAGCGCGCTTACGACGCCAAGGATTCCGGCGGGGTATTTCCCGGCCACGGCGGTGTGCTCGACCGCACCGACAGCCTTATCCTTCCCGTGGTCTTCGTGTACTACTATGCTAGCTTTCTGGTAGGCTGACCAGGCTGATAATGGCGATCGAAAGCATAGCCGGGGCCATCGCGGCCATCGCGCTCATCATCTTCGTCCACGAGTTAGGACACTTCCTGGTGGCCAAACGCTGCGGTGTCGACGTTCTCGTGTTCTCGCTCGGCTTCGGCCCCAAGCTGTTTGCCTTCCGTTCGCGCGAGACCGAATACCGGCTCTCCCTCATTCCGCTCGGCGGCTACGTGCGCATGGCCGGTCAGGACGACCTGCGCGACGCCGCCGGTGGCGAGGATCCCGGAGCCGTCGGGGACGGCGACCCCGCGCGCCGTTTTTCCGCCAAGGGGCTCGGACAGAGGTCTGCAATAGTGGCGGCCGGGCCGGCCGTGAACATCCTGTTCGCCTTCGTGCTCTTCGCCCTTGTGGCCGCGGTCTATGGCAGCCCGGTGGCGCTCGATGAGGCCCGCATAGCCGGCGTGCGCGAGGGCGGGCCGGCCGCGACGGCCGGCCTCACCGGCGGCGACACGGTGGTGGCCATCGACGGCCATACGGTGGCCGGTTGGGACGAGTTGGCCGCCGGCGTGCGCGGCAGCGACGGCAAGGCGCTCGTCCTGAGCGTGGTCGATGCCGGCGGGCGAAGCCGCGAGGTCAGCGTGGTCCCCGAACGGCACGACCAGCGCGACATGTTTGGCGAGGTCATCGGCGAGGCCTGGATGGTCGGCATAGAGCGGGCTTTCGAGAACAATCCCGTCGGTGTGATAGAGGCCGCCGGTATCGGTGCGCGCCAGACCTGGTTCTGGACGCGCGTTATCTTCGAGACGCTGGCCCGTATCTTTCAGGGCCGCGTGTCCGCCAGCGACCTCGGCGGTCCTATCATGATAGCCCAGGAGGCCGGCCGCCGTGCCGCCACCGGACTCGAGCCGCTACTGCGCTTCATGGCGCTGATCAGCGTCAACCTGGGAGTGATCAACGTGCTGCCCATCCCCGTCCTCGACGGCGGGCACCTTCTGTTCTTCGGCATAGAGGGTCTGCGCGGACGGCCCCTGTCGCTGCGTTACCGGGAGCTGGCCCAGCAGTTGGGCGTCTTCCTCCTGCTCGCGCTCATGATCTTCGTCGTTTTTAACGACATCTCGCGTATCGTCGGCAACTAGTGCGAAGCTACTCGGACCCAGGACCGGTGCTGGCGATAGAAAGCGCCGGCGGCTGTCCGGGCCTGGCGCTGGCCCGTGGACCCGAACTCATGGCCGAGCGATACCCGGAGGCCGCCGACGGCACGACGGAGGCCCTGACCGGGGCACTAGCCGGGCTCTTCGACGAATGCGGCGTTGCGCCCTCCGACCTGGCCGGGATCGGCGTCGCGCTCGGGCCCGGCTCCTATACCGGGCTGCGGGTGGGGCTGGCCTTGGCCCGCGGTCTGGCACTGATCGACGAACTGCCCGTGTTCGGGATCGGCTCGCTCGAACTCCTGGCCCTTTCGGCCGGGGCCGCTCCCGGCAAGCTGCTTGCCGCGGCGGACGCCGGCGGCACACGCGCCTACGCCCTGGCTGTCGACTTGCTCAGCGGCGACGGGGCCCGGCTAGGGGCCGCGCAGGATGGGGCCCTGCTCGTGGAAAAGGCCGAACTGGCCGCCCTGGCCGGCCGGCACGAGCGCCGCCTGGTGGCCGACCGGGTGCTGGCCGGCAAACTTAGGGCCGGCGCGGTCATCGGGGATCCCGACCGGCGTGGACACCTTCGCGATGATGGACGCCGCCCAGGA